>NZ_SZZM01000004.1:0-300000 GCF_005281615.1 Rhodoligotrophos defluvii | reverse complement strand
GTGAAGTTGTGCACCAGCCGGAGCGGCTCGTCCGTCAGCCCGAGATCCCGAAGCGTGGTGTTGATGAGACCGTTGCGCTGGAGGAGCACCAGCCACGCATAGGTGCGGACCAGAAGCGACGTCCAGAACGGCAGCAGAACCGCCAGCAGGCAGAAATTGGCGACGCGCCGGGGCAGCTGCGACAGCAGATAGGCCAGGGGATAGCCGATGAGCACGGTGAAGAAGGTGACGGCCAGGCTGAGCAGGAACGTGGTTTGGAACACCCGGAGATAGGACGGCTGCTCGACCAGGCGCTGGTAGTTCACCAAGGACAACTGACCGGCATCGTCGAAGAACGACAAGGCGAACAGCCATCCGGTCGGGAGAAAAAGCACGACTGAAACCAGCAGGAGCGCCGGAAAGCTCAAGGCGAGGACGCTCCAGTATTCCTTGCGGGCATAGGCGCGCAGCGCTTCGCCGTTCACGGGTGGATTGACCATGCGCCTCACCTCTCCGCCGGCAGCAGGATCGTGTCGGCCTGGTGCAGACCGAGCCTGATGGGCTGGCCGGGATCAGGAAGCGTATCGGTCAGGCCGTGCCGCGTCTGAACCTTGACCGTGAGCTCCGGGCCGTTTGCCAGCGTAACGAAGACGATGACCGCATCGCCCACGAAAACCTTCCGGCTCACAAGCCCGTCCAGTTCGTTCATGTCGGAGCTCGACGGTCCATTCAGCAGGTTGAGCTTCTCCGGCCGCACCACCAGCATCAGCGGCCCGTCCGGGATCGAACCGGGCGGGTTCAATGGACGCGATCCAAGCAGGATCCGGCCGTTTTCCCGTTGAACCGGGAATACGTGGGAATCGCCGATGAAGTCCGCCACGAACAGGTTGGCGGGGTGCTGGTAGATCTCTTCAGGCGGCCCGACTTGCTGCAACCGCCCCTGGCTCAGAACCGCCACCCGGTCGGACATGGCCAGCGCTTCGTGCTGGTCGTGGGTGACATAGACGGTGGTTGCGCCGACGCGCTCGTGCAGCCGCCGAATTTCAACCTGCATCGCCTCGCGCAGCTTCTTGTCGAGCGCCGAGAGCGGCTCGTCCATCAGCAGGACCGGCGGCTCGAAGACGATGGCCCGGGCGAGCGCGACCCGCTGCTGCTGGCCGCCGGAGAGCTGGTCGATCCGGCGGTTGCCGAAGCCGTCGAGCTGCACCAAACCCAGCGCCCGTTCGGCGCGCTGTTCCGCTTCGCTACCCTTGATGCCGCGCAGCTTCAGCGGATACTTGACGTTTTCCAGCACCGTCATGTGCGGAAACAGGGCATAGTTCTGAAAGACCATGCCCACATTGCGCTTGTGCGGCGGCAGCAAGGTCACTTCTGTCTCGCCGAACCTGATGCGGCCGGAATCCGGATGGACGAACCCCGCCAGCGCCATCAGCAGCGTGGTCTTTCCCGAGCCGGAAGGCCCCAGCAAGGTCAGGAACTCGCCTGCCATGATGTCGAGGCTGACGCCGGCCAGGGCATGGGCGCTCCCATAGACCTTGGTAAGCGCCTCGATTTTGATCGGCAGTGAACGCGCAGGTGTGGTGGCGGTCATGTCGAACGCATTCGAACCTGTGTGCTATCCAGGGGCACAGCGCCCGCACCGGCGCGGCCGATGCGGGCAGGAGCTCGTCGAGTGGGCCGGCCGGCTATTCCTGAACCAGCTGCGTCCACATTTCCTGGACCTTCTCGGCGTTCTTCAGGTCCCCCCACCACTCGTCATTCACCGGGACCTGAACCTTCAGGTTCTGCGGCGCTGACGGCAGGGTCTCCGCGATCTCCGGCGTGATCTTGCCCGTCTCGTAGGCCTTGCTGTTCACGGGACCATAGGCGATGAATTGGGGGATGGCGGCCTGCATGTCCGGCGCGAGCAGCCGGTTCAGCACCTTCATGGCCAGTTCCTTGTTCTTGGCGCCCCGCGGCACCACCATGCAATCGAAGGCGAGGATGCCCTGGTTGAAGGTGAGGGCCACCGGCGCACCATCCTCGATCACCTTGGCAACACGCCCGTTCCAGAACGGCATCATGTCGATTTCACCGTCGGTCAAGAGCTGGGTCGCCTGGCCGCCGGAGGTGTACCAGACCGTGATGTGCGGCTTGATTTCCCGGAGCTTCCGGAAGGCCCGCTCGAGATCGAGCGGATAGAGCTTGTCCGGCGCAACCCCATCTGCAAGCAGCGCGATTTCCACGTTGTGATAGGGGTTGTTCCACATGGCCCGCGTGCCCGGGAACTTCTCGACATCCCAGAAATCAGCCCAGCTCTTCGGCGGATTATCGCCATATTTCTTGGTGCTGTAGGCCAACACCGTCGACCAGTTGGTCAGGCCGCCCACCCAGTCCTTCTTGACCACCGCCGGATCGATGCCGGACGTATCGATGACGCTATAGTCGAGCGGTTCCCAAAGGTTTTGCTGGGAGCCGACCAGACAATCGTTCACATTGGCCTCGGACAGATCCATCGAAGGACTGCCGGCTTCCACCTGCACCTTCACATCGGCGAGCGAACTGATCGTCTCTTCGCGGATGGTTATGCCCATTTCCTTTGCCAGCGGCTCCAGCGCGCCCTTTCGCACAGCTTCCTGATAGGTGCCACCATAGCCGGCATAGACGATCGTTTCGGTCGCTTGTGCTGGCGGCGTGAGAAGATGGGCGAGCGCTGCCAGCGTGCCCACAATGCCAAGCTGTCGTTTCATGATATCCTCCCCAGTAACAGCTCTCGTGCTGGTCTCGTTTTTCTACGCAAAAGCTGAGGTGGTGCACTCAGCCTGAATAACGCCGGATAAACGGTCAAGCAACTTTAGTGGCGAACCGGAAGAATTACAGCAAAGGCAGAACGACCCGGCTCCAGTGCCTGTCTGTTGGCCGACCCTACGACTGTCGCGCGATACCCCTGTCCCTCCAGCATGGGTATCACATCTCGCAACCACTGTCATGCACCAATGTTGCTTGACAGAGAACAGACGCGCATAAATAGTGATGTGGAATGAGAGCGGCCAATAACGCAGATAGCCCCGGCCAAAACGGGTGCATCGTGAGCCGCCCAGGGGGAAATCCATGAGCACCGAGTTGCCCAGTCATGCCCGTGTCGTGGTGATCGGCGGCGGCGTGGTCGGCTGCAGCATAGCCTACCACTTGGCCGCGCTGGGTTGCACCGACGTGGTGCTGCTCGAGCGCTCGAAGCTCGGCAGCGGAACCACGTGGCATGCTGCCGGGAACATGGAGACCTATCGCGCCGACCCGCTGATCAGCGACATGATCGCCTATTCGGTCGGCCTTTATCCCAAGCTCGAGGCGGAAACCGGCCAAGCCCTCGGCTGGCGGCAGACGGGCCGGGTTTTCTTCACAACCGAGAAGCGGCGGATGGAGATCTTTCGTGGCCTCAAGCCGCTGGGCCAGGTCCGCGGCATCGAGCTGGAGCCTATGACGCCGGCGGAGGTCGCCGCCAAGCTTCCGGTGGTCAGTGCGAAAGGTCTTGAGGGCGGCCTATGGGTGCCGGGCGATGGCCGCATCAATCCTACCGATCTGGCCACGGCCATGGCGCGCGGCGCCAGGCTGCGAAGCGCCCGGGTGTTCGAGGATACGCCGGCCACCGGCTTCGCCACCCGAAACGGCCGCATCCATGCGGTCTTGACGAAACACGGCGAGATCATCTGCGAGCATGCGGTGATCGCCGCCGGCATGTGGTCGTCGGACCTTGGCACCTTGGCCGGCGTGCACATTCCGCTGCACGCGGTTCAGCATCACTATCTGCTGACCAAGCCTATCGACGTCATCACCCGGGACATGCCCATGTTCCTCTCCTATGACGAGAAGTGCTACGGCCGGGAAGACGTGGGCGGGCTGCTGCTCGGCTTCTTCGACATCAATGCCATACCGGTGTCACCGGCCGAACTGCCGGATGATTTCTCCTTCGGCCTATTCGATGTCAATTGGGAGCAGATCGAGCCCAACATGGAGGCCGCCCTGGAGCGCTTTCCGGTGATGCAGACCGCGGAGGTGCGCACCGTCATCAACGGCCCGGAAAGCTTCACCCCGGACATGCAGATGGTGCTGGGCGAGGCGCCAGCGGTTGGCGGCCTGTTCGTGGCCGCCGGCATGAACTCTTCCGGGATTGCCCTGTCGGGCGCGGTGGGCCGCCTGACCGCCGAATGGATCATGGACGGACGGCCGAGCATGGACGTGACCAAGCTCGACATCCGTCGCTTCGGTGAAGCACAAGCGGGCCGGCCCTATCTCCGCCAGAGGGCGAGCGAAGTCGTCACCCATATGTGCCGTTTCCCCGAGCCGGAGCTTGATTTCGACAACACCCGGCAGATCAGGCTTTCGCCGCTGCACGAGGCCATGGCGGCGCAAGGCGCTCAATTCACCACCGTGCAGAGCTGGGAATGCCCGATCTGGTTCGGCAAGGGCGAACCTGGAGCAGTCGCTGTGGCCGAGGAAGTGCAAGCCGCGGAAACCGCCGTGGCGCTGTTCGACCGGTCCAGCGACTGTGTCCTGCATCTCGAAGGTCCGGCGGCCGAGCAGACGTTGCGGCACCTGAGCGGAGCCCCCCGAGTGGCTGTTGGCGAGGCGCGACTGGCGCCGTTCCTCAACCGGTTCGGCGGCTTGGAAGCGTTGCCGGTGGTCGTCGGGCTCAAGGAGAACGGCTATCTCCTGTTCACGGAAGCCGAACAGAGCACCCGCCTCAAGGCTTGGGTAGAGCGCCACCGTCCGGATGGGACCGTCGCGCTCGTGGACGTGACCTCGGGCTGGGCCTGCCTGCGCCTGGTCGGTCCGCATGCTGCAGCGCTCGTTGCGGCCGCCGCGGAGGGTTACGATCCCGAGGGACCATCGCTGCAGCCGATCCAGCTCGGCTTCGCCCCAGCGCACGCCTTGACCGTGGCCGGGCTGACCGGAGTGTTCCTGCTGATGCACACCGAATTCGCCGTCTGCGCCTATCGGGCGATCATCGACAAGGGCGAGCATTTCGGACTGCGCCATGCCGGGAGCCTTGCCGCTGCCACGCTCGCCACCCGCAACGGAATGCCGCGCTTTGGCATCGACGTCACGCCGTTCACGGATTTGGGATCGACTGGTCTGATGGACCTCCTCGAACCTGAGCACAATAGGGTGTTTCTCGGCCGGGATGCCGTTCTCACTCACAATCAGGAGCGTGCCCTGCGGCGCAGCTTCGTCTTCAGGCTGCCTGGATATCGCGGGGATGGGTTGCTGCACGCACCGCTTCTGGCCGACGGCGCGCGGGTCGGCCACGTGACCAGTGTCGCGGCTGGCGGCGACGGTGGCGACGACACGGTGCTCATGGCCCTGATCGAGGCCCCTGTCGCGGCGGGCACCGAGCTGGCCGTACTGGCCGGTGGTGTCGCGCGACCGCTCTTTCCCCTTCCCTCTCGCGCCTAACAAGCCCGGCAGACGCGGAGGTCTTGATGAAGATCGTCGGCTACGTGCATCGGTTCGCCGTGGCGCCGGGAGAGCGGCTCGCCTGCATGGTGAGCTGCGAAGCGCCGGCGTATCGCGCCGAAATCCTGCAACTGCGCCATGGTGACGTGAACCCTTCAGGCCCCGGCTTTCGCGCGAGGCCGGTCGCCTCCGGCATCGATGGGACATATGCCGGGCATGTCCAGGGGATCCATCCCGGGTCTTATATTTCTGTAGCCGAGTGCGGGCCATTCGACAGGCTGCGTAGCTTCACCCTGTGCTGCTGGATCTACCCCACCCTACTGGCAGCCGCCCCGGCCGCCCTCATGTCGCGGCGGGTCGAAGAAGGCCAGTGCGGCTTCGCATTGGAGATCGGTGAAGGTGGTTGTCTCACCGCCCGGATGGGTGAAGGACTGCAAAGCCCTGCTGTGTCTTTGCGGAGCAAGCACTCATTGCGCGAGCGGGAATGGACATTCGTCGCCTGCCGCTTCGATGCAGAACAGGGGAAGCTCATCCTCGACCAATTCGCCAAGCACGAGTGGCCGGGGCTGCCCATCACGGGCCGTACGGAACGGCACGTGGCGGCGACCAAGCCAGGCATTCCCGAGGTCCCGTTCCTGATTGCCGCGAGCCATCGGGTACCGTCGGAACAACCATCGGCCATTCAGCATCATTTCAATGGCAAAATCGACCGGCCAATGGTGTTCGAGCGCGCACTCGCCGATGCCGAGCTGGACGCCCTTCGTTCCGGCGCGCAGGGGCCTGAGCGGATGCCGGGCGTGGTGGCGGCTTGGGATTTTTCCGTCGGCATCAGCAGCGCGGTGGCTTTCGACCGGTCACCAAACCAGCTCCACGGCGCCATCCACAACATGCCGGCGCGGGCCGTGACCGGGCACAACTGGGCTGCGGTCGAACAGGACTATCGCTCCGCACCCGAGCAATATGGCGCGATCCACTTCCACGACGATGACCTGGAGGACGTCGGCTGGACGCCGGACATCCATCTCACTGTGCCCGAGGACTGGCCGTCGGGCATCTATGCCTTCCACCTCACGACCGATGGCGCGGAGGACTACGTGCCGTTCATCGTGCGGCCGCCAACCGGTCGGGCGACGGCGCCGATCGGCTTCCTCATTCCGAGCCTCACCTACCTCGCCTATGCCAACAACAACCTGATCTTCGAAGAGGGGCACCTCACCAGCACGCCTTCCGCGGAAATCCTCGAGGATTTGGCCAAGCTGGCGACCCCCTATGAAGAGTCGATCCTCCGCTATGTGCCGCGGCACCGGCTCAGGTCGCTTTACGAGCATCACAGCGACGGCAGCCCCGTCTGCTATGCCTCTTGGCTGCGCCCGCTGGTCAATATCCGGCCGCGCTACAACAAGCCGAACCTGGAGTTCCGCTTCCCCCACCTACTGTCTTGCGACCTTTATCTGGTCGACTGGCTCGAAGAAAAGCAGCTGCCCTTCGACGTGATCGATGATGTGCTTCTGCACGATGAGGGCAAGTCACTGCTGGACCGCTACAAGGTCATCGTCACCGGGGCCCATCCGGAATACTGGACCACGCAGATGATGACGGCCTTGCAAGCCTATCTCGCTGAGGGCGGGCGGCTCATGTATCTCGGCGGCAATGGCTTCTACTGGGTGACCTCCATCGATGCCGAGCGGCCGCACCTGATGGAGATCCGGAGAGGGTATACCGGGTCGCGCACCTGGACCTCCGAACCGGGCGAATGCCATCACAGCCAGACCGGTGAGTTCGGCGGCCTGTGGCGCACGCGCGGCCTGCCGCCCCAGGCAGTGGTGGGCATCGGAACATCCGCGATGTCGGGTCTTGCGCCAGCGGGTGCCTACCGGCGCACGCCGGCCAGTTATCAGCCGGCCGTGGCCTTCATCTTCGAAGGTATCGAGGATGAGGTGCTCGGGGATTTCGGCCTGCATATGGGCGGCGCCGCCGGCTGGGAGATCGACCGGGCGGATCATCGCCTGGGCACACCGCCCAATGCGACCGTGCTCGCCGCGTCCTTCGGGCATCCGGATGCGATGCAGCGAGCCATTGAAGAGCTGGTGGCGGTCGACCCACACCAGGGCGGGACCGAATGCCCGGATGTGCGCGCCGATATCACCTATTTCGAGACGCCCAAGGGCGGCGCCGTGTTCTCCGTCGGCTCCATCACCTACATGGGAAGCCTGTCGCACAACAATTACGACAACAACATCTCCCGTCTGACGGGGAACGTGATCCGCGCCTTCGCCTTCAAGCGCGACCTGAGTGCCCCGAACGGAAGCTAGTCATGCGGGATGCGGCGCCAGGTCCGGCGCGAGATTGTCGGCCAGATAGGCCATGAAATCGTGAATTTCCCGCTCCAGCCAGCTGAGCGGGCCACTCGCCGCCAAGGGGGCGCACGAGCCCTTGTAGATCCCCTCGACCACGAACCGGTCCTCCGCATTCACCTGATCGAAGAACTGCACCAGCGGCGTCAAGTGCGCCTCGAGATCGTTGATCTCCGCATAGTTCTCCGGGGCAAGGGCAACGCCCACCCGGACCTGCACCTCGCCGGGGCTTTTCGGACGCAGGGACAGGTGCCAGAGATAATCCGGCGAGCAGGAGAACATGTGTGTGGGAAACACGGTCGGCATCACCGCCGTGCGCCGCCAGATGCCCTCCAGCCGCTTGTTTTCGGGATGGGCATTGCCGTATTTCGCCCCCTCCGGCTTGGTGAAGGTCGAATAGGTGAAGGCGCGATAGCGCTCCTTCGGGAAGCTCGTGTCTTCAAGCCGCATCCCGGCGCCCACTGTCGCCTTGTGCGCAACAGGGCCGTGATAGCCCTCCATGAAATTCTCGGTCAGCAGCTTCCAATTGGTCTGCCACACATGGTCCTGGTGAATGACCGGCACATAGCTGGCCATTCCGTAACGAGCCAATAGCGGCTCCAGCGGAGCAAGCTCCGACGCGATGCTCGGCGCGTTCTGGTCGAGGGTAATGTAGATCCAGCCGTTCCAAACTTCGGTCCGGATCTCCGGCAGGCAGTAGTCTTCCTTCCTGAAGCTGTCGGTCTGCTGCATATGGCCGGCGCCGATCAGCTTTCCATCCAGATCATAGGTCCAGGCGTGATAGGGGCAGATCGCTCGGCGCATATTGCCGCGGCCTTCCACCAGGATCATCATGCGGTGCAGGCAGACGTTCGAAAAGGTCCGTATACGCCCGTCCTTGTCGCGGATGACATATACGGGCTGATCTGCGATGGAATAGGTGATGTAATCCCCGACATTCGGGATCTCCGCCGCGTAGCCCGGACACACCCAGGCTTTGGCAAAGATCCGCTCCATCTCCAGGTCGAAGATCTCCTGGCTGTTGTAGAGCGCGGGCGGCGTGGTTCGCGTGTGCCCCAGCGGGTCGGCTGCATATCGCTTGAGCTTGCCCAAGAGATCGATCGCCTCGGAGGAGAGCTGGCGGGTGGTCACTGGCATTCCTCTTTTTTCATATCGATTGATCGGTTTAACAATAGGCTGAGCGAAGCCGTCTGGTCAAGGAGCTGCCGCGTTGAGCTGAGGGGTCCCGCGCCGGCGGCGCCGCGATCTCACGCGGCCAGGGCTTGCCGAACAGCCTCCGGGTCGAGTGCGCGGGTAATGAACACGATCCGGCTGCGATGATCTGCATCCGGCCAGGCCTCGAGCGCCACCGGCGGATGCAGGAGATGCTGCACACCATGAATGACGATGGGCGCGTCCCGGCCCATGACGTTCACGATGCCCTTGATTCGGAGCAGCTTGCTGCCGTGCGTGGCGATCAGCTTCCGCAGCCGGATCACGAAGTCGCGCCAGTCCAACGGTTCCTCCAGGGTCACGCAGAACGACGCGATCTCCCGCTGGTGCCGTGGTCGATCGAGCGCGTCGCCATGACCTTCGTGATCGTGGTCATGGTGATGATGATCTTCGTCCGTCTGCTGATAGGCTTCCGCGGCAAGCCAGCGTCTCACGTCCGCGGTTTTCGTTTCGGGATTGTAGTAGCCCGCATTGAACAGCTGCTCGGGAGACACCACGCCCTCGACCACGGTGATGATCGGCGCGCCCGGGTTCAGGTCATGCAGCCGCGCCCGCAAGGCTGCTTCTTCGGCATCGCTCACCAAGTCGCTCTTGGTCAGCAGCAGGCGATCGGCCATGGCTGCCTGCTTCACCGCTTCCGCGTAAGCTTCGAGCGTCGCCATCCCGGTCACGCCGTCCACCGTCGCAAGGACGCCGTCGAGCCGAAAGCAGTCCGCCAGCAGCTGGTCGGTGAGCAGGCTGTGAATGATGGAGGCCGGATCGGCAAGACCCGTGGTTTCGATCACGACCCGCTCGAATGGCGGAACCTCCCCCGCATAACGCCGCATATAGAGCTGGCGCAGCGTCCGGATGAGATCATCCTTCATGGCACAGCAGAGGCAGCCATTGTCCAACAGCACGGTGTTGTCCGCAACCGTGGTGCCGATCAGATGATGGTCTAGCCCGACTTCACCCAGCTCGTTGACGATGACCGCCGTGCGCGCCATGCCTGGCAGCGCCAGGACATGACGCAGAACGGTGGTCTTGCCGCTGCCGAGAAAGCCGGTCAGCAGAGACACCGGCAGCGGCCGGTCGCCCATGGCACTCGGCTCGCCGTTCGCCATCACCGCTAGGCCACGACCGCGATCGCATCGATCTCGATCAGAAGCTCCTTCAGGACAAGATCGGCCCGCACCGTGGCGCGGGCCGGCGGATTATTGGCGAAATACTCATCGAATGCCTTGTTGAACCCCTTGTAATTGGCAAAGTCGGTGATGAATACCGTCACTTTCAGGACGTCGGCGAGACTGGCTCCGACGGACTCCAGCGCGTATCGGAGATTGTCGAGCGTCGCCCTGGTCTGCGCTTCGATGTCATTGCCGCCGACGATCTTGCCGTCCTTGTCGATGGCGGCGACGCCCGCCGTGGCGACGATGTTGCCCCGCCTGGTCGCCTGGCAATAGCTGCCGAACGGCTTCATCATGGTCGGCGGATTGACACGTTGAACAGTCATGATCTTCTCCTCCCTGTCGGCCGGCATGTGCCGCCGGCACCAGCTGCATGATTGGCGAACGTCACTGGATTGTCAGCACCCGTCGCGGGTTCTCGATGAGAATCCGGTCGATCTCGGCCTGGCTGAAGCCCTTCCGCTTCATCACCGGCACAACGTTCTCGAGAATGTGCTGATAGCCTTCGCCGCCATACGGCTTGAGGCGAAGCTTGGAATCCACGTCGTGCGAGACAAGCACCTGATCGAGATGGCCGGCATCGGCCAGCGCCCTGATATGGGCAATCCGCCCGGCATCATTGGGCATGTCGATATCCGAAAGCGGATAGTGGCGGGTTTCCCAGCCGAACAGGTCCTGCTCGCAATAGCAGCCGGTCTTGGCGAGCCGGATGAAGTCGCGATCCTCGAAGATCGTGCGGTCGAGATGGCAGATGATGGTGCGGGTGGGGTCGCCGCCCGCCTCCTCGACGATGCGCATGGCCTCGAACGGCGCGTTCACATCTCGCCCCGGGTGGATCGTGAGGCCAAGGCCGGTGCGCCGCTGCGCCTTCGCCGCAGCCCTCAAAGCCTTGACTTCCTGAGGATGCATCGGCCAGGACAGGCCGACCTCGCCGATGATGCCGGGCCGGACAGCAGGCGTGCCGGCGCCTTGCTCGATATCTGCAACGATGACGTCGGCAATCGCGTCCTCGTCCATCGTCGCAAGCTCCGGCGGCTGAAAGTCCCGAACATAGAAGCCGGTGCCCATGACGACCTGGAGGCCGGTTGCCTCGGCCATGCGCCGCAAGGCCTGCGGATCGCGCCCGACCCCGATCGGCGTGACTTCCACGATGCAGCTGCCACCCGCCTTGCGGTAGTCGAGTAGCGCGTTCGTCACCAGATCCACATCGAGGAGCTGCATCGCCTCCTTCAGCAGGAACGGGTTGCGCCGGACGGCATAGTAGTTCTGCAGCGTGATCGGCTCATACCAGTCGAGCCCTGCAGTCGTGGCCTCCGCCACGGCCGCGGCGTGGCTGCCCTGACTGTCGAGCCCCACCGCCAGGAAGTCTATCACCATGTGCTCATGCATCTGGGTGATGCCTATCTCGCTGGGCGACACCGGCCCGAGCACAGTCATGATCTTTCCACTATGAGAATTGGCCATCCCGCCCTCGTTATCTCGTGTTAAGCTCTTGCGCGGGTGCGCAAATCGATCTGCGTCGCCGCGGACGCGCGGTCGTGTTCGCGCGCATTGGCTTCAGGCAATTCCAGGGGCACCACGGCCGCCTTCTCGATGTCCCAGGACAGCTCGACCTCCTGGCCGGAGGGTGCGACGAGCCCGTCGGCGGCATCGGCCGGCTTCCGCACAAGAGCGGTGGGCCCGTCCAGGACCTTCACCACATATTTGCGGGTGGTGCCCAAATAGACCTGGCTCTCGACGCGGCCGCGCACGGAAGCGGTGCCCGGGGTGATCCCAGCCGGGCCCGCGGGGCGGATGCGCAGCATGTCCGGACGCAGCACCAAAGCCGCACGGTCGCCGTTGCCCAGCGCCGCCTGGCGCAGAGCCTTGTCGGCGATCGGCAGCACGAGAGAATTGGCTGCCAGCATGCCTTGCCGAATCTCGCCGATGAAGGTGGTCGACTCGCCGATAAAGGTCGCGGCAAACAGGCTGGCCGGTTTCCTATAGATCTCCTCCGGCGTCCCGATCTGCTCGATGCGACCGCCGTTGAACAACGCAATGCGATCGCTCATGGCCAGCGCCTCTTCCTGGTCATGGGTCACGTAGAGCGCGGTGTGGCCCACCTCACGGCAGATCTTCATGATCTCGATCTGCATGGATTCGCGCAGCTGCCGATCGAGCGCGCCCAACGGCTCGTCCATCAGCAGGAGGCGCGGCTCAAACACCAGGGCGCGGGCCAGGGCGACCCGCTGCTGCTGCCCGCCCGAGAGCTGCTGGGGCTTGCGCTCACCGAAGGCGCCGAGCTGCACCAGGTCCAGCGCATCCTGCACCTTCCGCTTGATCTCGGCGCGGGGTAGGCCGCGCATTTCGAGCGGGAAGGCAATGTTGCGCGCAACCGTCAAATGGGGAAACAGCGCGTAGTTCTGAAACACCATGCCGATGTCGCGCTTGTGCGGCGGAACATGGGTGAGATCGACGTCATCCAGCACCACCCGCCCGCGGTCCGCCGCGAGGAAGCCGGCCACGATGCGCAAGGTGGTGGTCTTGCCCGAGCCGGACGGTCCAAGCAGGGTGATGAACTCCCCGGCACGCACGTTCAGCGACACGTCCTTGAGGATGTGCAGCGGTCCAAAGCTTTTGTTGATGGCCTCGATCTCGAGCCGGCCCGTGGTGGCGGTCATTCGGCAGGCCCTCCGCTATTCGCGCCGGCCAATTTGCGGGCCGCGAGCACCGCAAGCAGGATGAGCAGCGTGAGAGCCGTCAGCAGGCTGGCGGCCGCGGCAATAGTTGGGTCCATGGTGAAATTCGCCTGTTCCCACATGGTTACGGGCAAGGTGCGTAGGGCCGGCGTGGTCAGAAACAGCGCGATCACCACCTCGTCCCATGAGGTGATGAAGGCGAAGAGCGCACCAACCAGCACCCCGGGCGTGATCAGCGGCAGCGTGACGCGAACGAAACTGCGGAAGGGACTGGCCCCTAAGTTCTGCGCCGCGCGCTCCAGGTCGGGATCGATGCTTTGCAATGACGCCGCGACGGTGATGACGACGAAAGGCAGCCCGAGCGTTGCGTGTGCGAAGACCAGCCCGACATAGGGGCTGAGCCCATAGCGCTGGTAGGCGAAATACATGCCGACTGCGGTGACCACCAAGGGCGCGATCAGGGGGCTTATGATCGCGCCCTTGATGATCCCGGCGCCGATGAACCTCCCACGCACCAGCGCAAAGGCGGTCAAGGTGCCGAGAACCGTCGCGACGGCGGCGGCAACCAAGCCGATTTCCAGGCTGTTCAGCGCCGAGCTGCGCCAGTGATCGGAGGTGAAGAAGTGCCGGTACCAGTCCAGGCTGAAGCCGGGCGGCGGAAACGAGAGCAGCTTGCCCGATGAGAACGACATCACCACGATGACGAGGGACGGCGCGATGAGAAAGGTCGCGATCAGCGCGCCCAAGAAGTAGAGCCATAATCCGGGCCGCGTGTACATAGCTCAGCCCCGACCCTGATCGAACATGGACTCAAGCCGCACGACACGGCTGCCTAGGGCGATCGCGATGAGTACGACTGCGAGCAGCACGACACCCAGGGCGCTGCCGAAGCCGAAATCGAGCAGCTTGTTCACCTGCATGACGATGAGCAGGCTGAAAAAGGCCGTCCGCCCGCCGAGAATGGCCGGCGTGATGTAAAAGCCCACCGCCAGCACGAAGACCAGCAGGCAGCCAGCCAAAACACCCGGCATGCACAGGGGGACGAACACGCGCCAGAAGGCGACAAGCGGTGAGGCACCAAGCCCCGAGGCGGCAAGGTGCAGGTTCTCGTCGAAGCGGCGCATCGCGGCGATCAGCGGCAGAACCATGAACGGGAGCAGCACGTGGGTCATGCCGATGACGATCCCCAAGGAATTGCCCATGAGCTTCAGCGGCCGCTCAATGAGACCCAAATTGAGCAGGCTCCAGTTGATCAGGCCGGAATCACGCAGGAGGATGGTCCAGGCATAGGTGCGCACCAGCAGACTGGACCAGAAAGGCAGGAGCACGAGGACAATGAGCAGCCACTGCCATTTTCCGGCGAGCCTGTAGGTGAGATAGGCGTAGGGGAAGCCCAACAGCAGGCAAAGCGCAGTGACCAACCCGGCCATCCACAGGGTGAACATCAGCGCGCGCGGATACACCGCGGATTCGAAGAACTTCAGGTAATTCGCCGGTGAGGGGTCAAAGAGGCTGCGCTCCACCATCACCGCGAGCGGCACGAAGAAGAAGACCAGAATGAATGCGGCCGCCGGAACCACCAGCCAGCCGACGCCCCATCGTGGCGCCAGGATTTTCCATCCCTGTGCGGATATCGGCTCGGCCACGGCCCGAAAGGTCAAAATTCGTCTCCAATCCGCTTCTAAGTCGTGTGGGACGAGGCAAGCCTGCTGAATGGACAGAGGCTTGCCTCAACCAAAAGGCTCGGTCGGCGTGAATAGAGCGACGGCTCGCCGCTCAGTTGACGCCCGCCAGCCACTCGGTCCAACGGCGGTTCACCTCGGGGCGGTTCTTGTCGTACCAGGCATCATCGAGGAACACCGAAATGTCCGCATAGGTGGATTGGAGATAAGGCTTCTTGGCCGGATCGACCTTATCCAAGGATTTTTCGTTTATGGGACCGTAGTCGATGTAATCGGACAGCTTCGCATTGTTCTCGGCGGATGTGATATAGGCCGCGAGCTTCATGGCGAGGTCTTTATTCTTGGTACCCTTGGGGATGACCAGATAGCCAGGCGATACGATGCCCTGGTTCCACTGAATGGCAATCGGCGCATTCGCATTCTTCATCAGGTCCGTGAACCGCCCGGTCCAGCAGCCGCCCATCACCGCCTCGCCGCTCGCTACCAGCTCGGCACAGCCTTGGTAGCTCGGCGCGATCACCAGATCATCGCCCAGAGACTCGAGCTTCTTCACGGCACGGTCAAGATCGAGCGGATAGAGCTGCTTGGGATCCACCCCGTCACCCAGCAAGGCCTGCTCGAACACATAGGAGCTCGCGTCGTTCATGAGCACGCGCTTGCCCGGGACCTTATCGGTGTCGAAGAAATCTTTCCAGTCCTTCGGCGCCTTGTCGGCCGGGACCAGATTGGTGTTGTAGCCGATGGCGAGCCCGCTGTTGGAATGCCCCGCCCGGTAGCCGGTCGTCATGTACTTGTCCGGCTGCAGCTCCGAACACGGCACTAAGGTGCAATCGATCTTCTCCAGCAAGGGCGCGTCGCTATCCATTCCGAAATCATTGGCGACCACCGCAAGGTCCCACACGACGTTGCCCGATTCGACCATGGCTTTTAGCTTGGCATAGTCGATGATGTCGTAGACGATCTTCACATCCGGGTTGGCCTCCATGAAGGGCTTGAGCCACGCCGGCTCCTCGGCCTTCTGAAGCGCGCCGCCGAAGCTGACATAGGTCAGGACGGTTTCGGCCGACGCGGCGCCCGGCACGAGAGCGGCCGTGCCGATGACGATCGCTGCGGAGGCGAACAACCGCCGCATGGCTGTGCTGCAAGTCGCTGAAAACCCCATTTGATCTCCCTCCAACCCTGTTTTTCATATCGGCTGATTGGTTTAAAATGTTATGCCTCGCCGGAAAGTTGGTCAAGGCCGATCAGCCGGAAAAGCGTTCAGCCGCATATGATGGAGCACGTTTCGCATGCCAATCAGCCAGTATGCAAAACGCGGGCGGAGAACAGCAGCTTGGGGTTGACAGGAGCGTGGACGCGGCGGCATGTGCCGCCTGGAGGCTGCGAGGGCCTTCGATGCTGCAGGACAGAAGGAGAAGGGCGGAATGCCGAAGGTTGGCATGGAACCGATACGGCGGGAGCAGATCCGGCGGGCTGCCGCCAAGGTCATTTCCAAGAGGGGGTTCGACCGCACCACGCTGGCCGACGTCGCCAAGGCGGCGAAGGTCAGCACAGGCATGATCAATCACTATTACAAGAACAAGATCGCGCTCTTGGTCGATACGTTGCTCTATGTGTCGGAATGGTTCCAGACCGCCATTCGTGCCGAGGTCGAAGCGGAGACGACTGGGGAGGGCAAGCTGCGCGCGCTGACCCGCATCGGGCCGTTCGACACGAAGGGCATGCCCTATGTGGGATCCCGCATCTGGGCTTGGGCCATGGCCGAGTCCATGCAATCGAAAGAGCTCAGGCAAGTCATTCAAGAACGCCGTCGCCTGTTCGAAGAGATGATTGCGGAGGTGCTCGCTTTCATCCGGCCCGACATCGATCCGCAACATGCGAAAGCCCTGGCTGCCGAGCTCGATGCCTATGTGAACGGTCTTTGCATCCATACCGTCACCGGGGCTGAGAACCTCGACAAGGCATCGGTCGAGCGAAGCTTCCTGCAGGCTGTGGCGGCAGGGCTGGGTCTTGCCGTTCGGGATGGACAGCTCGTCAGACGCTCGGGAGAGAACAGCACCGCCGCGACGGCGATGCGGGACCGGCGCAAGCGTGCGGTCGCCCATTGAGCTGTGTTGCCAGTCATGCAACAAAGTTGCTTGACACACAATAGAGGGAGTCACTAGGCTCAGGATATTCCGTCCTGCAGCGTGCCCGGCGGCTCGTCGCGCCTGGCTTTCAGGAGATCTCCATGAGAAAGTTGAACGTCATCGCGCCGGAGATCTTCGACCCCGGGCCCTTTGCCCATGCGGTCCGGGTGGACAATGTGGTCTACACCTCGTCCATCGCCGCACTCGATCGAGACGGCCGGCTTGTCCGCCCGGGTGATCTCGCGGCCCAGGCCCGGCAGATCTACCGGAACCTGGGCGCGATTCTCGCGGCGGCGGGCGCGGGCTGGTCCGAGGTGGCAAAGGTCAACCATTTCTTCGCCCCACCCGGGCCATCAGCCGCCGAAATCGCCGAGTTGCGGTCAATTGTTGCGGAGCATCTGCCACAAGGCCAACAGGCGGGCACGGATATCTGCTTCGGGCTCGCGCACGAGGGCAGCCGGCTCCAGGTGGAGATGATCGCCCATGTCGGCACGGAAAAGCGCGTCTTGGATGGCGGCAGCGGGCATGGGGAGACCTGGGCGCCCGGCATTCGCGTGGGGCGTCACGTCTATCTCGGCGGGCGTCGTGCGTATCGTCCCGGCGGCGCCGATCCCGCAACCCTCGGCGACCAGACGAACGCGATCTATACCGGCTTCGACGCTCTCCTGAAGCAAGCGGGCATTCCCTGGCGCGACCTGGTCCGCGTGCGCCAGTTCATCACTGAAACCTCTGCGGATTTCAACCTGGTGCGCGAGGGGCGCGGTAGCTTCGTGCCAACCGGGCGGTTCACCTCGACCTCGGTCGCCTGTCTCCGGCAAGACCCGAGCGGCGGCGGTGACGACGGTGGCTGGGTGATCGCCGCGGAAGCCGAGGCCGCCAGCGGCACCAAGATCTCGCTCAACACCAATGCCATGGTGGACACGCCGGGCGTGCCGCACGCGGTGAAGGTCGGCGATCTCGTGCACCTGCAGGCGGAAATCTCGAACGACGAGCAGGACGAGATCGTGCATCCCCGCGATATCGAGGCGCAGGCACGCCGCGTGATGACCTTCATGGACAAGATGCTGAGCGCAGCCGGGTGCACATGGTCCGATATCGTCACCAGCCGCATCTTCTGCCGCGAGCGCGAGCATCTCGAGATCGTGCGCCGCATAGAGCGGCACTGGGCGGGCGATGCGGCCTACGCGCGCTCCGACGTGGTCTGCCGCTTCTTCCATGCCGAGGCGCTGGTCGAGGTCGAGCTGACCGCCCACTGCCGCTAAAATCAAGGGTGATCCATGAGCAACGCCCGTCTGAAGGACACCGCCATCGAGCGGGAATACCGTGCCAGAACCGCCAAATCGGCTGAGCTCATGGAGCGCGCGGCGCGTTCCATCACCGGCGGCAACACCCGGACCACGGTCTTCCACCCGCCTTATCCGGTGGTGTTTGAACGCGGCTCCGGCCCTTGGCTGTGGGATGTGGATGGCAACCGCTACCTGGACCTCTTCTATAATGGCCTGAGCATCATTCACGGCCACGATTATCCGCCGATCAGAGAGGCGATCACTTCCCGGCTGAGCGACGGCATGGCGCTGGGCAACATCTCCGATGAGCTGGTGAGCTTCGCGGAGCTGCTGCAAGCGCGCCTGCCCAATGCCGAGCTTCTGCGATTCACCAATTCCGGCTCGGAGGCCGGAATGATCGCGGTGCGCGTTGCCCGGGCCGTGACGGGCAGACCGCTGATTCTCAAGGCCGAACGCGCCTATCACGGCAGCTATTCGGATCTGGAGGCGGGACTTTACGGTTTCCGTGACATGCCGGGACGGGCGCTGATCGCCGAGTTCAACAATGTCGCGTCCTTCGAGAAGGTGCTTGCCGAGCACGGGCGCGACATCGCGGCGGTGGTGCTCGAGCCGATCATGTTCACCGGGCGTGTGATCCCCCCGGAACCCGGATTTCTCACCGGCGTACAGGCGCTGGCAAAGAAGCATGGCGCGGTGTTCATCCTCGATGACTGCCTGATGTTTCGCTTGGCAGAAGGAGGCTCGGCGGAGAGGTTCGGCCTCGATCCCGACCTCATCATGCTGGGCAAGTTCCTGGGCGGGGGAACGCCCATGGGCGCGGTGGCCGGGCGGGCGGAGATCATGAGCATCCTCGATCCGCGCAAAGGGGGCAGCGTGTTCCACGGCGGCTCGTTCAACGGCAATCGCATCGGCGCGGCCGCAGGGCGGGTTGCTGTTGCGGACCTCACAGCCGGTGCGATTGCGGCAATGGACGGTCGCGCCATTCAGCTGAGGCAGGCGCTCAAGGCAAAGGCCGATGCGCTGGGCCTGCCGGTGGCGGTGACCGGGGCCGGTTCCGTGCTGGGCATCGCCTTTCTCAACGACCCCGCACGTCACGAAGACGATCCGTCCGCCTTCGGCGTGTCTGTTCTCTTCCAATTGGCCTGCCTCAACCGGGGCGTCTCCTTCGCGCCCGGAGGTGTCATGGCGCTGGCGACAATGGTTGACGACGCAGCACTCGCGCATGGGGTGAGCGCCATGGAAGCTGCACTCGAAGCGGTTGCCGAGCTGACCGGCTGACATGATCATTCCGCATTGATGGCGGGAAGAGCTTCGGGCATGGTCGGCGCGAACAGCAGCTGGCGAGGCCATCTCGAATGACGGACAAAAGGCGATCTGCGCGGAAGGCATTGGAGACTGTGAAGGGGCCGGCGGAAGCCGTAGAAGATCTCGATGAGGTGGTGGTTTCTCGGGAGAACGACCTCGAGCTGGTCATCGGCCTCGAGCTTCGCGCCCTCCGGCAGAAAAAGGGCCTCTCCATCGCTGATCTGGCGGCCATGTCGGGTGTCTCGCGCGCCATGCTCTCGCGGATCGAGAACGGCAACACGTCCCCTTCCCTCGGCACCATGAAGTCACTGGCGAAGGCCCTGAACGTGCCGATCGCCACCTTCTTCCGACGCTACGAGGACCTGCAGGACGCCACCTTCGTCAGGGCTGGCGAGGGGCTGCATGTGGAGCGGAAGGGCAGCCGCTTCGGGCACCTCTACCAAGTGCTGGGCCATTCCAACAACCCGCGGATCATCATAGAGCCCTATCTGATCACGCTCACGGAGGACTCCTTCGTGCATCCGGCCCTGCAGCACAATGGGATGGAGTTCATCTACCTGCTGGAAGGGGAAATGACCTATCGCTATGCCTCGAAGAGCTATCGGATGCGCCCGGGCGACTCCTTGTTCTTCGATGCCTCCGCCCTGCATGGGCCCGACAAGCTGGACCAGCTGCCGATCCGCTATATCTCGGTGGTCGCCTATGCGCGCGAGCTCGACTGATCACTCAAGTCGTCCAACGACCTATCCTCGCCGCAAGCGCCTGGGTTGGGACCCGAGCTGATCGTCCGCTCGCCTCATATAGGCTTCAACTTCGCACATGTGTTCCTTCATGGCAGCCAGCACCTTCTGGCGGTCGCCATCGCGCAGCAGCTTCAGCAGCGTGCGGTGGCTGTCGATGTTGTGCTGCCCGAAATTTCTGTGCTCGGCATAATTGTTCGTGCGCATACTGACGAGGTCGCGCAGGAGATCGTTCAGGAAACGGCAGGTGACGGTGAGGATCGGGTTGTCGCAGGCTTCGGTCAGAATGTCGTGGAATCCGATCTCCACCCGGCGGCCCATGGCGTAGTCGCCGCTCTTCTGGAGCTTGTCGCATTCCTCGATATTGGCTTGCAGTCGCCCAAACTGCTCTTCCGAAATCCGCCCGACGACGTTGTCCGCCAAACGCACCTCGAGGTCTGCACGAAGATCGTAGATGTGCTGGAAGGTGATCGTCTGGAAATGCACGAAGGCGCGCAGCTGCTCCAGCACGCGGTCGAGGGAGACCGGCTGAATCTCGGCGCCTCCGTTCGGGCCCGTCTGCATCTTGATGAAGCCCTGGATCTCCAGCGCCTTGAGAGCCTCGCGAATGGTTCCCTTGGCGCAGCCGTAATGCTGCATCAGCTGCTTCTCATTCGGCAGGCGATCGCCGGGCTGAAGGTTCTCCCGTGCGATCCACTGGTGCAGGTCGGCCAGGATCTGGTCCGACAGCTTCAATTTCTGAAAGGGCTTGCGGCGTTGGAGAAGGCTCACCCTGTCCTCCGCGTGTTGCCTTGCCAGCTAGCCGCGGCTGAGATAGTCGAACGCGGATAGGACATGCGTGCGGACGACGTGGAGAAAGTCTTCGACATCCACATATTCGTCCTTCTGACCCATGCCGTAAGGATAGGGGCCATAGATATAGGCCGGCACGCCTCTTTGCCGCCATAGCCGGGCATCGCTGCCGCCCATGCTGATAATGGGCGTGGGCTTGAAGCCGCGCAGCGCCTCAACGTTCTGCTGGATGATCTGCGCCATCTCCCCAAAGGGATCGCAAGCCTTAGCCTCGGAGTAGTTGATCTCCTCCATGGTGACCTCGGGATAACGCGCCGCGATCTCCCTGATCTTGGGCAGGATGTGCTCCTTGGCGTAGCCGACGGGCAGGCGGAAATCGGCCTCGAATTCGCAAAGCCCGGGGATCATGTTGACTTTGAGCCCACCATTGATGCGCCCGATGTTCAGCGTAACCCTCTGCAGCGTCTTGCTTGCGCCTTTACCCAAGGCGCGCTCGATCGCCGCCTCGCCCTCCGTCAGAGCCCTCTCGATGTCTGGCGTTCCGGGGGTGGGGATCTCGGTCACCGCCTCCAGATCGTGGATCAGCTTGGCGGCGATCTTGGTGGCGCTGGGCGAGAGATGGGTATAGGAGCCATGCGCCCCGGGCGTGCGCACCGTGAACTTGATCCATAGCGGCCCCTTCTCGCCGAAGCGCAGCGTGACCGGACCGCTCGGCTCGCCATTGAGGCAGCAGTCGCCCAGCACCTCGTCGCGATGATGCTCCATCAGATAGCGCGCGCCCCAGGGCCCGAACGTCTCCTCGTCGGATACGGCCGTCAGCGTCAGCTTGCCTTTCAGGTGCTCACGGAGGCGGTGGAGATAGCAGTAGGTGAAGATCGAGGCCGAGGTGCCGCATTTCATATCGGCGATGCCGCGGCCCCAGATCTTGCCATCGGCGACAGCACCGCTCCAAGGTCCGTGCGTCCATTCCTCGGTTTCGTCCACGGGAAACACGTCGATATGGCCGTTGAGCACGAGATGCCGGCCAGGCGCGCCGCCTTCGAACGTGCCCACGATATTGGCCATGGTGGGCTGCGGGTCGACGAGCCGGAAAGGCACGCCCTTCGCGCCGAGGAAATCGGTGACGACCTTGACCGCCTCGGTGGTGTCCCCCGGCGGATTGGGACTCTTGGCCCTCACGAACCTGCACACAAAATCGATGAGTTCGTCGCGATCCCGCTCGATCCATTCGAGCAGCTGCCCCTTCAAATCCATGCTCGCTTCCCCGTCCCGACGGCGATTTGATATCCGTCCAAAAGCTGTTGCCTTCGATCATGTTTATATGAATTATAGCCATAGTTAGAAGAAAAATGTCTGCACAGGCGGAGGGGTCTCATGTCTTCGAACGCACTGGAAACCGAACTCACGCGCCGGCGGCTCCTGCAGTTCCTCGGCGCTCTCGGCATAACGTCCGTAAGCGGGGCGACACTCGCCGGCCTCGAGGCAACGATTCGCGAGGCGCGCGCCCAGGCCGCACCGGGAAGCGTCATGCCCAAGCTGCAGGCCATGTCGCCAAACTGGCCGGATATGATCGAAATCTGGCGCCAGGCGACCCGTGACTATGCCGAGCTCGGCTTGGAGGTGGAGGTGCAGCAGGGCACGCTGGACACCTGGGTGGCCCAGGTGGTTGGCGAGCACAAGCTGCCGCATCTGGTGTCCATGTCCTGGGGCGGCGCGCCGGACCGCATGGACCCGGATTTCTTCCTGAACGAGATCCTGAACTCCAAGCGCGCCGTGAAGGGCGGGCTGAACTACGGCCATTACATGAATCCGGCCTATGACGAGGTCGCCAACGCCCAGCGCGTGGAGGTGGACGAAGCAAAACGCCGCCAGCTGGTGATGGAAGCCCAGGCCATTTCGGCCAAGGACAATCCGCTGATGGTGCTGTTCCACCGCGACATCATCCAGGCCTACAACAAGGCGAAGTTCGGAGGCGTCACGCCGATCATCGGCAATGGCATCGGTTTTCCCTATGCGCCGCTCTCCTATCTCGGGCTGGAGGCGCTGACGCCGCGCAAGGTGGTCAAGATCACCTCGATCTACGACATCGCCTCGCTCAATCCGTTCCTCACCCCGGAAGTCTACAATTCGTCCGTGCTGCGGCAGATCTACGCGACCTTCGTCACCCGCGACAAGGACGCCAACATCATGCCCTGGTCGCTGGAGAGCTGGACGCTGGTCGATCCCACGACCATGGACCTCACGCTCAGGCCCGGCCAGACCTTCCACGACGGCAAGCCGGTGACCGTGGAGGATGTGAAATTCACCTTCGACTACATCCTCAAATGGAAGTTCCCGGCGCTGGCGCGGGTGGTGGACTCGGTGAAGAGCGCCGAGATTACCGGCGACAACACGGTGCGTCTGAAGCTCAACCAGCCCTATGCGGCCTTCGTGCCCAATGTGCTGGGCTTCGCGTTCATCGCGCCGAAGCATGTATGGGAGCAGGTGCCGGGCAATAGCGGCCTTGCCTCTCCTGCCGACTGGCCGAACGACCAGCCGGTCGGGTCCGGCCCGTGGAAATATGTGGAGTGGCGCAAGGGCGAATATCTCAACCTGGCTGCCCACAAGGAATTCTTCATGCCGCCCAAACTGGACGGGCTGGTGCTGCTGCCGGTTCCGGCCATCGAGAACCAGATCGGCATGATGGAACGCGGCGAGGCCGACCTGTTCGGCTGGACCATGGACGTGACCCAAGGCAAGCGGCTGGGCCAGAACCCGGATATCGAGATCGTGCAGACGCCGACCCACGGCATGCACGAGATCCGCTTCAACCTGGCCATGGCGCCGATGGACAATCCGGCGCTGAGGCTGGCGCTGCAGCATGCGACCGACCGCAAGAAGTATCTCGATATCATCTTCTCCGGCGCCGGCACGCTGGCCAACAACACCATGATCACCCCGGTGCTGAAGCAGTGGAGCAATCCCGATGTGCCCAACCCCGAGCCGAGCATCGACAAGGCCCGGCAGGTGCTGAAAGATGCCGGCTTCACCTGGGACGGCAACGGCAAGCTGAAGCTGCCGAGCTGATCGCGCCCGCGGCAGCCGGGACTGCGGCTGCCGCCTGCTCACCCTGACCGACGGCACACCGACGGAGCAGCGTGAAACATGATGTTCTGGCGATATGCCGGGCGACGCCTGGTGCAGACGGTCGTCACCCTGTTTCTGCTGCTGACGATCATGTTCGTCATGTTCCGGCTGATCCCGGGCGACCCCACCACCATGCTGCTCGGCACCGGGGAATTGCCGCCGGAAGCGCAACAGCAGCTGCGGGCCGCCTGGGGCTTGGATCGCCCCATGTGGGAGCAGTATCTCTCCTATCTCGCCAACCTGGCCCGGGGCGATCTCGGCCTGTCGCTCTATTTCCGCCGGCCGGTGATGGAGATCGTGCTGCCGATGCTCGGCAACACGCTGATCCTGATGGCGCCCATTCTGGTGATCGCACTGGCCGTGGGCATCTGGGCCGGCGCTTATCTCGGCTGGCACCGGGGCGAGCGGGTCGAGCAGATCGGCTCGCTGATCGCGCTCCTGCCACGTGCGCTGCCGATCTTCTGGATCGCGATCCTTCTCCTGATGCTGTTCTCCTATAGGCTCGGCTGGTTCCCGATCGGCGGCATGCGCGAGCAGTTCTTCTATCCCGAGACATGGATCCAGGCCCTGCCCGGCTATGACCTTGTGATGCATCTCACGCTGCCGGTGATCGCCGGCGCCATCTATTTCATTTCCGACCCGCTGATGATCACGCGCACGGCCATGCTGGAAGTGCGCGGCGAAGACTATATGCAGTTCGCCCGCGCCCAAGGCCTTTCCAATCGCCGCCTGCGCCAGATCGCGCGGCGCAATGCCTTCCTGCCGGTTCTGACCTATATCGCCATCATGGTGGGCTTCGCGCTCGGCGGTCAGGTGCTGCTCGAATATGTGTTCAGCTGGCCGGGCATGGGCAGGCTCATGGTCAACTCGGTGGCGCAGCGAGACTATCCGGTGGCCCAGGCGACCT
This sequence comes from Rhodoligotrophos defluvii, assembly GCF_005281615.1. Lineage (NCBI taxonomy): Bacteria > Pseudomonadati > Pseudomonadota > Alphaproteobacteria > Hyphomicrobiales > Rhodoligotrophaceae > Rhodoligotrophos > Rhodoligotrophos defluvii. The sequence goes on along the minus strand of NZ_SZZM01000004.1, from coordinate 275,211 downwards.
TCTTCCTGATGGCCGCGGTGGTCATCGTCCTCAACTTCATCGTCGATCTGCTCTATGGCTGGCTCGACCCGAGGATCGTCTATGACTGATCTCGCCATCGCCCAAACGCCATCGCGACGCGCGAGCGTGCTGGGCACCATCGGCAGCCTGATCGCCCTGCCCTTCCGCACCTGGACCGGCGCCATTGCCAGCGTGATCTTCCTCACCTTCTGCGTCATCGCGGTGATCGGCCCCTGGATCGCGCCCTACAGCCCGAATGCCAATCACTTCAACGCGCAAGGCGAGCTCCTGCGGCTTGCTGCGCCGAGCGCCGCCCATTGGCTCGGCACCACCTATTACGGCTCCGATGTGCTCAGTCAGCTGATCGTGGGCACCCGGATCGTGGTGATCGTCGGCCTCACCTGCGCCCTGTTCATCACCCTGATCGGCACCAATGTCGGGCTGATCTCCGGCTATTACGGCGGCAGGGTCGATGCGGTGCTGATGCGCATCACCGACCTTGCCTTCGGCATTCCGTTCATCCCGTTCGCCGTGGTGCTGGTGGCCCTGCTCGCACCGTCCACCTGGAACATCATCCTCACCATATCGCTGCTGATGTGGCGGACGGCGGCGCGGGTCATTCGGTCACAAGTGCTCAGCCTCAAGCAGCGGGCTTTCGTGAAGGCCTCGCAGATCGCCGGGGCGAGCGATCTGCGCATCATCTACCTGCACCTGTTCCCCAATGTCTTGCCCATGACCATGCTGTATGTGGCCTTCGACATCGCCTGGGCGGTGATCGCGGAAGCAAGCGTCAGCTTCCTGGGCTTCGGCGACCCCAACCAGATGAGCTGGGGGCAGATGCTCTATCTCGCCTATCTCTCTGGCGCCATTCGCCATGCCTGGTGGTGGACCATTCCGCCGGGCGTGTGTCTCACGCTGTTCGTGGGCTCCGTGTTCCTGATCGGACGCGAGTTCGAGAAGCTGACCAACCCGAAGCTGGCCTGACCCATGACGCTGCTCTCGGTCCAAAACGTCTCGGTTCAATACAGCGGCTACGGCCAGACGGTGCATGCGCTGAGCGATATCTCCTTCGTGCTGGAGCAGGGATCAACCCTTGGCCTGGTGGGCGAATCCGGCTGCGGCAAGAGCACCCTGGCGCTTACCATTCTCGGACTTTTGCCGGACACGGCGCGTGCCAAGGGCACCGTGTCCTTCGAAGGGCAGAACCTGCTCGGCTTGAGCGAAGCCGAGCGCAACAAGGTACGCTGGCGCAGGCTGGCCTATGTGCCGCAAAGCGCGGTGAATTCGCTGAACCCGGTCACCACTCTGTTCCACCAGTTCCGCATGGCCTGGAGGGCCCATGGCGGCCGCGGCGACGGCCGTGCCCGGGCGGAAGAGCTGTTCCGCCGGGTGGACCTCGACCCCGCGCTGCTATCGCGATATCCGCACGAGCTGTCCGGCGGCATGCGTCAGCGCGCCATTATCGCCCTCGCGCTCATGTTCAACCCGTCCCTGCTGGTCGCGGACGAGCCCACAACCGGCCTCGACGTGATCGTGCAGCGCCAGGTGATCAACCTGCTGCGGGACCTGCGAGCGAAGGAGGGTATGGCCATCATCTTCATCAGCCACGATATCGGCGTGGTGGCCGAGCTGTGCGACCGGGTGGCGGTGATGTATGCGGGCGAGATCGCCGAGATCGGCCCGACGGCGCAGGTTCTCTCCGCGCCAACGCACCCCTATACCATGGGCCTGAAGCAGGCCTTCCCCGATATCCGGGAACCCGAGGCGCCGCTGGTGAGCATCGCCGGCGCGCCGCCGCGCCTGCTCGAAGTGCCGTCCTATTGCAGCTTCTCCGACCGTTGCCCCTTCGTCGCGCCCATTTGCCGACAGAAGAAGCCGCCGCTCGCCCCCTTCGGCCCCGGCCAAGCGGCCACCTGTCATTTCGGCGACGAGGCGCCCGAGCTGCGGCGGCGGGCAGCCGAACCTTCGATCTGGGAGGCGGAAGCGGCATGAATGCAGCGCCTCCCGCCGTCGAATTCCGCGACGTGCACAAGCACTTCACCCGAGCGGCCACATTCAGCGGCCTGTTCGGCCGCGCCCAGCCGCCGGTGCGCGCGGTCGACGGCGTCTCATTCCAGCTCAAGCAGGGCGCGGTGCTCGGCATTGCCGGGGAGAGCGGCAGCGGCAAGAGCACTCTCGCTAACCTGCTCGTTGGCCTGGAGCTGCCTACCTCGGGCGAGATCTATTTCCGCGGCGAGCCCGCCGCGGCGCGCAGCAAGGCATCGCGGCAGGTGTTCCGCCGCAACGTGCAGATGGTGTTCCAGGACCCGTTCAGCTCGCTCAATCCGCGTTTCTCCATCGGCCGCACCGTGGAGGAGCCGCTGGTCATCCATGGCGAGGGCGATGCCGCCTCGAGGCGCGCCCAGGCCATCGAGGCGCTGGAAGCGGCGGAGCTGCGGCCGGGCTCCGCCTTCATCGACCGACTGCCGCACGAGCTGAGCGGCGGGCAGCGCCAGCGGGTGGCGATCGCCCGGGCCATCATCCTCAACCCGGCCGTGCTGGTGGCGGACGAGCCGGTGTCGATGCTCGACGTCTCCGTGCGCGCCGGCATTCTCCGCCTGATGCGCCGGCTGGTCGAGCAGCGCGGCATGTCGTTGATCTTCATCACCCACGATCTGTCGATCGTGACCCATATCTGTGACGAGCTCGCCATCATGTATCGCGGGCGGCTGGTGGAGCAGGCACGCGCCAGAGAGGTTCTGCACAGCCCGCTTCACCCCTATACGAAGCAGCTGCTCGCCGCAGTGCCCGTGCCGGACCCCAATGTGGAGCCGGCCAAGCTCTCGCAAAAGCTACTGGCGGGTGCGGGAGCCGTCTATCGCGGCAACGGCTGCCGGTTTTCGCCGCGCTGTGATTTCGCCGTCGACGCTTGCGATCGGATCGATCCCTCGCTGGATGAGGTATGGCCGCAGCATCGCGCCGCCTGCATCCGCGCGCGCGAAATCAATATGCGCCCCGAGGAGGCAGCCTTGCGCAAACAGGACGTGGCGGGATGAACGACACCAAGCAGCAATTGCTCGACTGGATCGAGCAGGACCGTGACACGCTCATCGGATTCCTGCAGGAGTTCCTGCGCTGCAAGACCCCCAACCCGCCGGGCAATACGGTCTCCGGCGCGAGGTTCGTGAGCACGTTCCTCGAAAGCCTCGGCCTGCCGTTCAAGACTATCGCGCCCAATCGGGAGATGCCCAACATCATCGCCGCGACCCAGTTCGGGCCCGGCCGCCACCTGGTCCTGAACGGCCATATGGATGTGTTTCCGGTGGGGCCGGAAAGCGACTGGACGCGCGACCCCTGGGGTGGCGAGCTGATCGATGGCCGCATCTATGGCCGTGGCGCCTGCGACATGAAATGCGGCACCACCGCCTCGATCTTCACTTACGTCTACCTGAACCGCTTGGCGGAGCAGCTGAAGGGCAAGCTCACCCTCACCGTGGTGTCCGACGAGGAGACCTTCGGCGAGTGGGGCACGCGCTACCTGATGGAGCATCACCTGGACGAGGTCTTGGGTGATTGTTGCCTGAATGGCGAGCCCAGCAGCCTCCACACGGTGCGCTTCGGCGAGAAGGGGCCGCTCTGGCTCACCGTGAAGGTTTCGACCCCAGGCGGCCATGGTGCTTACGTGCATACGAGCCCGAATGCCATCGCCATCGCCGCCGAGATCATGACGGAGCTGTTGCGGCTCGGCGAGCTTCCGGTTCGCGAGGCGCCGGCCCTCAAGGCCGCCCTGGACGAGGCAACCGATGCCATCGAGCAAGCCTATGGCAAGGGTGCTGCCAAGACCATCCGCAGCGTCACCGTCAATCTCGGCACCATCAAAGGCGGGGCCAAGGTCAACATGATCGCCTCCGACTGCGAATTCGAGGTGGACCTGCGGGTGCCCAATGGCCTGTCGCGCCAGGAATTGCTGGCCAAGGCGGATGAGATCATCGGCCGCTATCCGGAAGCCTCCTACGTGGTCCAGGGCGGCAACGAGCCGAACTGGTGCGACCCCGATGCCGACATGTATGCCTATGTGCAGGCCAATGCCGAAATGATCACCGGCATTCGGCCGGCCAAGGTGGTCTCGCCCGGCGGCACCGACGCGCGCCTGTGGCGCATGCGCCATGTGCCGGCGATCGTCTATGGCCCCTCGCCCGCCACCATGGGCAAGCCCGATGAATTCGTGACCGTCGAGGAGTTCCTCGCGGTCGTGAAGACCCACGTTCTGTCCGCTTACGATTACCTGACGGCCGCCACGCACTGAGCCCTGGCGGGAGGAGACATCATGCCCAAAGCCGAGCTGACCCCTGCAAAGAAGACCGCGCTCGACTGGATCGACGCCAACCGTGACCGGCTGAGCCGGGACCACCAGACCATCTGGAGCTTCCACGAGCCGTCCTGGCGCGAATACCGCTCCGCCGCCTGGTATGTTGAGCGTTTGCGCAGCGAAGGCTTCGAGGTGGAAGCGGGCTCGGGCGGCATGCCGACCGCCTTCTGCGCCACCTGGTCCAATGGCGATGGACCGACGATCGGCGGCTATGCGGAATATGACGCTGTGCCCGGCCAGAGCCAGGAGGCCGTGCCCTACCGCAAGCCGCGCGAGGGCGTGAACCGCTTCGCCGCCGGGCACACCGACCCCCATTCCGCGCTCGGGATCGGCTCGTTCACCGGTTTCCTCGCCGCCAAGCGGGCCATGGAGCAGCACGGGCTGAAAGGGCGGCTGAAATTCTTTGGCGAGCCGGCCGAGAAGATGTGCGGGTCGAAGCCGGTGCACGCCGCGAAAGGCTATTACGACGACCTGGATGCGGCCTTCAGCTTCCACCCCCACTCCTTCCCCGCCTTGGCGAACAGCTGCTTCTGGGACACACACTGCGCCGCCTATTGGAGCCGCATCTATACCTTCGAATGCCCCTCGCCGGAGACGTGGAACGCGAGCGCGGCCAATGTGGGCGTCGCCCATGTGCACAATATCGCCCGCGCACCCGGCGCGATCGATGCAGTGTGCCTGATGTACACGTCGTCCAAATACATGAAAGAGGCGATGCTGCCGCATACCGGCAGCTGGAGCCTCAACGAATATATCCCTATCGCGGGGCAGGCAGCCGCCGACAACCTGGCGCCGAACATCTCGCAGATCCAATATTCCCTGCGCGCGCCGAGCCTGGAGATGTGCGAGCAGGTTTTCGCGGTGCTCGACCGCAATGCCGAACACTGCGCCGCCATGAGCCACTGCACCGTGAGCAAGGCATGGATCACCCGCACCCGCCTTGGCCTCGCCAACCATGCCATGGCTGAGATCACTTACGACAATTTCGAGCTGATCGGCCCGCCGCAATGGGGCGAGGAGGCCCGCGCCTTCGCCCGGGAGCTTCAGAAAAATCTCGGCGTCGAGCCGATGGAGGACCCGTTCGCGCCCGAAATCCAGGTGCTCACCACGCCGCAGGAGGGCGAGGCCTGGTTCCGCTCGCAGCTGCCCAGCTGGCAGCACAATATCTCGGCCGACGACTATGTGGATTATACCTGGCATGCGCCGACCGTGCGGCTGTATGTGGCGAGGCCCGCACTGCGCGCGGCGGAAGGCGGCTTCCGCTATCCCGAATGGGCGCGCTATGCCATGTGCGGAACGCCTGCCTGCATCGACCCGATGTGGGAAACGGCCGGACGGGTGATCGCTGCAACCATCGTGGACCTGCTGACCGAGCCCGAGCATCTGCGCAAGGCCCGCGCGGAATTCGAGGAACGCACCGGCGGCGGTATCGGCGGCTCCCAATGGGTGGCGCCGCTTCTGCCGAAAGACTTCGCGCCGCCGGTCCACTATCGCTGGCCGGAATATATCGACACGGTGCGCGGTTCCGGCGAGTGGACCATCCCGACCTCAGAGCCCGTGCTGGGAAAGGCTGATCAAACTGGATGACTTCCTATGATGTTCACGAAGGCGTTTCTGGCGACAGTGGCGACGCCGTCGCTGCTCGTCGACCTTGCGACGGCCGAGCGCAATATCGGGCGCGCGGCCGACTTCTACCGCAACCGCAGCGTGAAGCTGAGGCCACACTTCAAGGCGCACAAGATGACGGCGCTGATGAAGATGCAGATCGCCGCCGGCGGCTGCTCGGGGGTGACCTGCGCCACCCCCTATGAGGCCGAGGTGCTGGCGGAGGCTGGAGTCGACGACATTCTGGTGGCCAACCAGGTGGCGGATCCGGCAGGCCTTGCGGCGCTGGCCCGGGCCGCTGCGAAGAAGCGCGTGACGGTGGCGGTGGATTGCGAGCGGCATGTGGCGCTGCTCGAGGCCGCGGCCGAGACGCACGGCGTCGATTTCGGCGTGCTGATCGAGATCGATGTGGGCATGGGCCGCTGCGGCCTGAATTTCGGCAGCGACGGGTTGATCCCGCTCGCTGCTGCCGTCAAGGCGGCCCGCCGGCTCGAGCTGCTGGGCCTGCAAGGCTATGAAGGCCATGCGGTGGTGCGCGAGGACCGCGGCCTGCGCCGCACCATGGTGTGGCAATGCCAGGAACTGCTGCGGATCGAGAAGGCGCGGCTGGAAAAGGCGGGCTATCCCTGCCCGATCGTGTCGGGCGGCGGCACCGGCACCTGGGACATCGCCGCCGAATGCGGCGTGCTCAACGAGATCCAGGCCGGCTCCTATGTGCTGATGGACGCCAAGTATGCGACCATCGACCTACCATTCGAGAATGCGCTGTTCTGCTGTACCACGCTGATCTCGCGGCGCGAGCGTGACGCGGGCGTGCTAAATGCCGGATTGAAGAGCCTCACCGTCGAATACGGCATGCCGAAATCCGTGGACGGTGCATTTTCCGTCATTACGCTGGCCGACGAGCATGCGCGGATCACGCCGAAGCCGGATTGGCCGGCCGAGGTCGGCGACCCCGTTCTGCTGATCCCCGCGCATATCGATCCGGCCCTCAATCTGCATGACGTGGTGGTGGTGCACCGGCCGGGCGGCATGGCCGAGCATTGGGCGGTCGACGGCCGGCAGCGGCCGAAGACGAGAGCCGGGGAGAGCGGGCGATGAGCATGGCCGCCACGCCGGGCTTCTCATTGCCGGCGAGCGGATCGAGACCACACCGCCTCGGCGCCCCGGCGCGGGACCACTCTATGCTCGGACGAAAGCGAGCAGATCTTCGTTGATGATCTCCGGGTGGGTGCTGCACATGCCATGCGGCAGGCCCTCATAGACTTTGAGCGTGCCGTTCCTGAGCAGCTTGATCGACAGGAGCGCGGCGTCGGCGATCGGAACGATCTGGTCGTCGTCGCCGTGCATCACGAGAACCGGCACATCGATCTGCTTCAGGTCTTCCGTGAAATCGGTCTCGGAGAAGACCTTGATGCAGTCGTAGTGTGCATTTGCGGCGCCCATCATTCCCTGACGCCACCAGTTGTGGATCAGCCCTTGCGAGACCTTCGCGCCCGGGCGGTTGAAGCCGTAAAAGGGTCCGCTGGGCAGGTCGAAGTAGAATTGCGCCCGGTTGCGGGCGAGCTGCGCGCGCAAATCGTCGAACACCTCGATGGGCGTTCCACCCGGGTTCCGGTCCGACTTCACCATGACCGGCGGGACGGCGCCGATCAGGACGGCCTTGGCGACGCGCCCCTTGCCGTGGCGCGCGACATAACGGGTCACTTCGCCGCCACCTGTGGAGTGGCCGACATGGATGGCAGCGCGCAGGTCGAGCGCGGCCGCCAGCTCCGCCACGTCGGCGGCATAGGTGTCCATGTCGTTTCCCGCCGCCGTCTGCGACGAGCGCCCGTGCCCACGCCGATCATGGGCGATCACACGGTAACCCTTGCTCAGGAAGAACAGCATCTGGCTGTCCCAGTCATCGGCGCTGAGCGGCCAGCCGTGATGGAAGACGATGGGCTGCCCCGAGCCCCAATCCTTGTAGAAGATCCGGGTACCGTCTTTCGTGGTGATCGTATTCATGGTCCGGCTCCCTATTCATATGCGTGGGACGAGGATAGCCTTTTCCGAAGAGCCGGTATCCGCCTTCGTGAAATGGGGTAAAGAGGTCGGGCCCACCGCGGCCAGACGCTTCCACGCGCGGCAGCGACGGCAATAGCCGATCTTTCTCTAACGCCGTCATGCCGGCCTTGAGCCGGCATCCAGGGCCACACGGCACGGGCGTTCCGCTTGGCCCCTGGATTGCCGCGTCGAGCGCGGCAATGACGGGGGGGTGAAACGTTGGGCTTATCGTCATGCCGGCCTTGAGCCGGCATCCAGGGCCACACGGCACGGGCTTTCCCTGGCAACCCCTGGATCACCCGGTCAAGCCGGGTGATGACGGTCGTTTGCAACTCAGCCTCCAAACCGTCATGCCGGCCTTGAGCCGGCATCGAGGGCCACACGGCACGGGCTTTCCCCTGGCGCCCTGGATCACCCGGTCAAGCCGGGTGATGACGGGGGGGGGTGAAACGTTGAGCTTATCGTCATGCCGGCCTTGAGCCGGCATCCAGGGCCACACGGCACGGGCGTTCCGCTTGGCCCCTGGATTGCCGCGTCGAGCGCGGCAATGACGGGGGGGTGAAACGTTGGGCTTATCGTCATGCCGGCCTTGAGCCGGCATCCAGGGCCACACGGCACGGGCTTTCCCTGGCAACCCCTGGATCACCCGGTCAAGCCGGGTGATGACGGTCGTTTGCAACTCAGCCTCCAAACCGTCATGCCGGCCTTGAGCCGGCATCGAGGGCCACACGGCACGGGCTTTCCCCTGGCGGCCCCTGGATCACCCGGTCAAGCCGGGTGATGACGGTGGTTTGCAACTCAGCCTCCAAACCGTCATGCCGGCCTTGAGCCGGCATCCAGGGCCACACGGCACGGGCGTTCCGCTTGGCCCCTGGATTGCCGCGTCGAGCGCGGCAATGACGAAAAGGTCCCGGCGCGGCCGGGCATGCGGCGCAGCTAGTCCGCCTTGCGTTTGAAGGCGGTGTCGGGAAGCTGCATCACCCATTCGAGCGAACGCCGGAGATGGCGGCGCATGGCCTCCTCGGCCGCCTCCGGATTGCCCGCCAGAATGGCCTCGGCCACGCGCACATGGTCTTCGTGGGAGATAGCCGCATTGGCCGGGGCCATGGCGCTGCCGATCTGATACATCATCACGGGCAGCTGCAGATTGCCGATCAGCTCGCAGAGCTGCTCGTTGCCGCTGATGGATACGATCGTGCCGTGATAGAGCCGGTTCTGGCGGATGAACACATGCCAGGGCAGAGGCGTGCTCGTGGGCCGCACCTTCTCCCACACCTCGATGAAGGTGCGCCGATTGCCGCCTTCATCGATATGCTCGGCAGCCAGACGCGCCGCCAGGCCCTCCAGGTTCTCACGGATCTGGAACAGGTTCTTCACCTGCTTGCGGCTGAGCTGCCGGATGGTGGCGCCGCGATTGGGCGTGAGCTCGACCAGCCCATCTGCCGCCAGGCGGCGAAAGGCCTCGCGAATGGGACCGCGGCTTATGCCCAAATCCTCTGAAAGATCCCGCGCGATCAGGCGCTGGCCGGACACCAGACGGCCCTCGATGACCCGCTGACGAATCTGCGCAACGACGAATTCCACCGTGCCGCCGCGCTTTTGATCAGCGGCCTCGTGCTCGCGAACGAAGCTCACATCGACTGTCATGCGGAATGGTCTAGCACCGCAACGTGGTTGACGGGAATAGCAATGCGCCGTTAGTGTCATACAAAATTGCCTCCAATTTTGGAGACGTTCATTCCTGGGGAGGAATGGCATGTGCTCGCCCGGCATTCCGCACCGATGGGCCGTGGGCCCTCATCGGGGCGCCCGGCTGGCGTCGGATGCAGGCGCCCGGTTCGCCGGCTCTTTCTGACTTCCCCGGATTGCAGTCTCAGCAGTGGCTTCACGGCCGCCCTACGGCCAGGTTTCGGCGATCAAGGGGTTTGACGACATGGATCTCGGCATCAAGGACAGAGTTGCGATCGTGACCGGGGGGAGCCGCGGCATCGGCTACGAGACGGCGAAGGAGTTTCTGAACGCGGGCGTGAAGGTGATGACCTGCTCGCGCAATGGGGAAGATGCCGCGCGCGCCTGCCGGGCGCTGTCAGCGGAGACCGGGGGCGACATCCGCTCGATCGAAGCCGACGTGATGAATGCCGAGGACGGCAGACGGCTGGTCAAGGAGACGGTCGCAGCCTTCGGCACCGTCGATATCCTGGTGAACAATGCGGGCACGATGTATTCCGGCCGCTTCGACGAACTGACCGAAGACGGCCTGCGCAGGCAGCTCGACACGAAGCTTTTCGGCTGGATGCGCCTGATCAGGGAGGTGTTTCCCATCATGCGCGAGAGGCGCTGGGGCCGCATCGTGAGCCTGATCGGCGGCGCGGGCAAGGAGCCCGACCCCTATATGTTCGGCTCGGGCATGACCAATAGCGCCCTGCTCAACATGACGAAGTCGCTGTCGACGGAGTTCGGACCGTATAACGTGCTGGTCAATGCCGTGTGCCCCGGCTGGGTGGCGACCGACCTGTGGAAGCGGAACGCCAGCGGTCTGCAGAAGGAGCTCGGCGCTGCCAGCGAGGAGGAAGCGCGCAAGCTCGCCACCCGCAAGAACGCGCTCGGCCGCTTCGGCAAGCCGGAGGAGCTGGCCGGCGCCATCGCCTTTCTGTGCTCGGAGAGGGCCAGCTACATTACCGGCATCTCGCTGAACACGGATGGCGGGCGCCTCAAGGGCCTATGGTGAGGCACCGGACATGGACCTAGGGATCGAGGGCAAAGCTGCCCTCGTCACGGGCGGCTCGCGCGGGATCGGCCTGGCCATCGCCAAGCGGTTCCTGGCGGAAGGGGCGCGGGTCGCCATCTGCGGCCGGGACGAGGGCCGGCTGAACGAGGCCAGATCGGCGCTGAGTGCGGACGGCGAGGTTATCGCGGTTCGCTGCGATACGGCAGATGGGGCGCAGCGCAGGGACTTCGTGGCACGGACGGCGGCTGCGTTCGGCCGCATCGACATTCTGGTGAACAATGCCGGCACCCATGTGCGCGGCGCCCTGGACACCATGCGGGAGGAGGACCTGCAGCGGCAGCTGAACGACAAGCTGTTCGGATTTCTCGGCATGATCCGCGAGGTGCTGCCGCATATGCGCGCACGCGGCGACGGCCGCATCGTGAACATCATCGGCCAGGCCACGCGCCACCCCCATCCCGACCGGATGCCTTCCGGCATCGCCAATGCCGCGGCGCAGGCCATGACCAAGTCGGTGGCGGATGCGGTGGCGCGCGAGAATATCCGGGTGAACTCGGTCTGCCCGCAATATGTGGAGACGGACATCATCAGCGCGACGGTGGCCAAGGAGATGCGCGAGCGCAATGTCGATCGGGCAACGGCCATCTCCGGCTTCACCCGGGCCAATGTGCTGGGGCGGCTGGGGCAGCCGGAAGAGATCGCCGATCTGGTGGCCTTCATGGTCTCCGATCGGGCGTCGTTCGTGACCGGCAGCTCGGTCTCCATCGACGGCGGCTATCACCGCTATGTCTTCGGTTGAGGAGAAGCACCATGGATCTCGGCCTAAAAGACAAGATCGCCATCGTCACCGGCGGCACCAGCGGCATCGGCCTGGCGATCGCGCGCCGGTTGCTCAGCGAGGGTGCCCGCGTCGTCATCTGCGGGCGGGAGAAAGCCAAACTGGACGGGGCCTTGGGCGAGCTGGCACAGCTCGGCGAGGTGGCAGGGGTGGTGGCCGATGTCGGCGACCCCGCGGGGGCTGCGCGCATCGTTGAGACCGCCGCCACCCGCTATTCCGGCCTCGACATCGTGGTCAGCAATGCGGGGACGCATCTGCGCGGCAGCCTGGAGGCGCTCTCTTCCGAGCAGGTTGCGGCGCATTTCCGCATCAAGGTGCTAGGGCCGTGGGAACTCGCCCGTCACGCTGCGCCGCATATGCGCGCGCGGGGCGGCGGCCGCTTCATCGTGGTGATCGGACAGGCCGGCAAGGTACCGGGGCGGCAGGTGCTGGGCTCCTGCGTTGTCAACGCGGCGCAGCATGCGTTCGTCAAATCCCTGTCGGATGATCTCGGCCGCTTCGGCATCCTGGTCAACGCCGTCTGCCCGAGCCGCATCGAAAGCCCGCTGACGGCGCATCTCGTCATCGACGAGGAGCAGTATCTCGGCCGCAGCCTGGAGCAGCAGCAGAGCGGCTGGGGCGCCACCGTGCCCCTGGGCCGCTGGGGCAAGCCGGACGATATCGCGGATGCGGTGGCGTTCATGGCCTCGGAGCGCGCCGGCTATATCTGCGGCGCGAATATCGATGTGGATGGCGGCCACCAGCGCATGCTGTTCTGAACCGTATGTAAGGGAGAGACGCGCCGCAATGATCGCTCTCGAAGCCATCGGCAAGACCTTCCGGAAGGGCAAGACCGAGGTGCGGGCGGTCGAGCACGTGACCCTCACGATCGAGCCGCGGTCGATCGTGGCGCTGATCGGGCCTTCGGGCTGCGGCAAGTCCACGCTGCTGAACATGATCGCCGGCCTCTACGCGCCCACGTCCGGCGCCGTGTTCTATGACGGGCGCCTGGTGACGGCGCCCAACACCCATGTCGGCTACATGACGCAGAAGGACAATCTGCTGCCGTGGCGGACGGTGCTCGACAATGTGGCCATGCCGCTCGAGCTGGCGGGTTGGCCGGCGCGCAAGCGCCGCGACGCGGCCCGCGCGATGATCGAGCATGTGGGCCTCGACGGTTTCGAGGACAAATATTCCAACGAATTGTCGGGCGGCATGCGCAAGCGCGCGTGCCTTGCCCGCATGCTGCTCTATGAACCCCAGGCGCTTCTCCTGGACGAGCCCTTCGCCGCGCTCGATGCGCAGCTGCGCATCGCCATGCACGACCTCTTGCTGCGCCTGTGGGCCGAGAACCAGCAGACGATCGTGCTGGTGACCCATGATCTGGTCGAGGCGATCACGCTGGCCGACCGGGTGGTCGCCTTCACGCGGCGGCCGGCGCGGGTCTCCTTCGAGCAGGAGGTCGACCTGCCACGGCCGCGCGACGTGCAGCAGGTGCGTTTCACGCCGCGGTTCCAGGAGATCTACAACACGATCTGGGACCGCCTCCGCCAAGAATATGACGAGGCAAAGCAGTGACCGCGCCCGAGATGACAGAACGCACGGCCGTCGAGGCCGCTACGCGGCACCGGGGCCGATGCCTGGCCGAGGTGAGCACGCCGACCATGGTGGTGCTCCAGATCATTCTGGGGGTCGCATTCCTCGCCTTCTGGCAATGGTCATCCGGCCGGCTCATCGACGAGTTCATGGTGTCAACCCCGCTCGCGGTGGGCGGGCGCCTGTGGGGCTGGGTCGAGAACGGCACCATCTGGATGAACATCTGGGCGACGGTTCACGCGACGCTGCTGGGCTTCCTCATCGGGGCGGTCGCCGGGGTTATCGGCGGCGTGTGGCTTGGGTTGTCACCGTTTCTCAGCCGCCTGCTCAACCCCTATATCTGGGCGTTCAATGCCCTGCCCAAGGTGGCGCTCGCGCCCCTGTTCCTGCTGTGGTTCGGCCTCGGGATCGAATCGAAGATCGCGCTGGCGGCGGTGCTGGTGGTGTTCCTGGTCTTCGTGAACACCTTCTCCGGCGTGCGCGAGGTGGACCCGGACCTGACCGATTGCCTGCTGCTGATGGGTGCGACGAAAAGCCAGATTCTGACGCGCGTGGTGCTGCCTTCGGCGACCTCCTGGATCTTCGTGGGTTTGCGGACCGCCGTGCCCTATGCGCTGATCGGCGCCATCATCGGCGAGCTGATCGCGGCCAATCGCGGGCTCGGCTATCTGGTGCAGCTGGCGGGCAGCGAATTCGACACCGCGGGTGTGTTCGCCGCACTCCTGGTGATCGCGGTATTGGCGGTCGCGTTCAACGAAGCGGTCAACGTGCTACAGCGCCGCCTGGAGAGGTGGAAAGTCTTGAGCCGATAAACAAAAAGGGAGGACAACGCCGTGAAGAGAATGCTGACGACGTTTCTGGTCGCGTGCCTGGCGATCTCGGCCATGGGGGTGACCGCCATGGCCCAGGAGGTGGTGCGCATCACCAATATCGGCCGCGGCTATTTCGCAGGCCCCCTCTATGTGGCCATGCGCGAGGGCTTGTTCGAGAAGCATGGGCTGAAGCCGGACGTCACCTTCGTCAAGGGTGGGTCACTTGCCTTCCAGTCGGTTTTCAATCGCGAGGTGGACTTCGGCATCCTGAGCTATGAGCATGTTCTCACCGGTGCTGCGCAAGGCCGCAACCTGGTCTCGATCTTCAACATCACCGACCGGCCGCTGAATAATATCGTGGTCAACAACGCGCTGTACGAAGCCAACAAGGACAAGAGCCTGGCCGAGAAGGTGCGGGCCCTGAAGGGCGCCAAGGTGGGCACGCCCTCGGCCGGCGGTTCCGGCGAGAAGATGCTGGGCGTGCTCGCTCGTGAATATGGCCTCGATCTGCCGAAGGACGTTGAACTCGTCTATCTCGGCACCGAGGCTGCCTCCTATGTGGGCGCCTTCCAGACCGGGACGATCACCGCCGGCATGCCGTTCGAGCCGGCCGGCGTAGTGATCAAGGAGCGCGGCCTGGGCGATACCCTGGTCAATCTGATGAGCGGTGAGGTCGAGCAGTTTCGCGACCTGATCTTCATGACGCTGGTCACCCATCCATCGCTCATCGCTGAGAAGCCCGAGCTGGTCCGCAAGGTGGTGGCGGTGTTTGCCGAGGCGCAGCAGATCCTGCTCGACCCCAACCGCGGACCGAAGATCATGGGGGAGGAATTCTCCACCATGGACGCGTCCGCCAACCAGCAGGCCTATGACGTGGTCAAGGAGATCTGGAGCAAGGACGGCCGCATGACCTTGGCCGGCGCGAAGAAGGTGCACGATTACCTTCAGCCCAAGGGCGAGGGCGAGATCAATTTCGAGGAAACCTTCACCAACGAGTTCCTGCCGAAGCAATAAGGATCACCACGATGATCGCCGAAGAGCATTGGGCACGCAAAGGACCGGTTTCCCTCTTCCTGTGGCGGAAGCGGCCCCAGGCGGTCCGCCGGGACATGCCGATCGTGCTGGTGCACGGCTCGTCCACTTCGGCGATCCCGACCTTCGACCTCGAGGTGCCCGGCCAGGAGGACTATTCCTTCATGGAATGGCTGGCCGAGCGAGGTTTCGATGTGTGGACACTCGACCATGAAGGCTATGGCCGCTCGACGGTGACGGACAGCAATTCCGACATCGCCTGCGGGGTGGAGGATTTGAAGGCCGCCACGGCGGTGATCGCGCGGGAGACCGGCGCGATGCGGATGAATTTCTACGGCCTGTCGTCCGGTGCGCTCAGGGTTGCGGCCTTTGCCCAGGCCATGCCGGAGCGCGCCGCCCGCATCGTTCTCGACGCCTTCGTCTGGACCGGCGAGGGCTCGCCCACTTTGGCCAAGCGCAGGCAGGGCGTGGACCAGTTCAGGGCCAATAACCGCCGGCCCATCGATCATGCGTTCATCGAGAGCATCTTCACCCGCGACAAGCCGGGCACCACCCATCCAGCGGTGATCGAGGCTTGCGCCAAGGCGCAGCTTTCCTACGGGAGTTCGGTGCCGACCGGCACCTATCTCGACATGACCACCAAGCTGCCGCTGGTCGATCCGACCAGGATTGCGGCCGCGACCATGATCGTGCGCGGCGAACACGATGGCATTGCCACCATGGAGGACGTGCTGGAGTTCTTCCGCCTGCTGCCGACGGGCGACAAGCGCTTCGCCGTGCTGCCGGACGTGGCCCATTGCACGCCGCTCGGCATCAACCGGAAGCTGATGTGGGAGGCCGTTCTCAACTTCATGAGTTGATCTCGGCTGGGAAAGGGGACGAGACCATGTTGCTTCCGGTGCAGCGCCGCTATGACTTCTCGCCGATCATCAACCGCGCCGACTATTCATGGCCGGACGGCAAGCGCCTGGCGGTGTGGATCGGCACGGCGATCGAGGTTTATGCCTTCCAGGCCGGGCATGGCCACGACCCTTTCCACCACGGGGCGCCTCAGACCCAGCGGAATTATGCCTGGCGCGACTATGGCAACCGGGTCGGGCTGTGGAGATTGCTGGCGCTTTACGAGCAGCTCGGGCTTCCCATCACCGCGGCGGCCAATTCGCTGGCCTATGACTATTATCCCGAGATCTTCGCCGAACTGCGCAAGCGCCGCGCCGCCATCGTCGCCCATGGGCGCACCAATGCGGAACGCCAGACCCAGATGTGGGAGGATGACGAGCGCCGCGTCATCGAGGTGGCGACCGCGACCATCGCTCGCCACGAGGGGTATCCGCCGAAGGGATGGCTGGGTGTGGGCGTGCTCGAAAGCAGCCACACGGCCGACCTGCTCCAGGAGCTTGGCTATGCTTACGTGCTGGATTGGCCGATGGACGACCAGCCGGTCTGGCTGCGCACCCGGCAGGGGCGGATCCTGTCGATCCCCGGGCCCATGGAGATCAACGACTCCGGGCAGATTCTACACCGGCAGTCCAATGCGGCCGAATTCGCCGATATGATCGTGGACCAGTTCGACGAGATGCTGCGGCAGAGCGAGGGCCAGCCCCTCGTGTTCAATCTGATGCTGCACCCGTTCATTTCGGGCCAGCCGTTCCGGCTGCCGCCTCTGCGCCGGGCGTTGCAACATATCGCCGGACATGCCGCAAAGGAGCGCATCTGGCTTACCGACCCGGACCGGATCGCCGACTATTGCCTGAAGCTTGCGCCGGGCATCGTGCCGGGCAGCGCGGGATGACAGCCGGGCTCTCGTGCCATCGGGCGGCGGGGCTCAAGTAGTGGCCGGCACCTCGCCAGGCGCGCCAAAATGGCTGAAATAGCGGCTATTGATGGCCGAGACCGGCAGGATGATCAGCACGTCCACCGTGTTGAACTGGTGGTCGACAAAGGCGCCCTCGCCGATATAGGCGCCAAGGCGGAGATAGCCTTTGATCAACGGCGGCAAGGCGCGCATGGCCATGCGCTCGTCCATCGTGCCGTCCACCGGTTCGTCGGGCCTATCGTCCACGAACACGGCGCGTTCCGGATGGGCGCGCACGTGCCATTCGGCGGGCGGCCGGAAATGCTGCTGCAGGAATTTGAGGGGCTGGCGCAGGGCGTCAAGATCGGTGCCCTCCAAGCTGGCGCAGCCGAGCATCACGTCCAGCCGGTGCAGCCGCACATAGTTCCAGATGCCCTGCCAGAGCAGCTCGACCACCGGACGCGTCCGGTAGGGCTTCAGCACGCAGGAGCGCCCCAATTCGAGGAAGCGGAGATCCGGCTTGGAGGCCACCAGCGGTGCGATATCGAATTCGTCTTGCGTGTAGAAGCCCAGCGTCGTCTCGGCGATCTCCTGCCGCAGGAGGCGGTAGGTGCCCACCACTTCCCCCTCGCCGACCAGCCTTGCAGGATCGCTGCTTCCGCTCGCCGGCGCGATCACCAGGAGATGGTCGCAGACATCATCGAAGGGATCGCTGTCCCGTTGCGCAGCCACCACTTCGGGGCTGGCATGGGCGCCGCGCTCCTCGTAGAACACGCAATAGCGCAGGGCCTGCGCGGCGGAAAGCTCCGCGCCGTCACGGCAGAGGCGGACTTCAAGATCGCCCTTGCGGCCAAGCACCATGCCGGCCGGAGTCGGGCCGGGCCCGTGCAGGCCCGCCGGCCTCACGGGAAGCGAGGAAAGGAGATTCGCCGTCATGGGCAACACCCCGACTGTTTGGCGCGGAGGAACGGCAACGGTTTTGCGGACGCGCCGGCCTCATCGACCGGCAGCCAGCCTCTAGAGCGCTTCCGCTTTTCTTCGAATCGCGGATCCGCTCCAAGTTCATGCTTGATCGCATTTTCTTCACGCGAACCGGTATCCACTTCGCTCGAAAATGCTCTAGAGCTCAACGAATAGGCCCCGTTTCCTGCTTGATTCACCCCGATGGTCCGGTTGAGCCGCACGCCGCCAGTCTGTCATAAATCATCCCCGCATTAAAGTTTGAAGACAGGGCGCCATGGGCCAACACGCAAAGCGCGAGAAGCCCATGATCGGCCGCCGCTCGCTCATTCGGCCGCTTTTGCCGCCGCCCGGTTGGTTGCAAGCTGCGATGGCGACATCATGACAAGATCCATCACGCGGCGCAGATCATCCATTTGGAAGGGCTTGACCAGGTGGCAGTCCATCCCGGCGGCAAGGCAGGCTGCCCGGTCCTCTTCCATGCCGTTCGCCGTCAGGGCAATGATCGGCAGGCGGGCCCGTTCGGGCTGCTGGGCTTCCATGGCCCTGATGCGGCGGGTGGCTTCGAGTCCGTCCATGTCCGGCATCTGAACGTCCATCAGCACGAGATCGAACGGCTCAGGCTCGCTTTCGACCGCGGCGATGGCAGCGGCACCGGTGGTGACAAGCTCGAGCTGGTGGCCGGCACGCTCGAGCAGCGACCGGGTCAGCAGCGCATTCACCGGATTGTCCTCCGCCACCAGAATGCGCAGGGGATGTTTCTGAACGCGGCCATTCGCCCGGCTGCGGGCCTCAATGCCCGCAGGCGCCTCCGATTCGAGGGCCGCGGGCGCCTGCGGCAGCCAGCGCGCGAGCGAGCTGCGCCGCAGCGGCTTGACCAGATATCCCGAATACCATGCGGGCAGCTCAGGCAGGCGCTCCGTACGCTCCTCCGCCGCCAGCATCAGCCAAAGCCGAGGCAGGTCCTCCTTGCGGGCGCCGCTTCGCTCGAGCACGGCGATGAATGCATCCGAGAAGCGGCTGTCCACCAGAACCAGCGCGGGGGCCGGCGCGCCAGCGCCGCCCGGGACCACGGCGCCAGGCGACTGCGCCTGCGGCACCTGGGTTTCGCGCTGCGCAGGGGGCTGATCAGCTGCCAGCCGCTCGGTGGCCAGCCGCGCGGCGGCCAGCCGCTCGGCGAAGGCCGTCGCCGCCTCCAAGCTGGCGATCCGCTCCGTGACCGCGCCATCGCCCGCGAGATAGGCCATGATGCAGTCCGCCGCGGGACCATCCGGCATCGCCAGGGCGACATGCAGGCCGCCGAGGCCGAGGCCGCAGCGGATCCCAGGGGATGCCCGCGTTTCGACAGGCACGGTCACGCTGAACACCGAGCCAACCCCCGGCGTGCTTCTAACCTCGATCTGCCCGCCCATCCGCTCCACGATGCGCTTGGAGATGGCAAGGCCGAGGCCGGTTCCGCCGAAGCGCCGGGTGTTCCCGGTCTCGCCCTGGGCGAAGGCATCGAAAATCCGCGGGATGATCTCGGGATCCATGCCGATGCCGGTGTCGCGCACCTCGCAACGGATCATCAGCCGGTTCGGAGCCTCGGAGGAAGATGCGGCGCGATCCGGCTCGAGGACGATGGTGACGCCGCCCTGCTCCGTGAACTTCAAGCCGTTGCCCGCGAGATTGATGATCACCTGCCGCAGCCGATGACTGTCGGCCACGACCTCGTCGGGCAGCGCAGGGTCAACGAAGCAGGCGATTTCCAGGTTCTTGGCATGTGCGCGCGAGGCGAGCAGCTCCGTCACATTCTCGACGAGATCGACCAGGTTGAAGGCTTCCGGCTTCAGGTCCAGCTTGTCGGCCTCGGCCTTGGACAGGTCGAGAATTTCCTCGATCAGCGACAACAGCGCGCGGCCGGAAATGTCCGCGATCCGGACATAGGAGCGTTGCTCCGGCGTGAGATCGGTGTCGAGCAGCAGGCCGAGCATGCCGAGCACGCCGTTCATGGGCGTGCGGATTTCATGGCTGATCGTGGCGAGAAACAGCGTCTTCGCCCGGCTTGCATCCTCGGCCTGGTCGCGCGCCTGCGCGGCCTCGTGCAGGGCTGTCTTGAGCGCGGTGACATCGCGCCCCACGCTCTGGATCTCGGTGATCTTCCCCTTGCGGTCGACCAGCGCGACGCTCTCCCAGGCAATCCAGCGCTCGCCTCGGGGCGTGCGCAACCGCTGGTCGAAGCTCACCCTGTGCGGCAGCTGCTCGAGCGCCCGATGCGCCTGCGCATGATCGGGCCCTTCCAGGATGTTGAGGGCAAGCTCGTGCTGCAGCTTCGGCCCGCCGTCCGTTGCAAACATCTGCTCGAAGGCGCGGTTGGCAAAGGTGATGCGCCCATCCGGCGCCATGTGCAGGATGATGTCGCCCTGGCTGTCGATCAGGCTGCGGTAGCGCGCCTCGCTGGCGCGGAGCTGGGCGGTGCCCGCTTCGAGCGCCACGAAGTTGCGCCGCGCAACCACTGCGGCGATCAGCGCGGCGCTGACGGCGATCAGCGCGACCACCATGGGAATGGCTACCGTGGCATTGCGCGGAATGAGCCCCGAGGCGCTGCCATCGCCGTCGACCAGCACGATGATCGCCAACAGCAGGCTGAGGCCGGCACATGCCAGCAGAAGGAAATTCAACCAGCCGAGCGCGCGCGACCACGCCATCCCGCGCTGCCCCCGGCGACTGGCCCCGCTCAGGGACGCGCTGCCGGGCACGTCCTCGACCGGCCCCGGCGCAACAGAATTGAACAGCCGTCCAGGTGGGAGACGAGATCCGCCCCAATCCCCGGCACCGCCCGCGCCCGCCTCCTCGCGATGAGGCGTGCCCGAACGCGAATGGCCCTGCGGCACGGTCCGGGGCAGAAGAGATGGCGCCGATGTCCCTCGTTCAACTGTCAATCGCAAACCTACGAAGATTGCACGACCATATCATTCTTGGCCGGATATGGGCACCCGAGAACGTCACGTGCAATATATTTCGGTTTCCAGGAGCTCAAACCCGAGAAATTCAAAGACGTGATACTGGCGAGCATCTGTATTCAAAATTTAACGAGCACTCGCATGATCTTGTCCGGCCGATTTTGAGGCAGGACAACTGCCGCGCGTGCGACCGGATGTGGAACGCGCCACTCGGACGGCCTTCAATGGCAACATCATGCACGTGCGGCCCGCGCCTGATGTGGGAAGCACGCCATCATCGCTCATCACCAAGAGGCGCAGCCGGCAGATCGCCTTTCAGGCGGCCAGCCTTAGCGGCCGCATCTCGTTTCGATAGCTCAACGCCTCCGCGATATGGCTGCGCGCCATCTTTCCGCCGCCATCGAGATCGGCCAGGGTGCGGGCCAGCTTCAGCACCCGATGATAGCCGCGCGCCGACAGGCCCATGCGCTCCGCCACATCCTGCAGGAGCCGCTGGCCGGCGCGGTCCAGATCGATCATGGCCTCCAGCAGCTCGCCCTCCGCCTCCGCATTGGTGCGCAAGTGACGGGCGTCGAGCCTCGCGAACCGCTCCAGCTGAAGGGCACGCGCCATGGCCACCCGCTCCGCCACGTCGGCCGAACCCTCGCGCGGCGGAGGCAGCGACAGATCGCTGATCTGCACCGGAGCCACGTCGAGCACGATGTCAATGCGGTCGAGCAGCGGCCCCGAGAGGCGCGCCTGGTACTCGGCCGCGCAGCGCAGGCCTCGCGCGCAGCTGTGGCCCGGCTCGCCTGCCCGTCCGCAGCGGCACGGGTTCATCGCCGCAATCAGCTGGAACCGCGCGGGATAGGTGATGTGATGGTTCGCGCGCGCCACCACCACCTCGCCCGTTTCCAGCGGCTGCCGCAAGGCCTCAAGCACCCGCGTCTGAAACTCCGGCAGCTCGTCCAGAAACAGCACGCCGTTATGGGCAAGGCTCATTTCGCCGGGCCGTGCCCGCAAGCCGCCCCCGACCAGCGCCGCCTGGCTCGCGGAATGATGCGGCGCCCGGAACGGCCGCCGCCGGCCCAGGCGGCCGCCCGCAAGCTCGCCCGCCACCGACGCGACCATGCTCACCTCCAGCATCTCGCGCGGGCTCATGAGCGGCAGGATCGACGGCAAGCGCTGCGCGAGCATCGACTTGCCGGCACCCGGCGGCCCGATCATCAGCATGTTGTGCCCGCCCGCCGCGGCAACCTCGAGCGCCCGCTTGGCGCTTTCCTGCCCCTTGATGTCGCGCAGGTCGGGCAGACGGCCGCCGTCTTCCGCATAGGCCACGGCCGGCCGCGACAGCATCTGGCTGCCCTTGAAGTGATTGACCAGCTGGATCAAGCTTTCCGGCGCCAGAATGTCCATGCCGTCGCTGGCCCAGGCCGCTTCCGGACCGCACGACTTCGGGCAGATGACGCCCTGGCCGCCGGCATTGGCGGCGACGGCAGCCGGCAGCGTGCCCGCCACCGTGCTGATGGAACCATCCAGCGAAAGTTCCCCCAGCACCACATAACGCGACAGCGCTTCAACCGGCAGCACGCCCATGGCGGCGAGCAGCCCCAAGGCGATCGGCAGGTCGTAATGGCTGCCTTCCTTGGGCAGGTCGGCCGGTGCGAGATTGACGGTGATGCGCTTCGGCGGCAGCGCGAGGCCCACCGCCATCAGAGCCGAGCGCACCCGCTCGCGGCTCTCCGCCACGGCCTTGTCGGCCAGCCCGACGATGGTGAAGCCGACAAAGCCCGGCGAGATCTGCACCTGTACATCGACCGGAACGGCCTCTATGCCCTGGAAGGCGACGGTGCTGACATGCGCGATCACTGGACTTCCCCCGGAACAGCGACTGACGCGGATCGTAAACAAATCCCTGCGCCGATGCAAGAACAAAAAGCGAACATGCTCTGTCCGCTGAACGTCCGCGCGCGGCACATCGGGCCAAGCGCGGGGGCGGGCTCGACAGCGCTGCGCCCTCTGTCTAGAGCGCTTCCGCTCTTCTTCGGATCGCGGAAGCACTCTAGGTTCTTGCCTGGTCGCATTTTCTTCACGCGAACCGGTATCCACTTCGCTCGAAAATGCTCTAGAAGACGTGGGAAACCGGCTGGACCGGACGCAAATCCCTTCGCCGAGGTGGGCTGTTCGATGAGCAATGAGGCAAAGGCACCAAAGGCGCGCAAGCTCGTGATCGCCCTCGACGGGCCAGCGGCCAGCGGCAAGGGCACCTTGGCGCGCAAGCTGGCGCAGGCCTTCGATTTGGCCCATCTCGACACGGGCGCGCTCTATCGGGCCGTGGCCGCGATCGTGCTGCGCGCGGGGATCAACGAGACGGACGAGGATGCGGTGGTGCTCGCGGTGGGACAGATCGGCGCGACCAAGATCGAGGAGAACGAGCTACGCAGCACGGCCGTGGGGCGGGTTGCCTCGGTGGTCGCGGCCATGCCGAAGGTGCGCGCGGCGCTTCTGGACTATCAGCGCAACTTCGCCGCCTCGCCGCCGGACGACAAGGAGGGGGCGGTGCTCGACGGACGCGACATCGGCACCGTCGTCTGCCCCGCGGCGGACGTGAAGTTTTTCGTGACCGCCAGCGTGGAGGAGCGTGCCAGGCGCCGTCATGCCGAGTTGCAATCGCGTGGTGAGCGCATAACATATGAGGCGGTCCTGGCCGAGCTCAGGGATCGTGACGCGCGCGACTGCAACCGGGCCCAAGCGCCATTGAGGCAGGCGGAGGACGCGGTCTTGCTGGACACGACGGAATTGGATATAGAAACCGCGTTCAGGCAGGCCGTCGACATCATCGCGCGGCGAAAGGGATTGGGTGTGTCGGCGAGCCCGGCGCGCCCTTGAGCTTTTCCGAAACCCCTTGGCCCCTGGCGTGCAGGGGCATTCGGAACAGGATGTGAGTGTTCAAGCCCGTTGGTGCGAGGCGGCCCGCCGCGGCCGCGAAGCAGAATGGGAAGTCCTGCGGCTTACCGCGGGCAAACCCGATTGCCCGAGCCGGGCAATGTCACTGGAATGAGGATTTATGACTGACGCAAACGCTGCTTCGCTCCACCCGTCGCGGGAAGATTTCGAAGCACTGCTGGCTGAAAGCTTCGGCAGCACCGATTTTGCTGAAGGCAGCGTGGTCAAGGGCCGCGTCGTTTCGATCGAGAATGACTTCGCCATCATCGATGTCGGGCTGAAGACCGAGGGGCGGGTGCCCCTCAAGGAGTTCATGACCGCGGGCAAGGAGGATCAGCTGCACGTCGGCGACGAGGTCGAGGTCTATCTCGAGCGCGTCGAGAACGCTATGGGCGAGGCGGTGCTCTCGCGCGAGAAGGCGCGCCGCGAAGAGGCATGGATCCGGCTCGAGAAGTCCTTCGAGGCCAATGAGCGCGTGGAAGGCAATATTTTCGGCCGCGTGAAGGGCGGGTTCACGGTGGACCTGGGCGGGGCCGTGGCCTTCCTGCCCGGCAGCCAGGTCGACATCCGCCCGATCCGCGACATCGCGCCGCTGATGAACGTGCCGCAGCCGTTCCAGATCCTGAAGATGGACAAGCGCCGCGGCAATATCGTCGTGTCGCGCCGCGCGGTTCTCGAGGAGACCCGCGCCGAGCAGCGTTCGGAGCTGGTGCAGAGCCTGTCTGAGGGCCAGGTGGTCGAGGGCGTGGTCAAGAACATCACCGACTACGGCGCCTTCGTCGATCTGGGCGGCATCGACGGCCTCCTGCACGTCACCGACATCTCGTGGAAGCGGGTCAATCACCCCGCCGACGTGCTCACGGTGGGCCAGACGGTCAAGGTGCAGATCATCAAGATCAACTCCGACACCCAGCGCATCAGCCTCGGCATGAAGCAGCTGGACAAGGATCCGTGGGAAGGTGTTGAGGCGAAGTATCCGGTGGGCATGAAGGTCACCGGCACCGTCACCAACATCACCGACTACGGCGCCTTCGTCGAGTTGGAGGAGGGGGTGGAAGGCCTCGTCCACGTCTCGGAGATGAGTTGGACCAAGAAGAACGTCCATCCCGGCAAGATCCTGTCCACCAGCCAGGAAGTCGAGGTGATGGTTCTCGAGGTCGACCCGAACAAGCGCCGCATCTCGCTGGGCCTCAAGCAGTGCCTGCCCAACCCGTGGGATTCCTTCGCGGAGAAATATCCGGTCGGCAGCACGGTCGAGGGCGAGATCAAGAACATCACCGAATTCGGCCTGTTCATCGGGCTCGACGGCGATGTGGATGGCATGGTGCACTTGTCCGACATGGACTGGAACCGCCCCGGCGAGGAGGCGATCCAGGACTACAAGAAGGGCGATGTGGTGAAGGCGGTCGTGCTCGACGTGGATGTGGAGAAGGAGCGTATCTCCCTCGGGTTCAAGCAGCTGCAGCAGGACCCGATCGAGGCCTCCGCCGCGAAGGGCCTGAAGAAGGGCGACGTGGTGACCTGCGAGGTCATCGGCGTGAAGGAAGGCGGCATCGACGTGCGCATCGCCGATACGGACCTCACCACCTTCATCCGCCGCGCCGACCTGTCGCGGGAGCGCTCCGAGCAGCGGCCCGAGCGCTTCGCCGTGGGCGACAAGGTGGATGCCCGCGTCACCAATTTCGACAAGGCCAGCCGGCGGATCGCCGTCTCGGTGAAGGCCCTCGAAATTGCCGAGGAGAAGGCTGCGGTCGCCCAGTATGGCTCCAGCGACTCCGGCGCCTCGCTCGGCGACATCCTGGGCGCTGCCCTGAACCGTGCCAGGCAGCAGGCGGAGGATGCCGCCGACGAGAAGGGCTCGTGACAAGGACGCGCGGGTCACGGCAGAATAGAGCCTTGCTGGAAACGATGCCGTGATAGACGCCGACACACTCACCGATCGCCGCCGCCTCAAGCGGCGGCTATCCTTCTGGAGGCTCGTGGCCGTCGCCGCCGTGCTGGGCGCGGCCATTCTGGCGGTCTTCGCCGCAGCCGGCACGATGGATGCGGGCAAGCTGCGCGACCATATCGCCCGCGTGCGCGTCTCCGGGGTGATCGCCGACACCGACGGCTACGAGAAGCTGCTCAAGAATTTGCGCGAGAGCAAGCGGGTCAAGGCCGTCATCATCGAGGTGAACAGCCCGGGCGGCACCACGGCGGGCTCCGAGCTCCTGTTCAAGGCAATCCGCGAATTGGCCGCCGTGAAGCCGGTGGTCACCACCATGGGCACGGTCGCAGCCTCCGGCGGCTATATCACCGCCATCGCGGCCGACCACATCATCGCCCTGGGCAACACCACCACCGGATCCATCGGTGTCATCCTGCAATGGCCGCAGCTGACCGAAATGCTCGGCAAGCTCGGCATCGAGATGCACGAGATCAAGAGCGGTCCATTGAAAGCGGAGCCCTCGCCCTTCACGCCGCTGCGCGAGGATGTGCGCCGCGTCACCCAGTCGCTGGTCGATGACAGCTACGACTGGTTCGTCGGGCTCGTGGCGGAGCGCCGCGGCATGAGCATGGAGGATGTGCGCCAGATCGCCGATGGCCGGGTGTTCACCGGCCGTCAAGCCGTGGCGGCAGGTCTCGCCGACGAGCTGGGCGGCGAGGACGAGGCGCTGCGCTGGTTGCGCACCCAGCGCAATATCGACAGGAGCCTGAAGATCGAGAACTGGGCCGTTCCGGACTCGAACGAGCTTGGCCTGAGCGGGGAAGCCGCACGTCTCTTGATGACCGCTCTCGGCTTGGGTGACTTTTTTAACACAGTTCAAAAAACTCTTCGGGTAGAACGACTTAGCCTTGACGGTCTCGTGTCCATTTGGCACCCTGAATAGGACCAGGACAAGCACGCTCTGCCGGTGAGCAGGGAAAAATCGCTGGGTGGAGGGGGCATGATCAAGTCTGAGCTCATTCTGCATATAGCTCAGCAGAATCCCCATTTATATCAGCGCGATGTCGAACGGATCATCAATACGATCTTGAACGAGATCCGCGATGCGCTCGCCCGCGGCGACCGGGTGGAGCTGCGCGGCTTCGGGGCCTTCTCGGTCAAGGAGCGGCAGGCGCGCACCGCGCGCAATCCGCGGACCGGCACGCCAGTCGATGTGGGGCCGAAGCGCGTGCCCTATTTCAAGACCGGCAAGGAGCTGCGCGACCGGCTGAACGGCGCCGGCAAAGGCGAGGACCAATAGCGGTTCCGCAGCGTTCCCCGTGTTGCCAGCTCAAGCCGGGCAACCACGTAAGCCGCCGATGACTCCTCCAAAATCCTCATGACCGGCTCCGACCGGGGCATCCAGGGCCTGAAGAGCTAGGGCGGTTCCGCTTTTCTCTGAAATGGCGGAACGCCCTAAGTTCTTACTTGGTCGCATTTTCTTTACGCGAACTGGTACCCACCTCACTCGAAACACTCTAACCCGAGTCAGACGGTCGGCGTTTTCGCGGCCGCCCCTCGCCGCGGCGGCTGATGGGACTCCACCAGGAGCTCGACCCGGTCGGCCGGAAAGCGCGTCAGCGAGAACTGGATCGGCGCGCCGGCCGTATCGACGTTAAGGGCGCGCGTGACGATGACGATGGCCCCGGGCGACAGGCGCAGATCGCGCGTGTCGGCCTCGTCGGCATGGCGTGCCTCGATGCTCGTGGACGCCCGCAGATAATCATCGATGCCGAACTCACGTAGCGCCGCGGTGATCGAGTTGTAGCGGTCGAAGGCCGCAGCGATATCGGGAAAGCGCGCCGCGCTGAACCAGGACGTGGCACGAGAGACCGGGACGCCATCGGCGGTTCCCAACGTCTCGATGCGCGCGACCGGATCGCCTGTGGGAAGGCCGAGCGCGGCGGCCACCTCCGCCGGGGCCCCTTCGTTACCGTGCCCGACGAGCTCTATCTGCCGATCGCGCGCCTGGTTCTCGAGGCCGGCCGAGAAGCGCGTCCGCTCGCGGATCGGATAGACCAGCCTGTGGCGCCGCCGCGCAAAGGTTCCGCGCCCCTGGACGGACTGCAGGACGCCCTCGTGGGACAAGGCGGCGATGGCGGCGCGCACCGTATGGCGATTGACCCCGAACCGCGCCGCCAGATCGCTCTCGGGCGGCAGCCGCCCCTCGTTATCGCCCATAGTGCCGGCGGCGAGGCCGGTGCGGATCTCATCGGCGATCTGCCGCCACAGGGCGACGCCGACACCGCGCTGCACGGCAGACCTTTTTGCAATCGAGCCTGTCATTGTCACCCGCCTGTCATCCTCATTGGCTAGGAGTCGGATAATTCATCCTATTGTCTAGATCAATAGACGAATTGGGGCATTGATGCAGGCCGAGACGCATACCCTAGCGCGCAAGAACCGGATGGCCGTGCTGGCGCGCTGCAAGACCAGCCGATTGCAGGAACTCTGGGCCGGGCTCGGACTCAATCCGGCCTATACGCTGCTGCGCGGGCCAGACTCCGGCCTGGTGATGCTGCGCGGGCGCATCGGCGGGACCGGCGCCGCCTTCAACCTGGGCGAGGCGACGGTAACCCGGGCGAGCGTGCGGCTGGAGGATGGGTCCGTCGGACATGCCATGGCGCTCGGCCGCGACGGCGCCAAGGTCCGCCTTGCCGCGGTGATCGACGCGCTCTGCCAGGATGCCGAGACCGCCGCCTTGATCGATGCGGCGATGATCGCGCCGATCAAACGCGAGCTCGATGACGCCGATGAGCGGCGCCGGCAGGAGACGGCGGCGACCCGGGTCGATTTCTTCACCATGGTGCGCGGGGAGGATTGATGAGGCCCCAAGCACACATGCTCGAAGGCGGTTTTGCCCAGCCAGTGTTCGACGCGCAGGCGACCTTCCGCGCCGTGATGGATGGAATGGCGCGGCCGGCAAGGCGAACGCCGCTGGTGGCGCGCACCGTGCCGCCGCTGCCGCTGCACCCGCTGGCGGGGGCGCTCGCCTGCACGCTGGTGGACGCCGATACGCCCGTGTGGCTCGATCCGGTACTGGGCGGAAGCGAGGCCGTGCAAGCGTGGCTCGCCTTCCATACAGGCGCACGGGTGGCGCGCGTGCCCACCCATGCGGCCTTCGCGTTCATCGGCGCGCCTGCCGCGATGCCGCCGCTGGCGGAGTTCGCGCAAGGGACACAGGAATATCCCGACCGCTCGGCAACCCTCGTGCTGCAGCTGGAGAGCCTGGAGGGAGGCACTCCCCTCACCTTCCGCGGCCCGGGGATCCGGGATGAGGTGTCGATCGCGCCGGCCGGCCTGCCCAGCGATTTTGCCGCTCAGTGGAGCAGCAATAGCCGACGCTTCCCGCGCGGTGTCGACCTGATCCTGTGCGCAGGCGAGGCGATCGCCTGCCTGCCGCGCTCGGCGCACCTCGTGCGGGCGGAGGACTAGCCATGTATGTGGCCGTGAAGGGCGGCGAGGCCGCGATCGACAACGCACATCGCCTGCTAGCGGACCGCCGTAGGGGCGACCGCTCGGTGCCAGCCCTGACGCTCGACCAAATCGCGGAACAACTCGCGCTCGGCGTGGACCGGGTGATGAGCGAGGGCTCGCTCTATGACCGCCGGCTGGCGGCGCTGGCCATCAAGCAGGCCCGCGGCGACCTGATCGAGGCGATCTTCCTGATCCGGGCCTATCGCACCACACTGCCGCGCTTCGGCTACAGTGAGCCGGTGGATACGGGTGCCATGCTGGTCGAGCGCCGCATATCGGCCTGCTACAAGGACCTGCCCGGCGGACAGCTGCTCGGCCCCACCTTCGACTATACCCATCGGCTGCTCGATGAAGAGCTGGACGGGGATCCGGAGGTCGACGCGGCCAAGCGGCGCGAGGGCGAGGCCGAGCCCGTCATGCGGATCGCCGACATTCTCGGTGGGGAGGGCCTAATCGAGGCGGATGCGGACGGCACGGGCACGCCCGGCGACATCAACCAGACGCCGCTGGAATTTCCCCTGTCGCGCGCCATGCGCCTGCAAGCCCTGGCGCGGGGCGATGAAGGCTTCCTCTTGGGCCTCGGCTATTCGACCCAGCGCGGCTACGCCCGCTCCCACCCGTTCGCCGGCGAGATCCGCATCGGTGACGTGGAGGTGGAGGTGTTCATGCCGGAACTCGGCTTTGCCGTGCCGGTGGGCCGGGTGCAGCTGACGGAATGCCAAATGATCAACCAGTTCAAGGGCTCGGCCAAGACGCCGCCGCAGTTCACCCGCGGCTATGGCCTGGTGTTCGGCCAGTCGGAGCGCAAGGCGATGGCCATGGCGCTGTGCGACCGCGCGCTCCGGGCAGAGGAGCTGGGCGAGGACATCGTGGCGCCGGCGCAGGATGAGGAGTTCGTCATCTCCCATTGCGACAACGTGCAGGCGACCGGCTTCGTCGAGCATCTGAAGCTGCCGCATTACGTGGATTTCCAGGCGGAACTCGACCTCGTGCGCACCATGCGCGCGGAACATGAGGATGCCCACCCCGAGGGCGCCGTGGACGTTCGGGAGGCGGTGGAATGACGGCGCAGCCTCAGGCTTCGACCTACAACTTCGCCTATCTGGACGAGCAGACCAAGCGGATGATCCGGCGTGCCATCCTCAAGGCGATCGCCATTCCCGGCTACCAGGTGCCTTTCGCCAGCCGCGAGATGCCCATGCCCTATGGCTGGGGCACCGGCGGCGTTCAGGTGACCGCCGCGATCCTCGGGCCCGACGATGTGCTGAAGGTGATCGACCAGGGCGCCGACGACACCACCAATGCGGTGTCGATCCGCAAGTTCTTCCAGAAGGTGGCCGGGGTCGAGACGACGACGCGGACGGCGGAGGCCACCATCATCCAGACCCGCCACCGCATCCCGGAGGCGCCGCTGCGCGAGGGCCAGGTGCTGGTCTACCAGGTGCCCATCCCCGAGCCGCTGCGCTTTCTCGAGCCGCGGGAGACGGAGACGCGGAAGATGCATGCGCTCGAGGAATACGGGCTGATGCATGTGAAGCTGTACGAGGACATCGCGCGGAACGGCCATATCGCCACCACCTATGCCTATCCCGTCAAGGTGCAAGGGCGCTACGTGATGGACCCGTCGCCGACGCCGAAATTCGACAATCCGAAGATGCACATGTCGGAGGCGTTGCAGCTGTTCGGGGCCGGCCGCGAGAAGCGCATCTACGCCCTGCCCCCTCATACGGACGTCGTCAGCCTCGATTTCGAGGACCACCCGTTCGCGGTGCAGCGCTTCGACAAACCATGCGCCTTGTGCGGCGCGGAGGACGTGTATCTCGACGAGGTGGTGCTGGATGATCGTGGCGGGCGCATGTTCGTGTGCTCCGACACGGATCATTGCGAGACGCGGCGAGCCGAAGGCCATCGCGGCGAATTGGCTGGGGAGGCTGCATGATGACCTTCGCTGCCCCCACAGCCAAAGAGTTCGATCATGACAGCGAGGCGCTGCCGCTCATGTCGGTGCGCGGGCTGACCAAGCGCTACGGCACCCGCATCGGCTGCGCGGATGTGAGCTTCGACCTCTGGCCGGGCGAAGTGCTGGCGGTGGTCGGCGAGTCCGGCTCCGGCAAGACGACCCTGCTCAACTGCATCTCCACGCGCCTGGCGCCGAGCGCGGGCACGGTGTCCTATCGCATGCGCGACGGCGAGATGCGCGACCTCAACGACCTGAGCGAGGCCGAGCGCCGGTTCCTCCTGCGCACGGACTGGGGCTTCGTGCACCAGAACCCGGCGGACGGATTGCGGATGACGGTCTCGGCCGGCGCCAATGTGGGCGAGCGGCTGATGGCCATCGGCCACCGGCATTACGGCAAGATCCGCGCCAGCGCGGCCGAGTGGCTCGCCCGCGTGGAGATCGACGCGGACCGCATCGACGACCAGCCGCGCGCCTTTTCGGGCGGCATGCGCCAGCGCCTGCAGATCGCGCGCAACCTGGTCACGGCGCCGCGGCTCGTGTTCATGGACGAGCCCACCGGCGGGCTCGATGTCTCGGTGCAGGCCAGGCTGCTCGACCTCTTGCGCGGGCTGGTGAGCGATCTCGGTCTCGCCGTGGTGATCGTGACGCACGATCTCGCCGTGGCGCGTCTCCTATCGCATCGCATGCTGGTGATGAAGGACGGCCGCGTGGTGGAGCATGGCTTGACCGACCGCCTGCTCGACGACCCGCAGGCGCCCTATACCCAGCTGCTCGTTTCTTCCATCCTGCAAGTGTGAGGCCGCATGACGATGACCCCTGCGCTCACCGTTTCCGGGCTTGCCAAGACCTTCACCATGCATCTGCGCGGCGGGGTGGAGCTGCCGGTGATTGCCGGTGCGGCCTTCGCTCTGCAGGCGGGCCAATGCGCCGTGCTCGGCGGCCCGTCCGGTGCGGGCAAGAGCTCGATCCTCAAGATGCTCTATGGCAACTATGCCGCCAATGCCGGGCAGATCCTGGTGCGGCATCGGGGCAGAGAGGTGGATCTGGCCGGTGCGGAACCGCGAATGATCCTCGCGCTGCGCCGGGAGACGATCGGCTATGTCAGCCAGTTCCTGCGCGTGGTGCCGCGTGTCGGCGCGCTCGACATCGTGGCAGAGCCGCTGATCGCACGGGGGATTCTTCGGCAGGAGGCGCAGCGACGCGCCGGCGAGCTCCTGGCGCGGCTCAACCTGCCGGAGCGGCTGTGGGCCCTGCCCCCGGCCACCTTCTCGGGCGGTGAGCAGCAGCGGGTGAACATCGCGCGCGGCTTCATCACCGATCACCCGATCCTGCTGCTCGACGAGCCCACCGCTTCGCTCGACGCAGCCAACCGGTCGGTCGTAATCGACATGATCCGGGAGAAGAAAGCGGCCGGCGTCGCGCTGCTCGGCATCTTCCACGATGCGGATGTGCGCAACGCCGTCGCCGACATGGTCATCGACGTGACCGCATTCGCCCCCGACAGGAGGGCTGCCTGACATGGCCCGCCTGTCCGAAACGCCCGTGGTCCATCCGACGGCCCGCCTGGAGAACTGCACGCTCGGCCGCTACACGGAAGTGGCCGAGGGCGGACGGCTCGTTGAAACCGAACTCGGTGACTACTCCTATGTGATGGAGAACTGCCAGAGCTGGTGCGCGACCATCGGCAAGTTCGCCAATATCGCGGCCTCGGTGCGCATCAACGCCACCCACCATCCCATGTGGCGGGCCACTCTGCATCACTTCACCTACCGTGCATCGGACTATTTCGACGATGCGGAGCATGAGGCGGATTTCTTCGCCGCGCGCCGGGCCAAGCGCGTGTTCATCGGCCATGACACATGGATCGGCCATGGCGCCACCATCCTGCCGGGCGTGACGATCGGGGACGGCGCGGTGGTCGGCGCCGGGGCGGTGGTCACCAGGGATGTGCCGCCCTACACCATCGTCGGCGGCGTGCCCGCGAAGGTCATCCGCAAACGCTTTCCCGATTCGATCGCGGCGCGGATGCGGGCGCTCGCCTGGTGGGACTGGCCGCATGAGCGCCTGCGCGCCGCGCTGGATGATTTCCGCTCGCTGAGCGCCGAGGCGTTCCTGGAGCGCTACGAAAACGGGGGCGTGCCGGAGCGCGCCGTGGATCGTCATGGAACCGACATGCAGCCGACAACTGCCCTTCATGCGGTGGGGATAAGCCCATGATGGTGTCGGCGCGCCCGTTCCATATCCGCCGGCCGGGATCGCCGGCAGGGCAAGCCCGAAAGCTCTCATCGCCACAGCCCCTGCGGTTCTGACCGAAGGAGGGACTTGATGACCGCGATCTCCATTCGAAATCTGTCCAAGAGTTTCGGCAAGAAGCGGGCGCTGGACGATGTCAGCGTCGATATAGAGCGCGGCGAGATGGTCGCGCTGATCGGCGCGTCCGGCTCGGGCAAGAGCACGCTGATCCGCCACATCTGCGGGCTGGAGATCGGCCAGGCGGGGCAAAGCCGCATCGACGTTCTGGGCACGCCGATCCAGGACGGCGGCCGGCTGTCGGCGCGGGCCCGCGAAATGCGTCGTAACATCGGCGTCGTCTTCCAGCAGTTCAACCTGGTGGGCCGGCTGTCCGTCCTGTCCAATGTGCTGCTCGGCAATCTCGGGCGCGTCCCGGCCTGGCGCGGCACACTCGGGCTGTTCACGGCGGAGGAAAAGCGCCGCGCCCGCGACGCGCTCGCCCGGGTCGGCATTCCGGAACTCGCCTGGCAGCGCGCCTCCACGCTTTCCGGCGGGCAGCAGCAGCGCGCGGCCATCGCCCGCACGCTGGTGCAGCGCTCCAACATCCTGCTCGCCGACGAGCCGATCGCCTCGCTCGACCCCTCCTCCGCCCGGCGTGTCATGGAGATTCTCGCGGCGATCAATCGCGACGAGCAGATCACCTGCGTGGTGTCGCTGCATCAGGTGGAATATGCGCGCCGCTACTGCCCGCGCACGATCGCGCTGCGCGACGGCCGCATCGTCTTCGACGGTCCCTCGTCGGCGCTGACGAACCAGATGTTGGTCGAGCTCTACGGGGCCAATTCCGAGGAACTGATCTTGCCGGATGCGCCGTTGCAGCCGGCGAAACCGACGCGTGTCGCGGACCCGGAGTGGGTTCCGGCCTTTGCGTAGCCAACCACAGCAAACAGGGAAGCTTGCCATGAACGCATTTCTCAAGGGTGCCGCGGCGGCCTTATTCGCCGTCGTCTTGTCGGGCGCTGCCGTGGCCCAAGAGATCAATTTCGGCATCATCTCCACCGAATCGCAGCAGAACCTCAGGCCCAAATGGGAGCCGCTGCTCGCCGACCTCGCCAAGAAGACCGGGCTTAAGGTGAAGCCGTTCTTCGCGTCCGACTATTCGGGCGTGATCGAGGGCATGCGCTTCGGCAAGGTTCACGTCGCCTGGTACGGCAACAAGTCGGCCATGGAGGCGGTGGACCGCGCCGGGGGCGAAGTGTTCGCACAGACCGTGAGCGTCGAAGGGCATCCCGGCTACTGGTCCGTCATCCTCGCGCCAAAGGACAGCAAGCTCAACTCGGTCGAAGATCTCCTGAAGTGCGACAAGTCGCTGAATTTCGGCCTGGGCGACCCGAACTCGACCTCGGGCTTCCTGGTGCCGACCACCTTCGTCTTCGCGGCCAACAATATCGACCCGAAGACGTGCTTCAAGAACGTGACCAATTCCAACCACGAGACCAATGCCATGGCCGTGGCCAACGGCCAGCTCGATGCGGCGACCAACAATACCGAGAACCTGGCGGTGCTGGAGAGGAACGCGCCGGACGCCTTCGCCAAGGTGAAGGTGATCTGGAAATCGCCGCTGATCCCCGCCGACCCGCTGGTCTGGCGCAAGGACCTGCCGGAAGAGACCAAGGCCAAGCTCAAGGAATTCTTCCTGACCTACGGCACCGACAAGTCGGATGGCGACGTGGCACGGGAGAAGGAGGTCCTCGCCGGCCTCGACTGGGCGCCGTTCCGGCCCTCCACCAACGACCAGCTGCTGCCCATCCGCATCATGGAGCTGAGCAAGAGCATTGCCAAGATCCAGGCGGACACGTCGCTGTCGGAGGCCGACAAGAAGGCGCAGATCGAGAAGCTGGAGGCCGAGAAGGCGGCCTTCGAGGCAAAGCTCAAGTCGCTCCAGAGCTGATCGCCCTGCCCGGCCGCGTCGATGGGGAAGCGGCCGGCCCACCATGGGTCGAGAGTCGACGATGAACCACACCGCGGATATGACGACGCCCGAGATGGCCCGGCCGGAGGTGGAGCGGGACTGGACACGGAGCGCATGGACGGCGCTGACCTGGATCACGCTGGGCCTGCTGCTCGCGTGGAGCTGGACGCCGACCGAGATGTCGCGCTGGACGCTCCTGTTCACCGATGCCGGCAACATGGCCCAATATGCCAGCGGCTTCGCGCGGCCGAATTTTTCCGAATGGCGCTATTACGTGCACGAGATGGTGGTCACCATCCAGATCGCGCTGTGGGGAACATTCCTGGCTGCGGCCTTCGCCGTGCCCTTCGGCATATTGTCGGCACGCAACATCGCGCCGTGGACCATCGTGCAGCCCATGCGCCGCCTGATGGATGCCTGCCGGGCCATCCACGAGCTCGTCTTTGCCGTGCTGTTCGTGGTTGCGGTCGGCCTCGGGCCGTTCGCCGGCGTGATGGCGCTGTTCGTGCACACCACCGGCATCCTGGCGAAGCTGTTCTCCGAGGCGGTCGAGGCGATCGACCCGCGTCCGGTCGAGGCCATCCGGGCAACGGGTGCCTCCCGGCTCCAGGAGGTGGTGTTCGGGGTGGTGCCGCAGGTCATTCCGCTATGGATGTCCTACGCGCTGTACCGCTTCGAATCCAATGTGCGCGCGGCCACCGTATTGGGCGTCATCGGCGCGGGCGGCATCGGCCAGGTGCTCTTCGAAGCCATCCGAGGGTTCTATTATCCGCAGGCCTCGGCCATGCTGATCATCATGCTGGTGACGGTGTCGCTCATCGACATGCTGTCGCAGCAGCTGCGGAAGCTGTTCCTGTGATGCGTCATGCCATCTATTTCACGCCGGACGCCGACGACCCGCTGACCATGGCAGCGGAGGCCTGGCTCGGCCGCAGCGCCTTCACGGGCGCGCCAGTGGACATGCCGGCACCGGACGGGTTCTCCGCCGCCGCGTTCCGGCGCCTGACGGCTGAGCCGCGCCGCTATGGCTTCCATGCCACCCTGGTCGCCCCGTTCCGGCTGCGGGACGGGCTGAGCGCGAGCGCCGTTGCCTCCGCGGCCCAATCCTTTGCGCGAGGCCATACAGAGCTCGCCATTCCACGCCTCGCGATCACGCCTATCGGAAGCTTCCTGGCGCTGACACCGGCAGCGGCTTGCCCTGAGGTGGATGCGCTCGCCTCCAGCGCCGTCGATCACTTCAACGGGCTGCGCGCGCCGCTCACGCCGAGTGATGTTCAGCGGCGCCGGCCCGAGCGGCTGACGGCACGCCAGCGCGCCTATCTCGATGCGTTCGGCTACCCTCATGTGAAGGAGGAGTTCCGCTTCCACATGACGCTCACCAGCGCTCTGGAGCCCGAGGTCGCCGCGCGGATCGAACCGGCCCTGCAGGCGCATTTCGCGGCCGTGCTCGATGCCCCGCTCCATATCGACGCCGTGGCGGTCTTCGTCGAGCCCGAGCCGGGCGCCGACTTCACCGTTCACTCCATCCACCGTTTCGGCTCGGCCGCCCAGTCGAGAAAGTCTGCCTGACATGCCGCAAGACCTAGCGCTCACCAATGCCCGGATCGTTCTGGAAGACGAGATCGTCCGCGGCTCGCTTCTCATTCGCGACGGATCGATTGCAGAGATCGATAGCGGCCCCGCCGGCATCGGCGAGGACATGGACGGCGATTATCTGATTCCCGGCCTGGTGGAGCTGCACACGGACCATCTCGAATCTCACTACAGCCCGCGCCCGGGCGTGGTGTGGGACAGCATTGCGGCCCTGCAGGCGCATGACGCCCAGGTCGCCGCCTCGGGCATCACGACAGTTTTCGACTGCCTGCGCCTCGGCTCGGACGGGGATGCCGGGTTCGAGAAAGGCGAGATGCGCGCCATTGCCGATGCGATCGAGACCGCCGGCGCAGAGGACCG
Organism: Rhodoligotrophos defluvii; assembly: GCF_005281615.1. Classification (NCBI taxonomy): domain Bacteria; kingdom Pseudomonadati; phylum Pseudomonadota; class Alphaproteobacteria; order Hyphomicrobiales; family Rhodoligotrophaceae; genus Rhodoligotrophos; species Rhodoligotrophos defluvii. The sequence continues at coordinate 238,045 of NZ_SZZM01000004.1, read as the reverse complement.
GCTGCGCGCCACCCACCTGATCCATCTGCGCTGCGAAGTCTCGGCCAAGGACGTGCTCGACCATTTCGAGGATTTCCGGAGCGATCCGCAGGTGAAGCTCGCCTCGCTGATGGATCACGCGCCGGGCCAGCGCCAATTCCAGACGCTCGAACAGTACACGCTCTACTACAGGAAGAAGCGCGGCCTGAGCGATGCCGATTTCGACCGCTTCGTTGCCAGGCGCATCGAGGAATCGCGCCGCTACGCCGCACCGCACCGCAGGGTGATCGTGGAGGCTTGCCAGGAACGCGGCATCGCGCTCGCCAGCCACGACGACGCGACGGTGGAGCATGTCATGGAGTCCCGCGCCTTCGGCGTCCGGCTCGCCGAGTTTCCAACCAGCATGGAGGCGGCGAAGGCGTCGCATGAAGCCGGCATGGCGGTGCTGGTGGGCGCGCCGAACGTGGTTCGCGGCAAGTCGCATTCCGGGAATATCTCGGCCAAGGCGCTGGCGAATGCCGGGGTGCTGGATGTACTTTCGTCCGACTATGTGCCGTTCAGCCTCATTCACGCGCCTTTCATTCTCGCGGACGAAGGCAGCATGAGCCTGCCGGAAAGCATAGGGCTGGTGAGTGCGACGCCGGCACGGGTGGTCGGGCTCGAGGATCGCGGGCGTATCGCCCGGGGCCTGCGCGCCGATCTGGTGCGCGTGCGCCGGCATAAGGGCGTGCCGGTGGTGCGCGCGGTGTGGCGCGAGGGCCGCCGTGTTGCCTGAAGCTTGCCCGGTCGTTGCGTCGGCCGCTGCCGGGGACGGCGGCATTCTCATGGTCGTGGTCGGCCCGAGCGGGGCGGGCAAGGACAGCCTGATCGCCTATGCCCGGCAGAGGCTGGCAGCGGATCCGTCGATCCTGTTCGTGCGCCGGGTGGTGACGCGGGAGGCGCTCGCCTCCGCCGAGGATCACGATACGTGCTCGCCGGACGCCTTCGCCGCAGCGCGCGCCGCGGGGGCCTTCGCGGTGGACTGGGAGGCCCACGGTCTGCAATACGGCATCCCGATCGCGGTGCGCACGCACCTGATGAGAGGTGGCGTGGCCGTGGTGAACGGCTCGCGCGCGGCCCTGCCCGCCATACGCGCGGCCTTCCCGCAGGTCGTCACCGTCCACGTCACATGCCGCCCGGAGGTCCTGGCCGCGAGGCTTGCCGCGCGGCGGCGCGAGAGCGAAGCCGAAATGCGCCAGAGGCTGCAGCGGGCGGCGATGCCGTGCCGCGAGCTTGGCGGCGCGGTCGAGATCGACAATAGCGGCGAGCTGGCGGTGGCGGGCGAAGCCTTGGTGAGCGCAATCCGCCGGGCGGCCGCAGCCACCGGTCATCGCGGCGACTGACGGGCCGATCTTTCTTCGATTTGCCGGCCGAGGGCGAGCAAGCCCGCTTCCGCGAATGGCTTGGCCGTGAGCATGAGGCCGAGCGGCTGGCCATCGACCCGTTCCGGGCACGGCAAGGCAAGCGAGGGCCAGCCCAGCAGATTGGCGGGCCACTGGTAGAGCACCAGGGCATCTCGCGTGCTCATGAGGCCCGCGCCCGTTTCGACCTCGGCTTGCCCCCGCCTGGGTGTCGGGACCGGAAAGACGGGATGGGCCAGAACGTCGAGCTCGCCCATCATCGCGCCCACGCGATCCCGCCATTGGCGTCGGAAGCGCTGGGCCTGCAAATACTGCGTGCTGTCGATCAGCAACCCGGCCAGCAGGAAGGGCCGGACATCCGGCCCGATCCGCTGCGGATGCGTTTCCATGTTCCGCTTGTGATAGGCGGCGGACTCCGCCAGCAGAATGGTAAGCCATGCACGGCGGGCCATAGCGAGGTCCGGGAATTCGACCTCGTGGATCCGTGCGCCCATGGCCTCGATCCGGCGCAAGACGTGACCGAAGGCTTCGGCGACCTCGAGGCTCGCGGCAGCCATCAGGTCGATCGGAACGCCGATCCGGAGGCCGGCATTGATGCGGGCGCCGCCGAAGCGCCGGCCCGTCCAGGCTTCGAGCAGGAGGCGAACGTCGTCCACGGTCCGGGCCATGGGGCCGATGTGATCGAGGCTCCAGGCCTGTGGTATGACGCCCTCGCAGCTGAGCAGGCCGAAACTCGGCTTCAACCCCACGATGCCGCATGCGGCGGCCGGTATGCGGATGGACCCTCCCGTGTCGGAGCCGACCGCCGCGAAGGCCATGCCCGAGGCCACGGCCGCCGCCGACCCGCCGCTGGAGCCGCCGGGCAGCCGCTCCGGATCGAGCGGGTTGATCACCACCCCGAAGACGGGGTTGTCGCTGGTGACCCCATAGGCGAACTCATGCAGATTGGTCTTGCCAACGATCACGGCGCCCGCTGCCTTGAGATCGCGCAGCGCGGGCGCGTCGCTTTCGGGAATGAAATCGGCAAGGAGCGCGCTGCCGGCCGTGGTCGGCAGGCCGCGGGAGGCGACCACGTCCTTCACGGCGACGGGAATGCCGTCCAACGGGCCGACGCGCCGCCCCGCCTTCGCCCGACGCTCCGCGGACAGGGCCTCGCACCGCGCGCTCTCCGCCGCAACGGCGATAAAGCACCTGAGCCGCGCGTCCTCCTGCCGGATGCGCTCCAGGCACGCCTCAAGCAGCGCCACGGGAGAGACCTCTCCGGCATCGATGCGCCGCGAGGCCTCGGCGAGCGAGAGGCTGAGCAGGCTCATGGGCTCCGACCCGTTCTTCACAGACTACTCCGGCGATGGCAGGTCCGGCGCGTAGATGACGGCCGGCGCTGCGAGAACGGGATCTTCGACGTCGATCGGCCGGCTCGCGTCAAGCAGGGAGGCCACCTGCTCGGCCTCCTCCCCGGTCGGGCTGTACTGGATCAGCTCGCGAAGCCGGGCGATGATGCTGTCCTTTTCCATGGGGCCCTCCTTCGGAAAGCTCATACCTCTGCGCGCCCTGCACGCCATCGGCGCCTGAACAAGCCGCCGATCATGCCGACGCCCTGCATGATGCCGCCGCGCATGAAGAAAACGATCAGTATGATGAAGGCGCCGAACAGAATGGGCCAGCGGGCCCAGTAGCTGGAGGCGATGTCGCTCAGCCAAGTGTAGATGGCCGCACCGACGATGGGGCCGAGGGGATGGCCAACGCCACCGAGGATGGACATGAAGGCGATGGCGGCCGACTGGTTCATGGCGGCCGTGCTGACCGGCACGATGAGCCATTGGAAGGCGTAGAGGGCACCGGCTATGCCGGTCATGATCCCGGAGACGGTGAAGACGAAGAAGCGGTAGCGCCAGACCGGATAGCCGACGGCTTCGAGCCGGTCGGCATTCTCCTTGATGCCGCGCAGGATGAGGCCGACGGGGGAATTGAGAATGACGAGCAGCAGGCCGAAGACAACCAGCAGCACGGCCGATGCGAAGAGGTAGAAAGACAAGGACGTATCGAGGCTGACCGTTCCCACCCCAAAGCCGAGCAGCGGGCGCGAGAAGCCGCTGAGCCCGGACGGACCGCCCGTGACGTCGCGCCAGGTCAGCGCCACGAAGTAGACGAGCTGCGCGAAGGCCAGGGTCATCAGGATGAAATAGACGCCGCGCAGGCGTGTGGTCAGGAACGCGACGACGGCAGCGCCGGCCCCGCCCATGGCGGCACCCGCCAGCAAGGCAGGGATGATGGACAAACCGAAGCTCTTCACCAGAAAGCCAGCCGTGTAGGCGCCGAGCGCGAAGAAGGCCGCTTGCCCGAAGGAGAGCATGCCTGCTTGGCCGAGCATGAGGCTGAAGGCCACGGCAGCGATGGCCAGGATGACGATATCCACCGCCAAGGCCATGGGCAGGAGTATCGGCAAAGCCGCGAGGATGAGGCAAAGGGCCAGGGTGCTCGGAACCGCGCGGACCAATGTCTCCGCCTGCCCCGACCCGTGCCTTTGGAGTGCATTCAGCATTCGCGGGCTTTCTCTCAACGCTGGCCGAAAAGGCCCTTGGGGCGAACGAGGAGCACCACCATCATGGTCAGGTAGACCGCGAGCCAGGATGCCAGAGGATGGATGAGGGTTGCAAACTCCTGGAGCACGCCGACGAGCAGGCCGGCGAAGATCGCGCCATAGAGATTGCCGAGACCGCCCACCACCACGATCACGAAGGATATGGCCAATATGTCCATGCCGATGAAGGGGTGGACGCCCCGGATCGGCAGGCTCAGCACGCCCGCGAGCGCGGTGAGGAACGTGCCGAAGGCGAAGCTGGCGGCAAACAGAATGCGGATATCGACGCCCAGCAGCATGACTGCATCGCGGTTCTCGATCGCCGCCTTGATCAACGCTCCCGCCCGGGTCCGCTCGATGAACAGCCATGACAGAAGAACGATCAGGGCGGCGCTTCCCAGAACGAAGAGCCGGAACTTGGGATAATAGATCGGCCCGAGCGGGGCCGCGCCAGCGAGAATCTGCGGCGGCAGGCCGCTTTCGCCCGCCGCCCCCCAGATCATGATGATCACCTCCTGCAGGATGATGGCCAAGGCGAACAAGGCGAGCAGAAGATAGTTCTCGTCCTCGGGATCCCGCCCATAAAGCGGACGGAGAAAGCCGCGCTCCAAGGCCGCGCCGAAGGCCGCGAGGACCAGGGGCGCAGCCACCAGGGCGATCCAGTAGGAGCCCGTCTGCTGCAGGAGCGTATAGCCGACATAGCCGCCGAGCGCGAAGAGGGCGCCGTGCGCGAAATTGGGTATGTTCAGCATACCCAAGATGAAGGTGAGGCCAAAGGCGATGACCGCGTAAAGCGCGCCCGTGGTCAAACCGTTCAGCAGCTTGAGGAGCAGAAGTTCCAAGGTTCTTCGATCTCGCAAGGGGAGCAGCGGCAGCCGTCTCGGGGGCGCGAACGGCCGCCGGCTGCCTCAGAGGTCGCCGATGTTCTCGCAACCGATGACGTCGGCCGGCGCATCCGCATCGACCGTGCTGACGATCCGCGCCAGGTCGAACTTGCCCTGCACCTGGTCGGGCGCCTTGCCCTCGGTCACGAAGAAGGGCCGGTAGGTCTGATGCGTGTCGCGGTCGATCCGCGTCTTGCCCACGACGGTGTCTCCCTCCCACCCCTCGAGGGCGCGGACGAGGCTGGCCGGCTCGGTATTCTCGGCCCTGGCCAGACCCTCCAGGATGAGCCGCATCACGGCGTATCCGCTGCCGGCCGGATATCCCGGCGGCTCGTCGAACCGCTCGATGTAGCGCTTTGCGAAACTCTCCGCCGTCGGGTTGTCGATCGTGTAGTAATAGGCCGAACCGATCACCACGCCCTGGGTGATGGACGGATCAAGCCTCAGGTAGTCCTCGATGCCGCTGCCCCAGGGCACGAGGATCTTCGCCTGCTGGGTCAAGCCGAACGAGTGTGCGGCCCGGAGCGCCTGGGCCGTGTCGAGGCCGAAGTTGTTGAGGACGATCACGTCCGGATTGGCGGCCGCAATCTCGCTCATATACGGGCTGAATTCACGCTCGCCGAGCACGTGGCGGGCCGAGCCGACGAATTCGATGCCGAGCTCCGGCGCGATCCGCTTCTCCAGCTCCTCGAGCGTCCAGCCGAACGCGTAGTCGGAGGTGAGCATATACCAGCGCTTCGCGTCCGGCTGCTGCTGGGCGATATAGCGCATCGTGGCGTTCACGCCCGTATAGTAAGGGGGAGCCCATTGGAAATAGTAACGGTGGCAGGGAAGCGGACCGCCGCTCCAGAAGTGCACGCGCTTCTCGCGCTTGGCCACCTCGGTGACGGCGGCCGCCACGTCATCCGCCCACGGCCCGGCGATGGCGACGACATTTTCGCGCTCGATAGCCTCCGAAACGCGGCGGGTGGCGGTTCCGGCGTCGCCGGCGCTGTCGCGCAGCACCAGATTCACGTCGAGACCGCTGCCGGACGCGCGGAAATCCTCAAGCGCCATCTCCTGGCCACGCTTGATGCGCTCGCCGTCGGCGGCGTAGGGACCGGTCTGCGGAATAATGCCGAGCACCGATACCTGGCCCTGTGCCCCGTAGCCAGGGCGGCTTGCGAACGGCAAGGCAGACAATCCGGCCAGGGCGCCGGCACTCGCAAGGAGCGTTCTGCGGTCGAGATAAAAAGCCATTTCCGTCCTCCCTTTCTTCCTCAAGGTGACGCGGCTGATGTGCCGCCGCCCGATTGCTGAGCAACCTAGGATCCGACTCCCAGATGGCGGTGAATGACGGCGGAATCGGCAGCAAGCTCCGCCGCCGACGAGTGGTAGACGACCCGCCCATTCTCGAGGATGTAAGCGTGCTCGGCGAGCGCAAGCGCCAGGTCGAGCTTCTGCTCTACCACCAGCATGGCGAGCCCCGCCCTTTTCAGGTCCGCCAGCACCTCCAGCACCCGATCGACCATTATGGGCGCCAGACCCTGCGAGGGCTCATCGAGAAGCAGGATCTTCGGATCCAGCATCAGGGCGCGGGCTATGGCCACGATCTGCTGCTCGCCGCCCGAGAGCGCCCCGCCGGACCGGTCGAGCAACGGCCGGATGAGCGGAAAGTCGTCGAGCACGCGGGCCATGGGCCAAGCGCTGTTCTTCCGGCTGGCAATGGCCAGGTTCTCGCGGACGGTGAGGTGGGTGAAGACATCCCGGCTTTCGGTCACGGAGCAGACGCCGCGGCGCGCGACCTGATCAGCGCGCAAACCGGTGATGTCCTCGTCGTCGAGCCGGATGGCGCCGGATGCCGGCTTGAGCAGACCGGAGATCGACCGGATCGTGGTGGTCTTTCCCGCGCCGTTGCGGCCGAGCAGCGTCACCACGTTGCCCGAGGGGATTTCAAGCGACACATCGTGCAGGATATGGCTCTTGCCATAGAAGGCATCGATGCGATCCACCGCGAGCCTGCTCATGACGTAGCCGACCTTCTCGATCCGAAGTAAGCAGATTGCACGGCCGGATCGGCGCCGATCTCTTCCGGCGTGCCCTCGGCGATCACACGGCCGAAGTTCAAGACAGTGGCGCGGTCGGCGAGGCCGACGACAAGCTCCATGTTATGCTCGATCAACACGATCGTGTAGCTCTTGCGGAGGGCTGCAAGGGTGTCGACCGCTTCACGCAGTTCCGCCGAAGAAAGGCCGCTCGTCGGCTCGTCCAGGAGCAGGAGCTCAGGACGGCAGCACAGGGCAATCCCGATATCGAGCAGCCGCTGCGCGCCATAGGGCAAGGTCTGCGCCTCGAGATCGGCGGCCGAGGTCAGATCGAGCACCGACAGAACCTCGTCGACCAGGGCGCGTGCGGAGGCGCTTGGCCCGCGCGGATCGAACGACCACTGCTCGCCCGCGGAGCGGCCCGCCGCGAGGAGCAGGTTCTCCCGGACGGAAAGGCGCGGGAAGATATTGGTGCGCTGATAGGAGCGCGATATGCCGAGGCTGACGCGTTCGGCCGCTCCGTACCCGGTGATATCCTGGCCGCGGTAGAAGACGCGCCCGCTCGATGGCGGGTAAACGCCCGTCAGCAGATGGAAGAGCGTGGTCTTCCCGGCCCCATTCGGACCGATGATCGCGTGAATGCTTCCTTCGACGACCGTGACCGAGACGCTTTCCACGGCGTGAACACCGCCAAAGCTCTTGGACAGGTGCTCGGTGCGAAGGAGAGCTCGGTCCGCCAATTGTCTTCCGGCCCCAGGATGAACAATACGTGCGACTTGAAAAAGTGTTGCATCCGGTAATGTTCATGTCAATAGATCGGAGGGAGATCAGTTTGATCTCAAAAGACGATCGTAGAAAACCGGAGCAGGGGGACCGCAGCCGTCATGTTCGACATCCGTGATGCCGAAATCGTTCAGGAGATCGCGCGCGCCGGCGGGTTCCGGGCGGCCGCCGCGAAGCTGCAGATCGCGCAATCGGCTCTGTCGGCGCGTGTGGCGGCCCTGGAAGAGCGACTGGGGATCAGGATCTTCGAGCGGCGGCACCGCGGGGTCGGATTGACGCCGGTCGGCCGCGACTTCCTTGATCACACCGGCCGGCTGATCGCGATGCGCGACGGCATCGTTTCTCGCGTGTCGCCGTTGGCCGGCTTTGCCGGGACCGTTCGCATCGGTGTGGCCGAAACGATCGTGCATACGTGGTTTCCGCGAATGCTGACGCGGATGGGGAGCATGCCGGGGATCCGCCTCGAGCTATCGGTCGACACCTCGCCGGTGATGTCGCGGAAGCTGCTCGAGGACGAACTCGACGTCGCGGTTCTCATGCGGCAGCTTGCACCGGACCGGGCCGTGTCGAGCCCCATCTATTCCTGCGCGCTGGCATGGTTCGCGGCTCCCTCCATCGTGCTGCCGCAGCGGCCTGCCGGCCTGGCCGACCTGGCGCAATATCCCATCGTGACCTTTTCCAAGGGAACCATTCCGTACCGGGAGCTCGAACGGCTGTTCGCCGATCCCCATCTGCCGGCTCCGCTTCTGCACGGCTGCGCGTCTCTGTCCACGACCATGCACCTGGTGCGCGACGGCTTCGGCATCGGCCTTTTGCCGGCACCCATGGCTGAAGCGGATCTGGCGACCGGCCGCCTTCGGCGGATCGAGACGACACCAGAGGTAAGGATCTCCGACCTCGAGTTCGTGCTGGCGCACATGCCTGCTCAGAATGGCGAGATGATCGCAGCCCTCCATCAAGCCGCCCTCTCGGCAGCGGCGGAAATCGATTCTGCGTAACGATCGACTGAGCAGATCGTTTTGATCTTGCGACGATCGGTTGACGTGAACATTTGTTGATGAAACCATTGCCTACAGGAGACAGCAGCGCCGCGACGCACGCGCCTGGGCGCTGGTGAAGGAAGCCGATTTTGGGACGGGCAAGTGCAATGGACCTGGCCACGCAAACCTTGGATCCCGTAACGCTCAGGGAACAGATCCGGAAAGGCGCGTTCACCAACCCGACCAGCGGGCAGGCGCCGGGCTACATGCAGGGCAACATCGCGATTCTGCCGGAGCGCGAGGCGAGCGATTTCCTGCGCTTCTGCGTTCGCAACCCGAAGCCGTGCCCGTTGATCGGGATCAGCGAGCCAGGCGATCCGCGCCTTCCCGGCCTGGGCCGCGACCTGGACATCAGGACCGACGTGCCCCGCTACCGGATCTTCCGGAATGGCGAGATGAGCGAAACCGTCGAGGATCTTCATGGGGTCTGGCGCGATGATCTGGTGACTTTCGTGCTCGGCTGCTCCTTCTCGTTCGAAGCGGCGCTGGTGCGCGCGGGCATCCCGGTCCGCCATATCGAGGCCGACCGAAACGTGCCCATGTACATCACCACTATGGAAACGGCGGCGGCAGGCCGGTTCGGCGGACCGCTCGTGGTCTCGATGCGGGCGTTCAGCCCTCAGGATGCGATCCGCGCCATCATCGTGACCGAGCGCTACCCGCTGGCCCATGGTGCGCCGGTGCATATGGGCGATCCGGCGCTCATCGGGATAACCGACCTGAACAAGCCGGATTTCGGAGACCCGCCGCTGATGGCGGAAGGCGATATCCCGGTTTTCTGGGCCTGCGGCGTCACCCCCCAGATGGCGATCCGCGCCGCCCGCCCGGAAATCGCCATCACCCACGAGCCGGGCTGCATGCTGGTGACGGACCATCTGGCCGAAGGCGCATCGCTGGGCCTCGCGGCGCGCGGATCCTGATCTCGTCCGATCGGCAAGTGCGGCGCCACCAGAGCAAGCATCATCAGAGGCTCACGTCATTCCGGGCTGTCAGGCCGCCTTCCGCCCGCCAGGCACCACGGATCTGACCCGCAAGCCGATATTCACCCGGTTGAAGGCGTTGATCGCGGCAATGAGCAGGGTGATCTTGATCTGCTCCTCCTCGCTGAAATGCGACTTGAGCGCCTCGTAAGCCTCGTCGGGCGCGCCGGTCTGTTCGACCCGCGTCAGGGCTTCGGTCCATGCCAGGACGGCGCGTTCGCTGTCGCTGTAGAGCGACGACTCCCGCCATGCATCGAGCATGTAGATACGCTCCTCGGTCTCGCCGTTCCGGCGTGCGTCGCTCACGTGCATCTGCAGGCACTTGCCGCAGCCATTGATCTGGGACGCGCGAATCTTGACGAGTTCCTGAATGGCCGGATCGAGCCCCTCCTGGCTCGACTTTCCGAAGTCAATCAAAGGCTGTATCAGATCAAAGCGCGTGGCGAACGGATTTGGTCGGGATGTCATCGTCGGTTCTCCGTCATGGGTACTTGCGATGAGAAGACGAGCCGAGACCGCCCGCGTGTGACATGACGGGATAAATTTTTGCGCTCAACGGATCTCCAGATGCAGTTCCGTCGGACCGGCGGCGGCATTGATGGTCCAGCCCGGCACCTGGAGATCGAAGGGGCAGGACGAGACCACGCACACCAGATCCATCCGTGCCTTCAGTTCCACGAACGCTCCCGGCGGCACCGGATTTGGCGGGGAGACGAGCTTGCCGTCCGGCTCGACATGGGTGTTGGTGAAGAAGTTCACGGGCTGGGGAACGACGTCGACGACATGGCCGAGGCGGCTCATGGCCACCCTCAGGTTCTCGGCGCAGCTGGCGTGGGGTCCTTCGACGCCAAACTGCTCGTAGCGCGCCTGATCGCACGCGGCGATCATCATATCGTGGACACCGCCGGCGCTGTCGGCCGTGAAATCGAGCATGGGTCGCCGGAAGCAGCTGAGCAAGGTGTCACCGGCCCGCGGTTTCACCGAACGGGTGGTGACCCAGGTGTGCATGGGCGATAGCCACTCGCGCAGATTGCTGGCGCTGTAGGCGAAGAAGTCGGCGGCCTGTTGCCCCTTCGGGGTGACGATCCGCAGCGTTCTCCCCGTGTTCAGGCGAACCGCCAGCCCACCCTTCGGCGACACTTCATGGAAATCCATCCCCTGCTCCTCGACTGATCCGGGCTGAATCTCCCCGCACTCTATCATCGAGCGCGCAGAATACCCTGCTGCTATTGGACGACGAAGTAATCCTCGATCGCCCGGGCGGCATTGCGCAATCGGGGGAGGATTTCGCGCTCCATGTCGTCGATCGAAAAGCGCCCGGGCTGCGTGGAGACGTTGATGGCCGCCACCATCGCGCCGGAGCGGTTGCGGATCGGCACGGCGATCGAGCGCAGCCCGATCTCCAGCTCCTCGTCCACGACGGCGAAGCCTTTTTCCTTCACCCGGACAATCTCCGCCGCCAGCGCCTCCCTGTCGGTGATGGTCTTCACCGTCCGCGCGATGATATCGGCGCGCCGGAGGAACGCGCGCAGCTCGGCCTCGGGCAACTCGGACAGCAGCACGCGGCCCATGGAGGTGCACCAGGCGGGCAAGCGGGTGCCGACATTGAGCGCCACGCTCAAGATGCGGCGGCCGGGAACACGCGCGACGTAGACGACATCCTGTTCCGAAAGCACCGCGGCCGAGCAGGATTCGTTCACGGCCGCGGCGACCTCGCGCATGAACGGCTCGGCATGGCTCCAGAGCGAGGCGCTCTGCAGCCAGGTCCGCGCGATGGTCAGGAGACGCGGCGACAGCGCGAACAGCCGGCCGGACCGCGTGGCATAGCCCAAGGCCGTCAGCGTGAGCAGGAAACGGCGGGCTCCCGCGCGGGTCAACCCAGCCTCCGCCGCCATCTCGGTGAGGGTCATGCCGGACGGATGCCGCGCAAGAATCTCCAGGACCGCAAGGCCGCGCTCCAGCGAGCCCACATGGTCGCGCGATATGACCTGATCGTTCATGCAGCTCCACCACAGACAGGCCGGGAGCGATTGACTTTTCCGCCCGCGTGCGATCTAACAGTATCGCATGAGATACATCTGTTCGCAATACGAACTTCTCTGAGGCGGGGGCATGGCGACTTTCATGCCGCTTTCACAAGCGGTCTCGGAAAACCTGAGGGCCGGCGATGCCGCCGCCTTCGAGGGCTTCACCCATCTGATCCCGACGGCCGCCGCCCACGAGGCCATCCGGCAGGGCGTGCGGGACCTGACGCTGATCCGCATGACGCCCGACCTGATCTACGACCAGATGATCGGCATGGGGCTGGCGCGGAAGATGATCTTCTCCTATGCCGGCAACCCGGGCGTCGGGCTGCTGCGCCGCATCCGCGATGCGGTGGAGAATGGCTGGCCGGGACCGCTGGAGCTCGAGGAGCACAGCCATTCCGCGATGGCCAATGCGTATGATGCCGGCGCGGCGGGCCTGCCCTTCGCCGTGTTGCGCGGCTATCGCGGCGCCGAGCTGGCGAGGGTGACGCCCACCATCAAGACCGTGACCTGTCCCTTCACCGGCGAAGAGCTGGCGGCGGTGCCGGCGCTGCGGCCGGACGTGGCGTTCATCCATGCGCAGAAGGCCGACCGAAAGGGCAACGTGCTGATCGAGGGGATCGTCGGCGTGCAGAAGCAGGCGGTGCTGGCGTCAAAGCGTTCGGTGGTGACCGTGGAGGAGGTCGTCGACGATTTCAAGGACCTGCATCCGAACATGTGCGTGCTGCCGTCCTGGACGGTCACGGCCATCGCCGTGGTGCCCGGCGGGGCGCATCCGTCCTATACGCATGGCTATTACGTGCGCGACAACGCCGCCTATGTGGAATGGGACGCAATCGCCGCAGACCGGGAGCGATTTCGCGCATGGATGCAGAAGAACGTGATGGAGAGGACGCCGGACGAGTTTGCCGCGCGCGTGGCGCATCTGAGGAAGGCCGCATGACCGAGACAACCGCAAACGCCTTCACACCGTCGGAGATGATGACGATCGCGGCGAGCCGGGCGCTGAAGAATGACGACGTCTGTTTCGTGGGGATCGGCGCGCCGTCCGCCGCATGCAATGTGGCGCGGCTGACCCATGCGCCCGACATCACCCTGATCTACGAGTCGGGAACGATCGGGACCGCGCCGGACGTGCTGCCGCTGTCGATCGGCGACGGCGAGCTCTGCGACACCGCGATCACCACCGTGTCTGTTCCGGAGATGTTCCGCTACTGGCTGCAGGGCGGCCGCATCTCGATCGGCTTTCTCGGAGCGGCGCAAGTCGACCGGTTCGGCAACATCAACACCACGGTGATCGGCGACTATGCGCAGCCGAAGACGCGGCTGCCCGGCGGGGGCGGCGCGCCAGAAATCGCGACCAGCGCAAGAGAGATATACATCACCATGGCGCAGTCGCGGCGCAGCATGGTGGAAAGCATCGACTTCGTCACCTCGTTCGGGCATGGCGAAGGCGGCGACCACCGCAAGCGCCTGGGTATCGAGACGGCAGGGCCGACCCTGCTCATCACGGACCTCGCCGTGTGGAAGCCCGACCCCGTGACCAAGGAGTTCGTGGTCACGGCGCTGCATCCCGGCGTGACACCGGAGCAGGTGGCGGAAACATGCGGCTGGCCGGCGCGCTTCGCCGAAAGGCTGGACATAACGCCGCCACCGACCGAACTGGAACTGACGACACTGCGCGACCTGCAGGCGCGCACCAAAGCCGCGCATGATACGGCCGCCAAGAGACGGGAGGATGCCTGAATGCCCGAAGCGTTCCTGTGCGATTACGTCCGCACGCCTATCGGCCGCTTCGGCGGGCAGCTCTCGTCGGTGCGCACGGACGATCTCGCGGCCATTCCCCTGAAGGCGCTGATGAGCCGCAACCCGCAGGTGGACTGGGCCGCCGTCGATGATGTGATCTATGGCTGCGCCAACCAGGCGGGAGAGGACAACCGGAATGTCGCGCGCATGGCGCTGCTGCTTGCGGGTCTTCCCCTGGAGGTGCCGGGCTCGACGGTGAACCGGCTCTGCGGGTCGGGAATGGATGCGGTGGCGATCGCGGCGCGCGCCATCAAGGCCGGCGAGGCGGATCTGGTGATCACCGGGGGCGTCGAATCGATGAGCCGCGCGCCTTTCGTCATGCCGAAGGCCGAGGCGGCTTTCTCCCGCAATGCGGAGATCTATGACACCACCATCGGCTGGCGCTTCGTGAACCGGCTGATCAAAGAGCGATATGGCGTCGACTCCATGCCCGAGACAGCCGAGAACGTGGCGGAGGACTTTCAGATCAGCCGGGCGGACCAGGACGCGTTTTCGGTGCGCAGCCACCACAAGGCGGCCGCAGCGCAGGCCAGCGGCAGGTTCGAAAAGGAGATCGTGCCGGTTCCGGTCCAGCAACGGAAAGGGGATCCTGTCGTCGTCTCCACAGACGAGCATCCGCGCCCCGACACCACCGTCGAGGTGCTGGCGAAGCTGCCGACACCGTTCCGGCAGGGCGGCACGGTGACGGCGGGCAATGCTTCGGGCGTCAATGACGGCGCGGCGGCGCTGATCATCGCATCCGAGGGCGCGGCGCGGAAATACGGGCTGCGACCACTGGCGCGCATCCTTGGCGGTGCCGTGGCTGGCGTCGAGCCGCGCCTCATGGGCATCGGCCCGGTGCCGGCAACACGCAAGCTGTGCGGGCGGCTTGGCTTGAGGCCGCAGGACTTCGGCGTGGTCGAGCTCAACGAGGCCTTCGCCGCGCAGGCGATCGCGGTGCTCCGCCAACTCGACATCCCCGAGGATGCGGCGCATGTGAACCCTCATGGAGGGGCCATCGCGCTCGGCCATCCGCTCGGCATGTCCGGCGCGCGCATCACCGGCACGGCCGCGCTCGAGCTTGGCGAGCGCGGTGCAAGATTGGCGCTGGCCACCATGTGCATCGGTGTCGGCCAGGGTATCGCCATCGCGATGGAGAAGGCTTGATCGGGCGGGCTCGCCCGACGAGATCGGCGCGCGGCATTTCGGATTGCGCCCTGGTTCAAAGGTGATGCGCAACGAGGCAAGCCGCCCTCTGTACCGGGCGTTATCCATGGTTGGGCGCGATGAAGCGCTCGACGGAAGGAAACGCACGGGCTGAGGGAATGAAGGACAGCGAATACGAGGCAATCCGGTTCGGTCGCCGCGGACGGGTTCTGACGCTGACGCTGAACCGTCCGGATGTTCTGAACGCCACCGACGGCGTCCTGCATCGGGAACTGGCGCGGGTCTTCAACGACGCGGCACATGACCCGGACTCCGACGTCATCGTGGTCACCGGCGCCGGCCGCGCCTTTTGCGCCGGGGGCGATTTGAACTGGCTGAACGAGTCGATCGAAGACCACAGCAAGTTCGAAGAGGTGGTCCGCGACGCGAAAGCCATCATTTTCAGCCTGCTGGACTGCGAGAAGCCAATCATCGCGAAGGTCAATGGGCCGGCCATAGGACTCGGCGCGACCATCGCGCTGTTCTGCGACGTCATCTTCGCGGACGAGAACACGTATCTCGCCGATCCTCACGTCTCCATCGGCATGGTGGCAGGCGATGGGGGCGCGGTGATCTGGCCGCAACTCATCGGCTTTGCCCGCGCGAAGGAATATCTGATGACCGGCGACCGCATTTCCGCCCGGCGCGCGGCCGAAATCGGGCTGATCAACCACGCGGTGCCGACGGAACGGCTGGATGCGGAGGTCGACGCGTTCGCCGACCGCCTCGCGGGCGGTGCGATCAAGGCCATCCGCTGGAGCAAGACGACCGTGAACATCGCGCTGAAGCAGCTCGCCCACAGCATGATGGATACCGGACTGGCCTATGAAGCGCTCACCAATGCGTCGGAAGATCACCGGCGCCTGGTCCGGGCGTTCCAAGCCCGTGCGAAGGCCGCGGCCGATCATGAGGCCACGCGCAAATGACGGCGCCCGGAACGTTCCGCGGCAGAACGGCGCTGGTGACCGGTGCGGCAGGTGGAATAGGCCTCGCCATCGCCTGCCATCTGGCGCGGGAGGGTGCCCGCGTGGTCATCGCCGATCTCAACCCGGAGCGGCTCGATGTCTCCTCGTGCGGGCTGCCGGACGACACGCTGGTCCTGGCTGCAGACATTTCGCGCGAGGCCGGCGTCATCGGCATGATGGCGCAAGCCTGGAGCGCGGCCGGAGCCGTGGACCTGCTCATCAACAATGCCGGTGTGGCGGAGCCGCTAGTACGGACCGCCGACCAGCGGCTGGACGTGTGGGAGCACGTGATCGGGGTCAACCTGCGGGGCACCTATCTCGCCTGCCGTGAATTCGCCCGGCATGCATTGCAGCGGGCAATGCCCGGCGCGATCGTGAATGTCGCATCGATCACCGGGCTCGGCGGCTTTCCCGGCTCGAATGCTTACGGCGTTTCGAAGGCGGCCGTCATTCACCTGACCCGGAACCTCGCCTGCGAATGGGCCGGCAAGAACCTCCGAGTCAACTGCGTCGCTCCCGGGTTCATCGATACCCAAATGGCGCGCGGCATGTTCGCGGAAGGGCTGGACCGGGCGCGGATCGCAGCGCGGACCCCGATGCGCCGCCTGGGCCAGCCGAGCGAAGTCGCCGCGGCCGTGGCGTTCCTGGTGTCGGATGCCGCCTCCTTCGTGACCGGCGCCACCTTGATCGTCGATGGAGGCTGGACCGCCTATGGCGGGGTCTGACCCGTCCCCGGCCCTGGCTCCGAAAAGCTCAGATCGGGCGGCGACGCGCGTGGCGCGCGTCCGACGGCCGGATGCCGAAGGTGCTGCGGAACAGATTGCTGAAATGGGACGAGCTGCTGAACCCCATCGAGTAGGCGATCTCCGTGATGGACAGATGGGCGAAGTCCGGCGAGGCGAGCATGTCGTAGCAGCGCTGCAATCGCCTGTGCCATATCCACTCCGCGGCTGATTCATGGCCGGCCCGGAACAGGTGATGAAGATAGCGCAGCGAGATCCCGTTGTTCCTGGCGATCGAGGCCAGTGAGAGGTTGGGGTTCGCCAGATGCCTCTCGATATAGTCCTTGATCGATCTCAACCGCGCCTGCTGGACGAGATGGTCGCCAACCGGCTCGTCCGACCGCCTGGACTGGATCGCGAGCGCCAGCACGTCCATGAACTGCTGCCCCAACCGCTCGCGTTGCACCGCGTCGAGACGCGGCGCCTCCGCCGAGAGCAGCGCGCACAATTCCGCCACGATCCGTCCGAGGCCGGTACCGATATTCAAGGTCGTCGTCAGCGGCGGCCGATCCTTGGCCGAGAACCGCGCGGCAAAATCCTCCCGGGAAAGCTCCACATAGTAGGCGCGAACCTTGGAGGCATAGTGGAGGTCATATTCCTCCGCCACCGTGAACAGGCCCGCAAGGCCGCAATTCACCATGACATCCGAACCGCCCTGCACGCAGACGATGCTGCCATTCTGGGGAATGGTCAGGAAGTAGTTGTCGTTGTCCAGCCGGGCGAGATGGCGCCTTCGGCGCGAGATGACCTGCCGGGAGAGCAGCGTATCGGTCAACGTGAGCGAGCCGAAATGCGCTTCCCTCACATAGCCGTCCCAGTTCTCCTGCCGATCGGAGGCGACGTCCACATGGGCATAGAGATCGCAGATGGCCGCCTGCCATTCCTGGAAGCGACGCGGGCGCGGCAGTGAGCCGGTATCGAAGACGGTCTCCACAACTTCCTCCCAGAGCTGTGTGCATGCAAGCTTTTGTGCGGGTTTTTATGAGCTTGCTCTCCGTTCCGAGAAAAGCACATCTCAGAACATCCCTCAACCATTGCCCATGGCGATTGCACTCTGACGTAAATCCTTAGCAGAGCCAGGCAAGAGCTCGTCATCGCGACCGACTATGACATGGCCGAGACTGGGGCCTGACAGCCTCTGGAGGAATGGCGCTTCCACCCATCGAAGTACCGACAAGAACAATGCAGAAGTTTTTCTCTCAGGAGCGCATCGTCTTTTTGCTCTGGTTGCTGATGTTCTGCGGGTTTGCAATCGCACTGCCGAATTTCCTCAGCTACGGCAACCTGATCGCGCTGATCCGCAGCGTCTCCGTGCTCGGCATTCTTGCCATCGGCATGGCGGTCGTCGTCATCGGCCGCGGCATCGATTTGTCGCTGATTGCGACCATGGCGATCAGCACCGCGTTTGCGTTCATGCTGGCGGACGGCGGAATACCGCTGTGGTTCGCACTCGCCATCGGCCTGACCTTTGCCGTCTGCGTCGGCGCTGCCTCCGGATGGCTCATCGCCTATGTGGAGATCCCACCCTTGTTCGCCACCCTGGCCATGGGCGCCTTCGTCTATGGCTTCGGCCGGTTCGCCCTGTTCAGCCAGGACGTGATCGCCATGCCGAAGAATGCCGCCGCGATCGGCTGGATCGGGGGCGGCGAGATCTGGGGCGTGCCCGTCCCCATTCTGCTGTTCGTGCTGACGGCCGCGCTGCTCGCGATGGTTCTTCGCCGCACGCGTCCGGGCCAGTTCATCCATGCGACCGGCGACAACCCGTCCGCCGCCCGGATCACCGGTCTGCCGGTGCGGCCGCTGACAGTGCTGCAATACGCGATCTCGGCCGTGATCGGCTACGGCGCCGGGCTGATCGTCGCCACCGGCGTGACCAGCATGAACACGCGCATCGTGAATTCCACGCTGATCTACGACGTCATTCTCGTGGTCGTGCTCGGCGGCATCAGCCTTTCCGGCGGCAAGGGCGGCGTGCGCAACGTGATCGTCGGAACCCTGCTGATCGGCACGCTGCTGAACGGCATGACCATCCTGGACGTGCAGTACACGCTGCAGAACGTGATCAAGAGCTTCATCCTGCTGCTCGCCATCATCATCGACAGCATCGTCAACCCGCGCGACGAGCAGACCGCGCAACAGGGAGACATCTGACTGAGGCCAGCCGGCGGCGTGCCGGACAAGAACAAAGGGAGGATCACTACATGCGATTTTGCAATGCCGTCTGCGCTGTTGGCGCCATCACCGCCGGTTGCCTGGGGCTTGTCACGTCTCCTCAGGCCGAAGGCCTCGAGGACCCCAGCCGGGCCGCCTATCTCGAAGCGTTCAAAGGCAAGACGGTCGCCTTCGTGCCGGTTTCCATGGGCATAGACCTGACGCAGGCCTGGAGCGCGCAGATGGAAAAGCAGGCCAAGGATCTGGGCTATGAGTACATCGTGCGCGATCCGAACTGGAGCACGGATGCCGGCGCCCAGGTGCTGACCCAGCTCATCGCCGAGAAGCCCGACATCATCGTGGTCCACAACCCGGACGTCCAATCCTACGCGCGGCTGCTCAAGCAGGCCGAGGCGCAGGGCATCTACGTGCTGCAGGTCAACATGAAATCGGCCTACATGACCGAAGGCTATGTGGGCGCCGACTGGAACGGCTTGGGCGAGGCGCAGGCCAAGCTGGTGGCCGAGCATTGCGGCAAGGGCAGCGGAAAATCCGGCAAGGTCTCGATCGTGCAGGGCGTGCTGACCAGCGGCGCCAGCGTCTACCAGATCCACGGCGTGATGAAGGTGCTGGCCGAGCACCCTGAGATCAGCGTCGTCTCGAACCAGGCCGCCGACTGGGACGCCTCCAAGGCCAAGGCCATTACCCAGACGGTCCTGCAGCAGCATCCCGACCTCTGCGCCGTCATCGGCTTCTGGGACGGCATGGATACCGGCGTGGCAGCGGCGGTGCGCGAAGCGGGCAAGTCAGACGAGGTGTTCGTGGTGACCTCGGCCGGAGGCTCGCAATCCGCATGCGACAACGTGGCCAACGGCAATTTCTCGGCCCTGGTCAACTACGACGCCATGGGCCAGGGCCGCGACCTCAACGGCATGATCAAGACCTTGCTGCAGGTCAAGCCTGATACCGGGTCGATGAAGGTGATCAACTACTCGCCAGTGAGGCTGCTGACCAAGGACACGGTCGGGCCAGGCAGCTGCTGGACACTGCAGCCGAGGTGACGGCGGCACCCTGCCGCCCACCTTTCCCACCCACCCCTGAACGAGACGGAGCATGGTCGAGCTCGCAACATCCGAACGGGTGCAGGCGCCGCGCGCCACCACGATCGCAAACGCCCTGCTCAAAGCCCGCTACCGGTGGATTCCCGATCACCTGCTCGGCGAGCTTCTGGCCAAGAGGTGGATCGACAATATCGCGCCGTTGGGCTTCCTGGTGCTGACGGTCGCGCTGTTCGGATCGCTGATCCCGGGTTTCTTCGAGCCGGCGAGCCTCGCGAATTCCGCCCGCCAGCTCGGCGAATTCGGTTTCGTCGTGCTCGCCATGATGGTGGTCATGGTGGCCGGCGGCATCGATCTCTCGGTCGGCTCGAATTTCGCGCTCGGCAATTTCGTGGCGCTGGCGCTGATGAACATGCTGGGCTGGCCGGTGTGGCAGGCCCTGCCCTGCACCCTGCTCGCCTGCGGACTGGTCGGACTGCTGAACGGGGTGCTGGTCGGGCTGCTTCGCCTGCGCGCCTTTCTCACCACGCTGGTGACGCTGATCATCATCCGCGCCATCGTCGACATGCTGCTCCTGCGCTATGCGGTGCAGATCTCCGGCGGGATGGCCTCCTCGGCAGCCTGGGATTTCATCGGCTTCGGCTCCGTGCTCGGCATTCCCTTCAGCGCCCTGCTGCTTGTGGCGGCCGTGCTGGTCGGCCATGTGGTGCTCAGCCGCACGCGGCCGGGCTGGCGCGTGATGGCCGTGGGCGGGTCGCGCCGCTCGGCGCACAATTCGGGCCTTTCGGTCCGGTGGACCATCTGCGGCACCTATGTGGCATCCGGCGTGCTGGTGGGCATGGCGAGCTTCATGTATGCCGCGCGCTTGTCCAGCGCGGGGGCCGATGCCGGTGTGGGCCTCGAGCTGGCGGCGCTCGCCGCAGCCATCCTCGGCGGCAACAGCCTCGGCGGCGGCCGCGGCTCCACGGGCAAGGCGCTGATCGGGGCGGTCATCGTGCTGATCATCACCAATGGTGTCGTGCGGCTGGGCATGCAGGCCGGCGCCGGCAACATGGTGCTGGGCCTGATCCTGCTGCTCGCCGCGGCGGTGGATGTGCGCTGGCTCAAGAACCGGCACAAGATCCTGTCCAAGGTCTATGTGTCGCCCACCGTGAACGACCTGCCGCCGGCCCCCGCGACGGCCGCCGGTTCGGGGTCACCCTACGCGGTGAACGATAAGCTGCGCAGCGTCGAGCTGATCGGACTGGGGCGGGTGGAAGGCCCCGAAGACGTGATCTTCGACCGCGCCGACAATCTCTATTGCGGCACCCGGCACGGCGACGTCATGCGCTTCCTCGCGCCCGACTATGGGACGATGGAGCTCTTCGCCCATATCGGCGGGCACACGCTGGGCATGGCGTTCGACCGCGACGAGAACCTCTATGTGTGCGTGGGCGGCATGGGCCTCTATCGGGTGGCGCCGGACCGCACGGTGTCCAAGGCGACCGACGAAACCAACCGCTCGTTGTTCTCGGTCAACGACGACTCACGGCTGCGGCTCGCGGACGACCTCGACATCGCGCCCGATGGCCGGGTGTTCTTTTCCGAAGCGACCATCCGCTACGAGATGCACCAATGGCCGGTGGACGCGCTGGAGGGGCGCGGCAACGGGCGCATCGTCTGCTACGATCCGGCCAGCGGCGCAACCCGCACCGTTCTTCGCAACCTGGTGTTCCCCAACGGCATCTGCACGGCCCATGACGGACGCTCGATCCTGTTCGCGGAGACCTGGGCCTGCCGCATCAGCCGCTACTGGCTCGATGGCCCGAAGAAGGGGCAGGTCGAGACGGTGATCCCGTCGCTCCCCGGCTATCCCGACAATATCAACCGCGCCTCCGACGGGAATTACTGGCTCGCGGTGGTGGGCATGCGCGCACCGGCGGTGGATCTGGCCTTCCGCATGCCCGGTTTCCGCCGCCGCATGTCGCGCCGCATCGCCCAGGACGAATGGCTCTACCCCAATATCAACACGGGCTGCGTGGTGAAGTTCAACGAACGCGGCGAGGTGCTGGATGCGTTGTGGGATCTCGCCGGGGTCAACCACCCCATGATCACCTCCATGCGCGAGCACAAGGGCAGCCTGTATCTCGGGGGCATCTCCAACAACCGCATCGGCCGCTACCGGCTGGCGGGCGCAGACCAAGCGTGGACCGGGTGGGACTCCTATTGGGGCGGCAGATGAACCTCATCAGACGAGAGCTCGACCGGCTGACGGGCCGCGGCACGGCCGCCGTGACGGTGCCGCCGATGGACGGCGCCCTCAAGCCCAACCAGCACCTCGAGGAGGCGGAGGCCCTTGCCGCGCCCGCACCAGACAACCTGACGGTGAACGGCGGGCAGGTTCTCTATACCTCGGGCCGCGAGATCCGCGCGCTTGCCTCGGGCAAGCCGATCCACGTATGCGAACGGACGATCACGTGTCTGGCCGCGGGACCGGGCGGTGTGCTTGCCATCGGCCTTGCCGGCCTGGGCATCCGCATGCTGAGCCCGGACGGCACCCTCAGAGCCGCTGGCGGCGCACGCATCCGGAATGCAACGGCGGCGATGTTCCGCGGTGCGGACCTGATCGTCTGCGAGGGTTCCGCCCGCCACTCGCCGGAGCACTGGCAGCGCGACCTCATGGAGACAGGGCCGGCCGATGGCGGCAGCGGCTCCGTCTGGATCTGCGCCGCAGACGGAAGCGAGCGCCGGCTGGGCGCGGGGCTCCGCTACCCCTATGGCGTCCTCGCCGGGCAGGACGGCGGGATCGTGATCTCCGAAAGCTGGAGCCACCGGCTGCTGGCGCTGGACCCAAATGGCAGCGCCCCTGCCCGCAGACTTGTGGCGGACCTTCCGGGATATCCCGCGCGCATGGCGCCGGCCGCGGACGGGGCATGCTGGCTCGCCGTGTTCGCGCCACGCAGCCAGCTGATCGAGTTCGTTCTGCGCGAAGACAGCTTCCGCCGGCGGATGATGGCGCAGATCGAGCCGGACTACTGGATCTCACCAGCCCTGGCGAGCGGCCGCTCCTTTCTCGAGCCGCTGCAGGGGGGCGCGGTGAAGCAGATGGGCATCCTGAAACCGTGGGCCCCGTCCCGCTCCTATGGCCTGGTGATCAAGCTCGATAGCGCATGGAATCCGGTCCTCAGCCTTCACAGCCGTGCGGATGGACGCCGGCACGGCACCACCAGCGTGCTCGAGGCCGAGGGACAGCTGTTCGTGGCCAGCAAGGGCGGCGATGCGATCCTGAAACTCCCGGCCGGGGACTTGCCGAAGACATGAACCCTATTCTGGAACTGCGCGGCGTCACCAAGGCCTATCGCGGCATTCCCGCCGTGAAGGACGTTTCCTTCTCGCTGATGCGCGGCGAGATCCACGGCCTGCTCGGCGAGAACGGGGCGGGCAAGTCGACCCTCACCAAGATCATTGCCGGGGCCGTGCAGCCGACTTCCGGGGAGGTCGTCCTGGAGGGGAAGCCCGTGGCCTTCGGCTCGCCGAAAGAGGCGCGCAGCGCCGGCATCGTCATGGTCTACCAGGAAAACAGCCTAGTGCCCGCCCTAACGGTCGCGCAGAACATTTTTCTCGGTACGGAAGGGTTCTTCAACAGGATCCGCCGGATAAACATTGCCGCCCAGCAGCTGCTGCAATCGCTGAACTTCAACGTGGACCCGGCCGCCGCCGTGAGCGCCTTGGGGGCGGCGCAGCGGCAGATGGTGGAGATCGCCCGTGCCGTTCACCAGAAGGCGCGCATCATCATTTTCGACGAGCCGACGGCGTCGCTGACGCCGGAGGAGAAGCACCATTTCTTCGGGCTGATGCGGCGCCTCAAGCAAGCGGGCGTTTCCCTCATCTTCATCAGCCATGCGCTGGAAGAGGTGCTTCAGCATGCGGACCGCCTCACCGTGCTGCGCGACGGCGCCCGGGTTGCCACGGGCGATGTCCGCGATTTCGACCGGGAGGCGATCATCCGCGCCATGGTCGGCCGCTCGCTGAGCCAGGAGATCTACGGCGGCCGCGCCATCACCAGAGCAGCGCGCCGGCCCGGCCGAAAGCTGCTGAGCGTGCAGAACCTCTCGATGGGGGCCATGGTCCGCAACACCTCCTTCTCGGTGTTCGCGGGCCAGGTGACCGGCATGTTCGGGCTGATCGGCTCGGGCCGCACGGAGACCGCGAAGGTCATTGCCGGCGTGCTCAAGCGCGACCTGTTCCACGGCGGCGAGATCAAGCTCGAGGACCGACCCGTCCGCTATCGCACACCCCGGCAGGCGGTGCGGGACGGGATCGTCTATGTCACCGAGGACCGGAAGCTCGAAGGCTTCTTCGAGACCATGTCGATCGCGGCCAATATCAATATCGGCGCGATGGCGGCCAAGACCGGCCTTTTGTCACTGGTGAGCGCCGCCGAGACGCACCGCCAGGGCAAGGCCTGGATCGAGGCCCTGAACATCCGGGCCATCAACGGCGACGCCAGCGTCATCGAGCTGTCGGGCGGCAACCAGCAGAAGGTGGTCATCGCCAAGTCGCTGGCGCAGGAGCCCAAGCTCGTCATCTTCGACGAGCCCACTCGTGGGGTGGACGTGGGTGCGATCGTCGAAATCCACCAGATCATCAACGCGCTCGCCGCCGAGGGGCGCGCCGTCATCGTCATATCGTCCTACCTGCCGGAGGTCCTGAGCCTGTCGGACCGCATCCTGGTGATGCGGCAGGGCCGTGTCGTCGAGGAGTTCGATGCCGAGGAGGCCAACGAGGAACGCATCATGTACGCTGCCGTGCACTAGAACCGTGAAATGGAGCACTCAGTGAACGCGACACTTCCCCATCGGATATCCTCGCGCCTCAAGCTGCCCTTGATCGTCGCGCCCATGCTGCGCGTCTCCGGCCCCGATCTGGTGATCGCGAGCTGTCGCGCCGGGGCGATCGGGGCCTTTCCCACCGCCAACGCCCGCAGCCCGGACGAGCTCGACCACTGGCTTGCTCGAATTGCCGGAGCGCTTGCCGAGGGCGAACAGCCTTGCGCGCCCTATTGCCCGAACCTGATCATCCGCAGCTCGCGTCTGAAGGACGACCTCGCCTGCCTGGTGCGCCACCGGGTCGAGCTGGTGATCACCAGCGTGGGTTCGCCCGCGCCGGTCATCCCGGCGCTGCACGATATCGGCTGTCTGGTGTTCGCGGATGTGGCAACCATGGCCCATGCGCGCAAGGCTATGGACGCGGGCGCCGACGGCCTCGTGCTGCTGACGGCCGGTGCCGGCGGCCAGACCGGATGGCTCAACGGGTTTGCCTTCGCCCGCGCGGTGCGCGCCATCTTTCCCGGCCCCATCGTGCTGGCCGGCGGCATCTGCGACGGTCACGCGCTGCGGGCGGCGCGCGTGCTGGGCTGCGATCTCGCCTATATGGGCACGACGTTCATCGCGACCCGCGAGAGCATGGCGAGCCAAGCCTACAAGGAAATGCTGGTGAACTGCGACATGGACGACGTGCTGCTCACCCGCGCCTTCACGGGGCTTCCGGCCAACATGCTGCGGCCATCGATCACGCGCGCGGGCCTCGATCCGGACCGACTGGACGAGGACGTCTCGCTGGAGGCGGCGCGTGAGCGGTATGGCGGCGGCACAGTCATGATCGAGGGACCACGGCGCTGGACCGACATCTGGAGCGCCGGCCATTCCGTTTCCGGCGTCGATGCGGTCATGAGCGTTCGCGAGCTCGTCGATCAGATCGCCGACGAATACACGAGGACCGACGTCTCGCCCTGAGAGGCCGGTCGATAGACTTGGGGAGGAAGTGCTCATGAACGGGCCGCTGCATGGCGGGCCGACGATCGGCTCACAGGCATTGCGGGTTCTCGCCCGCCATCCGGGAAGGATCGCGTTCTCTTGGGACGGCGGCCAGATGACCTATGGCGCCGCACGGGAGCTCATCGGCCGGCTCCAGCGCGTGTTTGCGGCCGCCGGCCTGGGTCGGGGCGACCGAATGGCCTTCCTGACCGGCAACCGGGCCGAGGTCTGGTGCGCGAGCATTGCGGCCCAAGCCAGCGGCATCGCCATCACCTGGCTCCACCCGCTCGCCTCCGCGGCCGACCAACTGTTCCAGATCGAGGATTGCGCGGCCGCCGCGCTGGTGGTCGATCCCATCCATCATCACGAGCGCGGAGGCGAACTCGCATCGGCGGCAGCTTTGGTCTTCACCGCGGGGCCGGCGCGCTACGGCACCGACCTTCTGGCCGCGGCAGATGCGGCCGGCGCCTGCTCGCCGCAAGATCTGGCGAGGGCGGATGATACCGCGATCCTCAACTACACGGGAGGGACCACCGGCCGCTCCAAGGGGGTGGCGCGCAGCCATGCCATGGCAGCTCCGGCGACAGCCGCCATTCTCGCCGACTTCGAGATCCCGCGGGAGCCGCGCTATCTCGCCGTCGCACCCATAAGCCACGTGGCAGGCACCAAGATCATCCCGGTTCTCGCCCGCGGCGGAACCGTGCACATGACCACCGGATTTGCGGCGGACCGGCTGCTGCGGACAATCTCCCGCGAGCGGATCAACATGACGCTGCTCGTTCCCACCATGATCTATGGCCTGCTGGACCATCCCGGGCTCGACGACGCGGACCTGTCCATGCTTGAGCTCGTTCTCTACGGCGCCGCGCCCATCTCGCCGACGCGGCTGATGGAGGCGATGGCGCGCATAGGCCCGGTGTTCTCGCAGCTCTACGGGCAATCCGAGTGCTATCCGATCTCGGTGCTTCGCAAGGGCGACCACGACGCCAGCCAGCCGGAGCTGCTCTCCTCCTGCGGCATTCCCGTCATGAACTGCGAGGTGAAGCTGCTGGGCGATGACGGCCAGGAGGTTCCGCAGGGGGAGCCTGGCGAGATCTGCGTGCGCTGTCCGCATATCATGGCCAGCTACTGGAACCGCCCGGACGAGACCGCGAGCGCCCTGGAACACGGCTGGCTGCATACGGGCGACATCGCCAAGGCGGACGAGCGGGGCTATCTCTACATCGTGGACCGCAAGAAGGACATGATCGTGTCCGGCGGCTTCAACGTCTATCCGCGCGAGGTGGAGGATGCGCTCACCGCCCATCCCGATGTCTCCATGGCTGCCGTGATCGGGGTGCCGGACGAGAGATGGGGCGAGGCGGTGATGGCAGTGGTGGTCCTGCGGGCCGACGCGGCCGCGGATGCGGCTGCGCTGCAGCAATTCGTGAAGGAGAAGAAGGGCTCCATGCTCACCCCCAAGCGCATCGAATTCGTGGAGGCGCTTCCCGTCACCGCCGTGGGCAAGATCGACAAGAAGGCGATCCGCGCGAAATACTGGGCGGGGCGAGCCCGCATGCTCGGCTGAGCGGCGCCGCAGCGATCCTGGCCTTCAACCGGTGTCCACTTCGCTCGAAAATGCCCGGCGCACGCCCTATGCACTGAACCCCCCGTCGACCGCGATACTGGCGCCGGTGACGAAGCGGCCGCCGCTTCCCGCGAGGTAGAGGACCGCCGCGGCGATCTCGTTCGGATCTGCGTAACGGCCGACCGCCATGAGCGCGCGCTCCGCATCGGCATTGCCGCTGTCTGCCGGGTTCATGTCGGTGTCCGTGGAGCCGGGATCCACGACGTTGACGGTAATCCCCCGCGGGCCCACGTCCCGGGCCAAGCCCTTGGTGAAGCCGATCAAGGCGGATTTGCTCATGGCATAGAGGGTGACGCCCGGATAGGGGACGCGATGGGCGAAACATGAGCCGATTGAAATGATCCGCCCGCCGGCGCCCATGTAGCCAAGCGCCGCCTGCGATGCCAGGAAGACCGCGCGCACATGGACGGCCAGCGTGCGGTCGATCTCCTCGACCGTGACTTCCTCCGGTGGACCGAAGGGGAAGATGCCGGCATTGTTGACGAGAATGTCGAGCTTGCCGAACGCATTGGCGGCCTCGTGCACGGCTGCGGCGGGCGCGCGGCTGTCGGCGCTGTCGGCCTTCACCGCGAGCCCCCGCCGGCCCGCCGCCTCGATCTCGGCCACCATCGCGCCGGCCTTCTCCCCCGAATTGGCATAAGTGAATGCCACATCGGCGCCCGCCGCCGCCAGTGCCCTCACGATCGCCGCGCCTATGCCGCGGCTGCCGCCGGTGACAAGGGCCGATCTGCCAGCCAGTTCCCGCATTTCAGTTTCCTTCTGTACCTTTTGGTACAAAAACCATAGAAACCTTGCCGCACACGGTCAAGGCATTTATTTACTGATAGGTACAAATCGGTAGGACAGGCGAATGGCAGATCGGGGAAGGCCCAGGGCGTTCGATCGGGACCAGGCGCTCGAGCGCGCCATGAAGGTGTTTTGGGCGCGTGGGTTCGAGGGTACGTCCATAAGCGATCTCACTGCAGCACTGGGGATCAACAAGCCCAGCCTCTATGCGGCTTTCGGCTGCAAGGAAGCGCTTTTCGAGCAAGCGGTCGCCCTCTACGACATGATCGAGAGCAAGCCTATTCAGGCTGCGCTTGACGGGGCACCCACCGCGCGGGCGGCGGTGGAAGCCGTGCTTCGCCACAACGCTGCCGCCTATGCCGATGCCGACAAGCCGCGCGGCTGCCTGGTGGTTCTGGCCTCGCTGGTCGGAACGCCGGAAAACGAGGCGGTGCGGCGTCTGCTGGCGGAAAACCGCCAGGCCGGCGAGGAGGCTATGAGGCGTCGGATCGCGCAGGGCATCGCCGATGGGGATGTGCCCGAGGGCGCAGACGCACAGGCGATCGCTGCCTTCTACACGACGGTGATCTACGGGCTTTCCGTCCAGGCGCGGGACGGGGCGCCGGCCTCCGCGCTCAATCGTATCGTCGATTGCGCCATGGCGGGCTGGGATGAACTCGCCCGCGACGAATCCACCCGCCGATCTCCCTGATCAGCGAGGCTGGTGCCGGTCGGCGGCCAGATCCAGGCCGCAGTCACGATGGACGCTTCATCAACACATTATCCCACCAGTCGTCGCCAATGTGAGGCAGATCGACATCGGGCTCTCGGCCAAGGAGCAGCCCCAGCACGCGTGGTGGCGTGAGCGGCGTCTGCTGAACCCGACGTCCTATCGCGTTGGCGACGGCACAGCCCACTGCGGCCGGAACGTTGAGGATGGGGACCTCGCCGGCGCCCTTTGCCCCGAGCGGTCCGATCGAAGGTGCGCCCTCGTAGAGATCGATCTCGACCGGCACCGTGTCGAGCGCGAGCGGCACGCGGTAGGTCTCAAGGCTGTTCTGGCGGATGCAGCCGTCCTGGCCGATGGTCAGCTCCTCATGCAGCGCATAGCCCAGTCCTTGCGTGACGCCGCCCTGGATCTGGCTGTGGATGGCCCGGGGGTTGAGAGCGCGGCCGACGTCCTGCACCACTTTATAGCTGAGGATCTCGACGTGGCCCGTATCGGGATCGACTGCGACCTCGCAGTCGTGAACGGCGAAGACGGGCAAGTCGAGCGCGTCGATGAAATGGCCTGCAGCGCAGCCCGGCATGGCCGTGACCCCGGGCTTGGTGAAGGCGCCGCTGCCGACGACCGGTCCGATCACCTCGTGCGCACGCTGCACAACCGCTGCGATGGAGGTACCCGATCCTTCCTTGCCGGCGATCTCTACACGGCCGCTGGCGAGTTTCAGCCTATCCGGCGGCGTCTGTAGCATCTCGCTCGCCACGGCCAGCAGCTTCCGGCGCACATCCTCTGCCGCCGCGCGGCTGGCCGCACCAATGGAGACGGTGGTCCGCCCGCCGCCGACACCGAGATCGAAGCCGGCCGCGTCGGTATCGGCGCTCCGCACGACGACCTGATCGGGATGGAGGCCGAGCTCGTAGGCCACGATCTGCGGCAGGGCCTGCACCATGGTGCCCGAACCGATCTCCACTCCGGCCGTGATGACCGTAGCGCTCCCGTCGGCATTGAGATTGATGGTGGCGGTGGACGGGCCGACGAATATGAACCAGGTGCCGACGACCGTCGCGCGGCCATAGAGGCGCCTAGCCGCCAGTGACTTGCGCGAGGGCGCGGTCTCGCGCCAGCGCTTCATCCGGTCGAGCATGGGGCCGAGCACGTCACCTTCGAAAACCTGTCCCGTGGCGCCGATGTCGCCGTCGCCCAGCACGTTGCGCCGCCGGAACTCCAGCGGGTCCATGCCGATCTTCTGGCAGATCTCGTCCGTGTGCCGCTCCAGCGCGAAGGTGTTGTAGACGCCGTTGCAGGCGCGGAAGGCACCGTTCGGGGGCGTGTTGGTGTAGACGGCGCGGCTGGCGAGCTTCACCGAACCCAGGCGGTAGTTGCCGCCGAGCGTATGCGCCGTCATGGTGGTGAGGAAGATCTGCTCGCCGCCATAGGCGCCGCAATCCATCAGCACGACAGCTTCGCGGCCGACGATCTCGCCGTTCTTGGTGACCGCCGAGCGGATCTTGATCTCGGCATTCTCACGGCACAGGCAGGTGAGCATTTCCTCCTGCCGGGAATAGACGAGGCGCACCGGACGGCCGGTCTTGCGCGCAAGGATCGCCGCATAGGGCTCGAGCGTGCAGTCGAATTTCTGGCCGAAGCCGCCGCCGACCGGCGGCACGGTGACACGGACCTGAGCGGCCGGCACGCCCAGGAGCTTGGCCGTCATGGCGCGCACGGTCCAGGGCACCTGGGTCGAGGTCTCGATGTGGTAGCGCCCGTCCTCATAGGAGGCCACGACGGCACGCGGCTCGAGCGAGACGTGGTTCTGCCGGCCGACCCGGAAGCAGCTCTCGACGACGACCACATCATCGCGGGCGAAGGCCGCTTCCGTGTCGCCGCGGATCACGGTGGCCTCCCAGGCGACATTGCCGCCGCGGACGCCGCCCTCGACCAGAACCTGGTAGCTTCTCCATTCGGGATGGACCAGGGGCGCATCGGGGGCCAGCGCATCCGCCATGCTGAGCACCGCAGGCAGAGGCTCGGTCTCCACGACGATGGCAGCCGCGGCTGCCTGCGCCTGGGCCTGCGTGTCGGCCGCGACGGCGGCGATCGGCTCGCCATGGAAGCGGATTGCGTCACGCGCGAAAAGCGGATGGTCCGCGATGCCGATGCCGTGCATGCCCGGTGCGTCGGCGGCGAGCGCGATGGCACGCACACCGGGCATCCTGCTGGCATCCGTGATATCGACCTTGATTATCCGGGCGGAGGCGATATCTGAACGCCGCAATGCCGCGTGCAACATGCCCGGGTGCTTTCGGTCGACCGTATAGCGGGTGCGGCCGAGAAGCTTGTCGCGGGCGTCGCGCCGCGGCAGGTTCATGGTGACGTTCGAAGCATCCGCCAAAGTCATGACTTATCTCCGCTGCGCAAGCGCCACCGCCGCATCCACCACACGCTCGTAGCCGGTGCAGCGGCAGATATTGCCGACCAGCGCCGTCTTGATCTCGTCCGGTCCGGCCTGCGGGCACTCCGCCAGAAAGCTCGTCAGAACCATCACGATGCCGGGGAAACACATGCCGCACTGGACGACGTCGTGCTCTTCCATGGCCTGCTGCACGGGAGAAAGCTCTTCCGTCGGGGCGAGCGCTTCCACCGTGCGCACCTCGCGGCCTTCGAGCATCCCCACCGGCACGAGGCAGGACACGACTGGGTTGCCGTCGAGCAGCACGGTGCAGGCACCGCAGGCGCCTTCGCGACACGCTGCCTTTGCGCCGGTCAGGAAGAACTCGTCGCGCAGCACATCAACGAGCGGTGTCATCTGATCGGCGGCCGAGCGCCGCTCCTCTCCGTTCACGACAAAGCTAACCGCCATCGCCCCTCACTCTTCCGTTTCTGCTGGAGCCATGATCGTTTCGGCGCAGCGCCGCACGAGGGCGGGCAGCACCTGCACTCGGTACCAGCCGGGCGCTTCGATGCCGTCGCGGCCGCGGAACGCTCTGCTCGCGGCCTTGGCCAGTTCCTCCGCTTCCGCAGCATCGAGCTTGCGGCCGCGGAACCGCTGCTCCAGTTCCGGCCAGCGGCGCGCGGTGGCCTCGACCGAACCGACCGCGATGCGGATATCGTCGATCGAACCATCGCCCGCAGACGCCGCCGCCATGCTGACGATCGCCACCGGATAGTCTCCCGCCCTGCGCAAAGGCAGCCTGGCATGGGCGCAGCGCAGGGGCCGGCGCTTCAGCGTGACCTTCGTGAGAAGCGTAGCCGGCTCCAGGTCGCGGCGGAGCTCCAGGAAGCGGCCGATCGGCACGCGATCCCGGCCGGCGGCCGTGCAAAGCTCAACCGATGCGTCGAGGCACAGCAGAGCAGGCGCGAGATCGGAGGCGGGAAAGTCGGCGGTGCACAGATTGCCGCCCACGGTCGCCATCTGCCGCACGGCCGGGTTCGCGGCCCCGCTGGCGGCGGCCACAAGCCCCTGGCACCCCCGGATGCCATGGAGGGCTGCCGCAAGGCGTGCATGGGTGACGCAGGCACCGATGCTGATCTCATCGTCCGCGACTTCCACGGCGCACAGTTCCGGGATGGCGCCAAGGCCGACATAAGCCGGGCGCAGCCTTTCGCCACGGATCGGGGCACGCATGATCCATGTCGCGCCGGCAAGCGGCGCCGCCTGCGCCCCATGATCACGGAGCGCGGCGAGGGCATCGTCGACAGAGGCGGCCATGTGGATCGTTTCGGCCTGTTGGCTGGACATTGCTGCCGACATGGCGAAGCCTTTCCGAGGTTTGCCGCCGGGGTCCGGTCAGGTCCGGCCGACAAGCATGCGGTAGCGGAACTGGTCGAGGATGACGGCGAGTATGAGCAAGGCGCCGAGCAGAACCATCTGCAGATACGAGCCGATCTGCGCGATGTTCATGCCGTTCTGAACGAGCACGATGAAGAAGGCGCCGAGCACGACGCTTTCGACACGGCCGATTCCGCCCCTGAGCGACACGCCGGCGATGACACAGGCGGCGATCGATTCCAGGGCGATGGTGCCGCCGAGATTGGTCTCGCCCGATTCCACCCGGGCCGTGAGCAGCAGGCCGGCGAGCGAGGCGAGCAGCGAGCACATGAGATAGGCCAGGAACAGCACCCGCTTGGTGGGCACGCCGGAAAGGTTGGCCGCCTTGGCATTGCCGCCCACCGCGTAGATGTGCGCGCCAAGCCGGGTCCGGTTCATGAGGAACCAGATCACCACGATGGCGAGGATGGCGACCAGCACCGGAACCGGGGTGCCGAACACCCTGCCGAAGCCGAAGACATTGCCGAATTCATAAGGGAGCCCGGCGATCGGCACGCCGCCGGTGAGGAAGAGCGCCATGCCCGCGCCGACCGATTGCACGCCGAGCGTCATGATGAACGGGGAGACACCGAACTGCGCAACACCGATGCCGTTCAGACTGCCTATGGCGAGGGCGGCGCCGAAGCCGGCGAAGCAGCCGAGCAGGATGACGAGCCATACATAATCCGGCATGGCCGAGGCGAGCGCGACCATGGCGAGCGCGCTGACGACCGAGGTGAGGGCGATGGCGGTGCCGACCGACAGATCGAAACCACCGGTGATGAGGACGATCATCTGCCCGAGCGAGACCAGGATCAGATAGACGGACTGGCGCGCCACGTTGGTGAGGTTCTGCAGGGACAGGAACTGGCCAGACACGAGCGAGAAGATGATCAGCGCCGCGGCGAGGAAGAAGGGGAGCACGCCAACCTTGAGGAAGAGCGCCTTGGCCGCGTTGGCCGGAGCGAAGCGGCGTGAAAGCGGGTGGACATCGTTGGTCACGGTCTCTGGCGACGACATCAGGCCGATATCCTTGCTTGGCTGAAGAAGTGTCGGAGGATCGTGTCCTCCGCGATCTCCTCTCCTTCGAGTTCCGCTGCGATCCTGCCGCCGGCAAAGACCAGCAGCCGGTGCGAGAGATGCATCACCTCCGGCAGGTCGGAGGAGACGACGACCACCGCCTTGCCGGCTTCGGCGAGATCTCGGATCAGGAGGTAGAGCTGGCTGCGCGTGCCCATATCCACGCCGACCGTGGGCTCGTCGAAGATGTAGACCAGGCGCTCCTCGCCGAAGCCTTTGCCGAACAAGACCTTCTGCTGGTTGCCGCCCGACAGGCTGGCAACCGCCATGGGCAGTGCCCGCGCGGCGAGCTCGACCCGCGCGCCGATGGCGTCGGCCTCCGCCCGGCTGCGTGCCGGAGAAGGCATGCCGAGGGGGCCTGCGAGATCGCGGCGAGCAAGCAGGCTGAGGCGGATGTTGTCCCGCGCCGACGCTGTGAGCACCAGGCCTTCCGACTTGCGGTCGGGCGGCAGGTAAAAGATGCCGGCGTCGAGAAGCTTGCGGGTCGGCAGTCCGGTGACGTCCGCGCCCCGCATGACAACCCGGCCCGCCTTGATCGGCTGGAGGCCAAGAACGCTGCGCCACACCCGCGACTTTCCCGAACCGACCAGGCCGGCGATGCCGAGCACCTCGCCCGCCCTCACGTCGATGTCGACGCCGTGCACGCCGGCCGCATGGATGCCGCGCAGCGACAGGACCTTCTCGCCGTCAGGCTGACGGCATATCTGCGGATAGACCTTGTCGATTGCTCTTCCCGTCATGAGCTCGACGAGCGTTCTCTCGGAAACGTCCTTGGCGCCGACGGTGCCGATCATCCGGCCGTCGCGCAGGACGCTGATCTGGTCGGCGATCTCGGCGAATTCCTGGATGCGGTGCGAGATGTAGATGATGCCGACGCCGCTCTCCTTGGCGCGACGGATGAAGGAGAACAGCTTTTCCGTTTCCTTCTCCGTGAGCGATGCGGTGGGCTCATCCAGGATCAGGACGCGCGCTTTGGCGTGGAGCGCCTTGGCGATCTCGACCATCTGCTGCTGAGCGCGGGAGAGGCGCACGACCGGGGTGCGGACGTCGATGTCGAAGCCGAGCTCGCGGAAGAGCGCCTCCGCACCCCTTATCATCGCCTTGCGGTCGATGAAGGGACCGCGGCGCGGCTCCTTCCCAAGGTAGACGTTCTCGAACACCGCGAGCGTGGGCACCAGCGAGAATTCCTGGAACACGGTGCCGACGCCGGCCTCCCTAGCATCCTGGACGGAGCGGAACTCGACCTCCTTGCCCTCGACGTGGATGGTGCCCGCCGTCGGGCGATAGACGCCCGACAGGATCGAGATAAGCGTCGACTTGCCGGCGCCGTTCTCGCCGAACAGCACGTGGACCTCGCCATGCTGCAGGCGAAAGTTCACGTTGGCGAGCGCCTTGACCCCCGGGAATTCCTTCCAGATCTCGGTCATCTCGACCAAAGGCGCTTTGCTCATGGTCATCTCCCGGAGCGGTGCGGCCCCGCCGCGCGGGCGGGGCTCGCTTGAATTGCTCTAGTTGACGCTGAACACAGGCTTGTAGTTGTCGGGCGGCAGGATGTTGGTCTGCGACACGTCGTTGACGTTGTCCTGGTCGACGACGAAGATCTTCGGCCCGACATGCTTGACGTAGTCCTTGCCTTCCAGGATGCGCACGGCCTGGTCGATCGCGATGCGACCCTGAATGACCATGGAGTCGGCCGGTGCGGCGAGGATGAAGCCGCGCTTGATACCCTGATAAACGCCGGGGGTCATGTAGAAGGCCAGCAGGTCTACCTTGCCCTGGAGACCGCGTTCGCGGATCAGGCCCTGGGCGGCTTCCGCCGTCACCGCGGTGCCCGCCACGTAGCGGATGTTGGGATTGGCCTGAAGCTCGTCCTCGACCAGCTTCAGCTGCACCTCCTTGCCGGTATCGCCGTATTTCGGCTCGAGCACCTTGACCGCCGAGCCCTTCACCGCATCCATGAAGCCCTTGTTGGCCGCCTCGACCCAGCCAGCCCCGGCGGGACCCGGGAACCAGCCGACCACGACCTCCTCGCTGCCGGCCGGATGCTTCTTGGCCAGGTATTCGCCGGCGGAATGGCCCATGGTGTAGAAGGACACCAGAGACTTCGCGGAGATCTCCGGCGAGGAGATGCCGTTGATGACGTCGATGACCGGAATGTTCTTCTTGCGGACTTCGGCGACGAGATTGTTGAGGCCATCATAGGAGATGGCGCCGATCACCACCGCGTCGGCCCCGCTGGCGACACAGTCCTCGATCTGCGAGATCTGCTTGTTGAGCTCGGTATAGCCGCCGGCCTCGACCAGGTTCATCTTGACGCCCAGCCGCTTGGCCTCCTCGGCCACGCCGTAGCCGACGCCCAGCCAGTAGGCATCCTTCATGTGGGGGAAGGACACGCAGATGTTCCAGGGCTTCGAGGCCTTCTCCAACGGCACGTAGGATACGGGCTCCGATTTGCCGTCAGCCGCGAAAGGCGGCTCGACCTTCTCGGCTTCGTAGGGAAACCAGTCCTCGGCGAGGGCCTGGGAGAATGCGGCCGCTGAGATGACCGTGGCCAGCATCAGTGCAGATAGCTTTTTCATTTCCGCTCCCCTTATTGTTCGCCGCCGGGCGTTGTGGCGGCATTTCTCATGTGGTTCAGTCGAGTGCGCTCCGTATCCTCCGCAGAAGCTCGGACCTGTCGGCGCGGGCGTTCAGGGCCGTTTCCATATCGACCTTGACGAAGCGCGTCGGCGTGTTCGGCTGCATCTGGCCGATGAGGTCCATGTCGGCCGAGACCACCGTGCCGATCATGAAATAGCCGCCGCCCGATACGGCATCCCGGTGCAGGATGATGGGCTCCGTCCCCCCGGGTACCTGGATCGAGCCGTAGGGATAGCAGCTGTCGACGATGTTGGAGGGATCGGAGCCGGCGCCGAAGGGCTGCTCGCGCTCCACAAAGGACATGGGCCGGCCACCCCGGAAGCGATAGCCCATCCGGTCGGCTTCGGGCGCCACCTTCCAGTCGTCGTCGAAAAAGGCCGCTTGCGACTGCTCACGGATGCGATGCCAATAGAGGCCGGGCAGCACGCGCAGTTCGGCCGGCCTGCCGGGGCCGCGCCGCAGGGCCTCCGGCACGCTGCGCCCTTCGCGCGCCGCTCTGGCAGTGCCGACCGGCAGCTCGTCGCCTTTGGCCAGCGGCCGCCCCTTGAAGCCGCCGAGGGCGCCGATGGCATAGGTCGACCGGCTGCCCAGCACGACCGGGACGTCCACACCGCCGGCGAAGGCGATGTAGATGCGCGCGCCCGACTTGAGATAGCCGAAAGAGAGAACCTGCCCTTTCCTGACGGCGAGCGACGTCCAGCCCGGCTTCTCGTCGCCGTCGATCTTCAGCGGCACGTCGGCACCGGTCACGGCGATCACCGTATCCGCCGTGAATTCGAGTTCGGGGCCGATGAACACCGCTTCGAGCCCGGCCGCCCCCTCGTCATTGCCGACGAGCAGGTTGGCGGCGCGCATGGCGAGCCGGTCCATGGCGCCGCCGATCGGAATGCCCAGGTGGAAATATCCGGGACGACCGAGATCCTGGACAGTGGTGGATAGACCCGGATTGATCACCCTAGCGGCCATGGATCGCGCCCTCCAGCCGTGCGTTGTAGCCGTCGATGTCCTTCTGGAATTCGGTGAGATCGAAGGTGACGTCGCTCATGGCGGGGGAGAAGCGCCCCGCGTCCACGTCGGCGACGGTCTGGTCGTATTCCTCCCGGCCGATCGACTTGAACTTGACGATGTCGCCGGGCCTGAACAGCACCATGAAATCGCGGAGATAGCTGACCTTCTGCTCGGGATCGTAGATCGGCATCGGGGTGATGCCGAACATCTGGTAGCCGCCGGCGCCGCGCACCGAGTAGATGGCCGTGAAGCAGCCTCCATAGCCCACCGTCAGCTTCGGCGTGTCGGTGCGCGGGCGCAGGTACTTCGGCACCTGCAGCTGCCGCTGCCGCTCGACCATCTGGTACATGAAGGGCAAACCGGCGACGAAGCCGACCATGGACACGAACCACGGCGCGCCCGAATGGGCGGCGATGAACTCCTCGACGGTCGCAAAGCCGTTGATGCGCGCCGCATATTCGAGATCGGTCGCCTTCGGGTCCTGGTGCCGCTCGCGGAAGCGCATAAGCGTCTCGTGCGTCCACGGATCCTGGTAGTAGACCGGGATTTCGATGATGCGGGTGGGGATCACAGGCTCCGACTTCGCCGCCTGCTCCTCGATGGCCTGCACCTCGCGCAGAATGTCGTCCGGCTTGATGACATCAGGGTCGAACTTGATCTGGAACGAAGCGTTGGCCGGGCAGATCTCGGTGACGCCCCTGATGCCGCTGTCCTTGACGGCCTTGGTCATGGAGAGGCTCTTGAAGAAAGCCTCGAGCGACATGCTCTCGTCGCATTCCACGAACAGGTGTTCGTCGCCTCCGAAACTGTAGCGGTTCTTCATTGGGCCACCTCCTTCTCCCTGCCGGCGGCAGCAAGCCCCGTCTCAAGCCATTTTTCGAGAAAGCGTGTATGGACGTTGCCGGCCATGACGTCGGGGTCGGCGGCAAGCGCCCGGTGCAGCGGCAGGGTGGTGGGGATTCCCTGGATATCGAGGCGGGACAGCGCTTGCCCGAGACGGGCGAGGCACTGGTCGCGGGTCTCGCCATGGACGATCAGCTTGCCGAGGAGCGAGTCGTAGAAGGGCGGAACCTGATAGCCTTCGAACAGCAGAGTGTCGAAACGCACATGCGCTTCGTCGGGCACTGCCAGCTTCTCGACCTTGCCCGGCCAAGGCTGGAAATCCTTGTAAGGGTCCTCGGCATTGATGCGGCACTCTATGGCGTGGCCAACGATCGCCACATCATCCTGACGCACCGAGAGCGGTTGCCCGCCCGCGATCTTCAGCATCTCCTGCACGAGATCGACACCGGTGATCATCTCGGTGACGGGATGCTCGACCTGAATGCGCGTGTTGACCTCGATGAAATAGAAATCGCGGGTCGCATCGTCGTAGAGATATTCGACCGTGCCCGCTCCGACGTAGCCAACCGACCGCGCGAGCTCGACCGCGCTCGCGCAGAGCCGGGCGCGGACATCTTGTGGCAGATCGAAGGCCGGCGCCTCTTCCCAGACCTTCTGGCGGCGCCGCTGCAGCGAGCACTCGCGCTCGAAACAGTGCACAAAGTTGCGACCGTCGCCCAAAATCTGCACTTCGATGTGGCGCGCCTTCGGGATCACCTTCTCCACGTAGAGGCCGCCGTCGCCGAAGGCTGCTGCGGCCTCGGCGGAGGCTTGCGGAAACTGGCGGGCGAACTCCGCCGCATCGTGAACGATACGGATCCCGCGCCCACCGCCGCCGGCCGCCGCCTTGATCATGACGGGAAAGCCGATCTCGCCCGCCATGGCGGCCGCGGTCTCCGCGTCGGTCACGCGGCCGTCGCTGCCCGGCACCGTCGGCACGCCCGCCTTGCGGGCAACCTCGCGCGCGGCCACCTTGTCGCCCAACAGACGGATGGCCGAACCGGACGGCCCTACGAAGCGCATGCCGGCGGCCACAACCGCATCGGCGAAATCGGCGTTCTCTGCGAGGAAGCCATAGCCGGGATGAACGGCATCCGCCTTGGCGGTCTTCGCGGCCTCGATGAGCGCAGGGATGTTGAGGTAAGACTTCTTCGCCGCGGGCGGGCCGATCTCCACGGCCTCATCGGCGATGCGCACCGCGAGCGAATCCGCGTCGGCCGCGCTATAGACCTGGATCGTGCGCAGGCCGAGCGCCTTCGCCGCGCGGATGATGCGCACGGCGATCTCGCCACGGTTCGCCACGAGCACAGATCGGATGGTCATCCCTCGACCTCCGCGATCACGTCGCCGGCCATGATCGCATCCTCGTTGTCCGCCAGGAAACGGATCGCTCGGCCCGCCACCCCAGCCTTCACCTCGTGGAAGGACTTCATCACCTCGACCAGGCCGATGACGTCGTCGGCCGCCACCGCATCGCCGTCATTCTTATAAGGCGGGCTGTCGGGTGCAGGTTTGCGATAGAAGACGCCGGGAAGGGGCGACCGAACTTCTTGCTTGCTCATACGGCTCTCCTTGAACCACTGTCCGCACTGACGAGTATCTCGGAAACCGGCGCGATGCGGACCCCGCTCGCGGTGAGGGCATCGCGTATGGCACAGGCGATCTCCACGCAGCCAGGCGTGTCCGAGTGGAAGCAGACGGATTCGAAGGAAACGTCGATGTCCTCGCCTTCAACGGTGCGCACCTTCCCCTCCAGGCAGGCGCGCACCACCTTGTCCGCGACCCGCTTGGGGTCCAGCCGGTCGACCCGCCGCACGAAGACAATGGAGCCGGTCGCATCGTAATCGCGGTCCGCATAGAACTCCCGTACGGCCGGCTGCCCCATTTCGCGGGCGATGCGGAACGTCAGCGAGGCCTCCATGCAGAAGACGTAGACGTCCGGCGAGGTGCGGCGCATGAAGTCGATGAAGCCGCGCGACAAGCCTTCATTGACGGCCATCTCCATGTAAAGCGCGCCATGCGGCTTGACGTGCTGGAGTTTCGCCCCGTAACGGCGCGCGAATTCGCGCAGCGCGCCGACCTGGTAGATCAGGTCGTTGAGGATCTCCTCGTTGCTGCCGGCGATCTTGCGGCGGCCGAACCCCTGAAGATCCCGGTAGCCCGGATGGGCGCCGATGCCCACGCCATATTGCGCCGCCAGCCGGACGGTCTCGTCCATCAGCATGGGGTCGCCCGCATGGAAACCAGCGGCAATATTGGCCGAGCTGATCAGCCCCATGATACGCGCGTCGTCGGCATCGGCGATGTGCCACCGCCCGAACGCTTCGCCCATATCGCAGTTGAGGTCCACCGCTGACAGCGGCATGATTGGCAGCCCTCCCGCCCCGGCGCCATTTTTTCTTTGCGCCGTTATTCCTCGTCTGTCGTAACCTTAGCGAAAGCTTCGCGCATTGATAAATTCTATTCTTTGATTTTGACCCTTAAAAATTCAGATATCAGACCTGTCGCCCAGATCGAGCGTTCCGGTGAAATATGACGTGGTTTTAATGTCTTGGTCACGGCGTGCGAACATGCGCAGCCGCACGATCTTTCGGGTTGATTACTTTTTCGATTATCCACCTTGGCATTTATCAGAAATTCAGATACCCATAGACCCAATGGCCATCACCCTCAAACAGATCCGGTATTTCGTCTCGACCGCAGAGAGCGGCCAGGTGTCTCAAGCGGCCGTTGCCTTATCGATTTCGCAGTCGGCCATCACGACCGCGATCAAGGAACTCGAGATCGAAGTCGGTGCGAAACTGTTCTCGCGTTCGCAGCAAGGGATGGAGCTCACTGCGGCCGGTCGGGAGATGCTGTTCCACGCCTATGAGGTGCTGGCGAAGATCGACGAGATGGCAGGCATCAACGTGCCGGGCAGCGATCTCGAGGACACGCTGAGGGTGGCCGCCTCCTACACGGTGATCGGCTATTACCTCCCTCACCATCTGGAGCGGCTCCGACGCAATTTTCCGCGGCTGGACATCCAGCTGTTCGAGCTCAATCGCGATGCGATCGAGGAGGGCCTGCTGGCCAACCGCTATGATCTCGCGGTGATGCTGACCGCCAATACGACCAACCCGGATCTCTCCACAGAAACCCATCTCTCGTCACGCCGGCGGTTGTGGGTTCCTGCCAGGCACAGGCTGCTTTCGCTCGGCTCGGTCGGACTGAAGGAGGTCTCCGAGGAGCCCTATATCATGCTGACGGTGGACGAGGCGGCCCATACATCGCTCAAATACTGGAGCAAGACCCCTTACCGCCCCTCCGTGCGGCTGCGCACCTCGTCAGTGGAGGCGGTGCGATCGCTGGTCGCCAACGGGCAAGGGGTGGCCATCCTCTCCGACATGGTGCACCGGCCGTGGTCGCTGGAAGGAAGGCGCATCGAAACCGTCGAGCTCAATGACGCGATCCCCCCCATGGATGTGGGCCTCGCCTGGAAACGCGGCATCACGTTCACACCGGTGATGCAGGCGTTTCGCGATTACTTCCGCCAAGCCTACCATCTGCCGATGGGGCGCTAGAAGCGCGCCTCACTCCGGAAGACCGGCCTTGCGGTAGCCATCAACGAAATGCTCGAGGGTCGCAGCGTCGCGGAACGGCTCCGTCGCGGCCCAGTGGCGGGTCGTGAAATGCGGGTTGCCGACGAGGAACAGTTCGGCCTCGGCGCGCGCCTCGTCGAGCCGACCCAGCTGGGCGAGGCTTGCCGCGAGGAAACGGCGTGAGCTCGTCCGATAAGTCTCCTCCCTGCGCAATGTCTCCACGGCGGCTTCATATTCGCGCGCCGCATACTGCGCCTGGCCGAGCGTCAGATAATACCAGCTTGCCGGAAACGGATTGAGCCGGAACGCCTTGCGGATGTGCTCAATCCCCTCCCCGACCCGCCCGGCCAGGACCGTGATGTCCGACAACGTCGCCCAGGTGTCGGCCTCGTTCGGATCGAGCTCAATCGCCTTGGCGAATTCCGCATCCGCCTCGGCGAAATTGCGCTCGTAGGCTAGCAGGTTGGCCAGAACCCAGTGGCAGCCGGCGTCGTTGGGATCAATCGCCACGGCCTTGCGCGCCAGGTTTAAAGCAAGGCGACGGTTGGGTTCGACCGGTTCACCCCAATGCACCCATCCCATCCAGTGGTTCATGGCGAGCCAGCGATAGGCCTCGGCGTATTCCGGATCGAGGGTAACCGCGCGCGTGAGCATCAGATGCGCTTCCCGCGCCGTCAGCGGCGAATCGTCGATCAGCTTGCGCGCCCGCACGCACAGATCGTATGCCTCGAGATTTTTGGGCCGATTGCGCGGCGGCGGTGCGCGCAGCCGGCCGAGCAGTGCCTCCACGATCTTGCCGGTGACCTCGTCCTGAACGGCAAAGATATCGTCCAGGCCGCGATCGAAGCGCTCCGCCCAGAGATGATCGCCACTGGCCGCGTCGACCAGCTGGACATTGATGCGCACACATCCCGCGGCGTGCCTTGCGCTCCCCTCCAGCAGATAGCGCACACCGAGGTCCCGTGCGATGTCGCGCACGTCCATCGCCTTGCCTTTGTAGGCAAAGGCCGAGCTGCGCGCGATGACGAACAGGCCGGCGATCCTGGACAGATCGGTGATCAGGTCCTCGGTCAACCCGTCGGCGAAGGAGTCCTGCCCGGGATCGTTGCTGACATTCACGAAGGGCAGCACGGCTATCGATGGCTTGCTGGGCAGCGGCAAAGGCTTTCGCTTAGCGCCGCCGAGCTGTTCTACGGCCCCCGCAAAGCGATAGCCGAGGCGCGGAACCGTGGCGATCCACTGACCGCCGCCGGCGGCCGGACCGAGCAGCTTCCGCAGCAGCGCGATCTGGACGGTGAGGTTGCCTTCCTCGACGGCCGTGCCGGGCCATGCGGCATCCATCAACTCGGCCTTGCGCAGGATTTCGCCGGGCCGTCCGACGAGCGCCGCAAGCAGCTTCAGCCCACGGTAGCCAATGGCGACGGGGACGCCGTTCCGAAGAAGCGTTCCCGCAGCGGAATCGAGCAGGAACGGACCGAAGGCAAAGCGTGATGCCTGCATAGGGCGCATCTATAGCCGGTTTGGGCGTTCTTGAGAACTCTTTGGGAACGCTTAAGTACGGCGCCGTTCGCATCCTGTAGAATCCTCCCTCTTTCAGGATCGAAGCCCGCCGGACCTCAAACCAGCCCTGTTTCCGCATGACGGCCGAAAGCACCCCATCACCGCGCGAGGATCGGATGCCATGGGGCGCGATGGCCGGCATCATCGCGACCGTCAGCGTGTTCGCGGTGGCGCAGGGGCTCACCTATCCACTGCTCAGCTTCATCCTGGAGCGGCAGGCAATAGTGCCCGGGCTGATCGGCTTGTCGGCGGCGATGACGCCGCTGGGCTTCGTCGTATCCGCGCTCTTCGTTCCGGCGCTGGCGCGGCGCGTGGGCGGGGCGCGGCTTGCGATCCTGTGTTCGATGATGGCCGTGCTCACCCTGATCGCGATTGCCTGGCGGCAGGACGTGTGGGCCTGGATGCCGCTGCGCTTCCTGCTCGGCTTCTTCGCCAATCCGCTCTACGTGATCAGCGAAACCTGGCTGATCTCGATCACGCCCGCGCCACGCCGGGGCCGCATCATGGGCCTCTATTCATCGATCGTTTCGGGCGGCTTCGCCATCGGCCCGCTGTCGCTCGGCCTGGTGGGCACGCAGGGTTGGCCGCCCTTCATGATCGGCATCGCAGCCTTCCTTCTCTGCGGCCTGATCGTGCTCGCGGTGGTGCCGCGCCTGCCGAGCATGCCGCAGCAGGGGGAGGCAATTTCGGTCGGCGGCTTCCTCGCCCTGGCGCCGCTGCTCCTGTTGGCGGTCTTCACCGCCGCCGCTTTCGAGCAGAGCCTGCTTTCCTTGATCGCAGTCTACGGCACAGCACTCGGCAGCGCCGAGGAGCGCATCGCCTCGCTCATCACATGCTTCATCGCAGGCAATGCGGTGCTGCAGATTCTGCTCGGGCGCTTGGCCGAACGGTTCGGCTCGATGCGGATCATGCTGTTCTGCGCCCTGGCTTCGCTGGCCGGCTGCGCGCTGCTGCAGTCGATCTTCAACACGTGGCTCATCTGGCCGCTCATTTTCCTATGGGGCGGGGTCTCGTTCGGGCTCTACACCATGTCGCTGATCCAGCTCGGCGAGCGTTTCACCGGTCAAGCCCTGATCGCCGGGAATGCGGCCTTTGCGTTCGTGTGGGGGATCGGCGGCATCGTGAGCTCGCCCGCGGCAGGATTGGCGATGC
Source organism: Rhodoligotrophos defluvii (assembly GCF_005281615.1). NCBI lineage: Bacteria > Pseudomonadati > Pseudomonadota > Alphaproteobacteria > Hyphomicrobiales > Rhodoligotrophaceae > Rhodoligotrophos > Rhodoligotrophos defluvii. Next base: position 193,778 of record NZ_SZZM01000004.1, on the reverse strand, counting down.
AACTGATCGGGCATCAGGGGCTGCCCTGGTTCCTCGGGCTCCTGTGCTGCCTGCTGGCGGTGTTTCTGCTGGCGGAGAGACGGCGACTCTGATCGCGGCGCCCGCCTCGTGCCGGGTCGCGTTCGCGTTGGCCAATGGGGGAACATAGCCAGCGCGGCCCGGTCTAGCCGGACGACGACGGTTTCTTGCCGTCACTGTAGCGGGCTACGTCACCGCGGGCTTGACCCTGCGGTCCAGGGCTCACAACGAAAGCCCGAGTGATGTAGCTAGTCTAGCGCTGCGCTTCTCGGTCCGGGTTTTCGGGGTAGGAGATCTGCTCGACATCGGCATATTCGAAGCCGATCATCCGTTCGACGTGCCGGAACCAGGTGTTTATCTCGGGATAGCGATAGAACCCCTCGGCCGCCTCTTCCGCCTGTTGGCGGTCGCTCCAGAGGACGATGTCGATCCAGGTGCCGTCATCGAGCTTGCAGAGATAGGCGTCGCGATGGGCAGGAAAATGCTTGCGCGCCGCCTCGAGCATGGCCGGCCGCTCTGAGAGCATCGCCGCTTCCGCCCCCGGCTTCACCACGAACCGCGCCATTTCCACTGTCATGACCATGGGCTCACCCCCCATCCTCGCTGGCTTGTTTCAAACGGCTTGGAGCGCGTGCGAAGCGGGTGCGTCGCCCACCAAAAGCGGCACGTATCGCCGGGCGCCGCTTCGCTCCACCCTCACGAGACCACGGTCGGTGAGCTTCAGCTCGGGGATGCTGACCGCCAGGCAAGCGAAGCCCGCCATGGGCACCAGGCCCTTGTGCGGGGAGCCGATGCGCGTCTTGAGCGCATTGGCAACCCCGCGCATGGCGGCCAGCGAGTCCTCCAGCGGTGCATGCGAGAGTATGCCGAGCACCGGCATGGGCAGTTCGGCGACAACCTCCCCGCCCTCGACGACCACAATGCCGCCGTCGAGCTCGGCAATGCGATTGGCGGCGAGCGCCATGTCGGCATCGTCCACCCCCATGACGAACAGGTTCATGATGCCTGCATTGATGGTCGCGGCGAAGGCGCCGCGGCGGACGCCGAAGCCGTGCGTCAACGCAACGGAAAGGCGTCCGCTCGCCTCATGGCGGTCGGCCACGGCGAGCTTGGCGATATCTCTGGCCGGACCGCCGACCACCGAGCCTCGCGCAATCTCTAGATCCAGGTGCAGCTCGCGGGTCTCGAGATAGCTTGGGCGCATATGAATGGCCCGAAGACGGGCGGCACCGTCCTTGATCGGGAGCGCAAAGTCTTCCGCGCGGAAGGTTCGGCCGAGCTTCACCGTGCCCGTGAAGGCCTCCGGATAAGGCCTCGTGCTGCGCTCCAGCAGGTATTGACCATCCCTGGCGGCGAGCTTGCCTTTTGCAAAAGTGGCAAGGACGTTGAAGTCCGCGAGATTGTCCACGACCACAAGGGAGGCGAAGCGACCCGGCGTCACCGCGCCATAGTCGCGCTCAACGCCCAGGCTGCGGGCGGCGTTCAGGGTGACCAGCCGCACCGCATCGATGGGAGCGAGGCCGTGCCGCACCAGTGTGCGCAGCTTGCCGTCGAGGTGCCCGTCATCGGCCAGATCATGCAGCTCCTGCTCGTCGCTGCAGACGCTGAACAGGGCGGGATTGGCGCCCTGCTCGGTGATGGCCGGAAGCAGGCGCACCATATCCTGAGTGGACGAGCCTTCGCGCATTTGCACGTAAATGCCGAGCTTGACCCGCTCCAGCGCTTCTTCCGGCGTGATGGCCTCATGGTCGGAGCAGACACCCTGCGCGGCAGCGGCCTGAAGCGCCGCCCCCGAGAGCCCTTCCAGGTGGCCGCCAATGACATGCCCACGCCGGATCGCGTGCTCCCAGGTTTCCGCAATTCCCGGCACGGGCAGCTGGCGCACAGCGTCGCTCCACTCGCGCAGTTCCACACATTCCGGCCGATCGAGCAGCGCTTTCATGTCTTCCAAGCTGAAACGGCGGGTGCAGCCGAACTCGCCGAGGTTGAGCGCCGAGGCATGGAACGGAGACAGAAGAACATCGAGACCGGTGCCTTTGGCGCGCTCCAGCTGCTCCTCGACGGCGCGCAGGCCCCCGATGGCGGCCGACTCATAGAAGCAGGTGCTTAGAGCGACCGTGCCCTGAGGCACGATGAGTTCAGCCAAGCGTTCGATAGTGACCTGCGAAAAGCCGGTATGGAAATGGGGGTCGATAAATCCGGGGAGTATAAAGCGGCCGGCGTAGTCGATCTTCTCTGTGGTCGGTCCGATGCAGTGGGTGACATCGCCGATCGCGGCGATCCGGGCGCCGGCGATGGCCAAGTCTCCCGGCAGAAGACGGCCGGACAGCACGTCGACGATCCGTCCGCCAGAAAGCACTATATCTGCCGCTACCCGGCCCGCCGCTGCATCGGCCGCGCGACGGCGCTCCGCGACCTCGGCCACCTTGCCCCCGTGCTGATGCGCCATTTGTCTCCACCTCCAACACCACTGATCCGAGGACCTTAACAGAACCTAACGCGATCTGCAATCGTTTGCACGACCAAATGCGCTCACGCCAGACCGTCGGCGCTCGCCCCTTTGATATAGCGGGCGGGCGGGACACCGAGCGCCTTCCGGAACATCGTGGTGAAGCTGCTCGGCGAGCCATAGCCGAGGTCGAAGGCCACCTGGGCGATGCTATCGCCGGATGCGAGCCGCTCGATGGCCAGATGCAGGCGAAGCTGCTGGCGCCAGTCGCCGAAGGTCAGGCCCGTGTCGTCCTTGAACAAGCGCGCCAGGGTTCTCTCGCTGGCCGAGGCATTCTTCGCAATTTCCCTGAGAGAGCGCTGATCGGATGGGTCTTGCATCAGCGCATCCATGACACGGCGCACGCGCCGGTCTTGGCCCGTGGGCAGATAGAGGTCGCTGCGCGCCGACTGCGCCAGCCGGTCGATCAGAACCGCAATCAGCCGCGCCCCCGGGCCGGACAGGCCGGCCTCCCAGGGCTGTTCCGCCACGGCCTTGATAAGCTCCTTGGTCAGGCCGTCGAGCTGCAGAAGCGCGCAATGCGCGGGCATCTCCTGCTCGAAGGTACTCATCTCGAGGTAGAGATGCCGCATGGCCACGCCGCGCGGATAGCGCGCGCTGTGGGTGATCCCCGCGGGGATCCACAAGGCGCGGACCGGCGGAACCACCCAGCGGCCGTTTTCCACCTCCACCACAACGATGCCCGATGTGACATGCATCAGTTGCGCGCGGCGATGCCGATGCGGCGGGAAGATCTTGGCCTCCACGGAATCATGGTGCCACCCCACCACAGGCGACTGGGCTTCATCCGGATCGGGAGAAAGGGGATAGCTGAAATCCATGGCAGTTTCTCGAAAGAAATTGGCAGAGTTTCGAATGGCAGCTTTGAGGGTGGGGAGTCAATATCATCACCAGAATGGCGACCGTGCGTAGGCCGCCGCCAATCCCGTTTGGCGGGATCGTGGGAGGGCATTATGTCGAAGATTCTGATCAAGGGCGGCCGGTTGATCACGATGGAATCCCGTTACGAGGCGGGCGCCCGTGGCGATCTTTTGGTGGTCGACGACAAGATTGCCGCGATCGGGCCGTCGGTCGACGGCGGCGATGCCGCGGTGATCGACGCCGCGGACTTCATCGTGATGCCGGGACTGATCGACTCTCACGTCCACACCTGGCAGACGGGACTGCGCGGTGTGGCCGGGGATTGGACCGTGGCGGAATATATGCGCGCCATGCATCGCGGCCTTGCCACCTATTTCCGCCCCGAGGACATCTATATCGCCAATCTGGTCGGCGCACTCTCCAAGCTCAACGCGGGCATCACCACACTTGTGGACTGGTGCCACAACAATCCTACGCCGGATCATACGGACGCGGCGATAGACGGGCTCGAGGAGTCTGGCGCGCGGGCGCTCTTCCTGCACGGCTCGCCCAAGCCGAACCCAAAGCCCGGCCAAAAGCACTTCAGCGAAATGCCCATGCCGCGGGCCGAGGTGGAACGCCTGCGGAAGGGGCGAATGGCCTCCGATACGCGACTTGTCACCATGGGGCTTGCGGTTCTCGGCCCCCAATACTCGGTTCACGACGTTTGCGTTGAGGATTTCAAGCTGGCCCGCGAATACGGCCTGATCGCCAGCGCCCATACGGGCGGCGCACCCCTCATGTCGCCCGGCACGTTCGAACAGCTCATCGCGCTCGGGCTCATCGATCAGCGCACCAATATCGTGCATGCGAACAATTTTGATGACGCGCTCATCAAGGCGCTCGTCGGGGCCGGCGCAAGCTTCAGCGTGACAGCGGACGTGGAGCTGCAGATGGGCTTTGGCAATCCCATCACGGGCAAGCTGCGGGCGCTTGGATCGGCTCTCTCGATAGGCTCCGATGTGGAGCCGGCGGTTGCGGGTGACATGTTCTCCACCATGCGCGTGACCATGAACGTGCAGCGGAACCTCGACAATCTGGCCGCCCTGGCCCGCGGCGAGCCCTTGCCGGCCACGACGACGATCACCTGCTATGAGGCGCTGGAATGGGCCACGATCAACGGGGCGAAGATGATGGGCAAGGCGGATCAGATCGGCAGCCTTGCACCAGGCAAGCAAGCGGATATCACGCTGATCCGCACCACTGACCTCAACTTGCATCCCGTTCACTCGCCGGTCAGCAGCGTTGTTCTCCAGGCGAGCTTGGCCAATGTCGATACTGTGCTCGTGGCGGGTAAGTTCGTGAAGCGCGATGGGGCGATGCTGTTCCCCGGCCTTCGCGCCAAGCAGGAGAAGCTTCTGGAGTCCGGCCGCAGGATCCTCATGGATATCGGACTGCTCAAGGAGGCTGCCTGACAAGACCATGAAGCATTTTGCCGTTGTCGTGACCAATCATGTGCTGCCGGGCATGGGCGGCGAGTACCTGCGGATCGTGACGCCGGTGCTCGACGCCATGCGCAGCGAGCCGACCTTCATCAACACGATCCTCAACCGCGATCCGGAGGATCCCGACCGGTTCATGCTGTTCGAGATCTGGGCCGATCGCGCCGAATTTCTCGACGTGCAGATGAAGCGGTCGTACCGGGCCGAATACGAGGCGAGGCTGAAGGATATTCTCAGGGCGCCGCGCACCATGCAGTTCTGGGAGCCGCTCAGGGAGGATTATGTGTTCTTCGCCGGGCCCGGATTTGACCGTTACGGTCAGGAGCCCACGGATCGCTAGGACCAGCCATGCCCGGTCCTGTGGGCACTGGATTGAAAGGACCGGTCGCGACCGGTCCTTTCTCTTTCTGCTAATTTGCCGACGATCCGAGCCTACCCCTTCGGCCGGCCGAATGCCTCGCTCAGGTAATATTGCATAAGGCGGCTCTTCCCGTCTCCGGGCGGAAGCGCGAACTCAAAGACCCAATAGGCCGCCATCCCATTGACCTCAAACGGATCAGTCGCAAGCAGATCGCGGATCTCCTGCTTGCTGGAGCCGGCAAGAATATGCACGCCCCCAACGGGCGGCACCCTGCGCCCTCCCGCGATCATCAGGCCGCGCCTTTCCATCTCCTCGATCCACTCGATATGCGCAGGGAGGTGCTGATCCACCTCCTCCAGCGGCCGAAGATATTCGCTGACGCAGATGAAGATGTTGGGGACCTGATCCATGGAACGCTCCTCGGAAGTCATATGAATTGGAGTCCTCGGGACTGCCGGTGACACGCAGCATCGCACAAGGGAATCGGTCTTGCAATCGTTTGCGAAAGATGTCACTCTGCCGACGGATCGCGATAACAGGACGAATGTCTGCCGCGCGGTCCGGCGCGCTACTACGCCGGCAAGGTGTGGGCCGCCACTGGTGGGAGGAATGCCGATGACCCTGGCCGATGGCCTTTGCTGGATCGTTGCTGCCGCGCTGCTGATCCACGGATCCGCGAACACCGCGGGCGCAGATTTCGCGCGGCGGGCCTTCGAAAGCTTCGGATACCCCAAGTGGATGCTCACCACAGTCGGGCTGGCAGAACTAACGGCGGCGGCCCTGCTCCTGTATTCACCCACCCGCGGGATCGGCGTCGCTATTGCCGGGATATGCCTCATCGGCGCCGTCGGCACTCTGGCGCGCCAACGCGCGTGGCGGGAGATGGAATATCCTGCGATCCTGCTTTCGCTCGCCGCGCTCATTGGCCTCGACGTGGGGGGCATCGTATGAGGGAGAGCATCGTCATTGCGCCGGATAGCCACCTCTGCAATCGTTTTTACATTGAAGAGCGGCCAGCAGCGGCCCCACAAAACCGCAGTCCCGATGCGGCGAGCCCCCCTGCCCTTGAGCTTCGCAGCGCGACCAAATCGTTCCGGGGCGTGCGCGCCCTCTCCGATGTCTCGATCGAGATCAGGCCGGGGGAAATCCACGTGCTGCTGGGCCAGAACGGCGCAGGCAAGTCGACGCTGATCAAGGTGCTCGCCGGCGCCCATCGTGTGGAGTCCGGGGAAATTCTGGTCGGGGGCCGCCAGGTCTCGATGGCCAGCCCTTCTGACGCGATCGCGTATGGTATCGCGGTCATCTACCAGGAGTTCTCGCTGGTTCCTTCCCTCGATATCGGTCGGAACATTTTCTTGGGGCGCGAAAAGCTGTTCTCGAGAGGCGGGTTTCTCAATCTGAACGCACTTTACCAGGCTGCGGCGAAAGCGCTGAAGCGCCTCAATCTCAACTATGATCCGCGACGCAAGGTCTCGCAGCTCACCGTCGCCCAGCAGCAGATGGTCGAAATTGCCAAGGCGCTGGCCAAACAGGCGCATGTGCTCATCCTGGACGAGCCGACCGCCGCGATCTCGGAGCGGGAAGCGGAGATCCTGTTCGAGGCGCTGGAAAGGCTGCGGACCCAGGGATGTGCCATCGTCTACATCTCGCACCGGATGCGCGAGGTGCAGCGCCTGGCCGACCGCATCACCGTGCTGCGGGATGGAAAAGGCGTAGGCTCCTGGCGCCGGCACGAAAAGAGCATCGACGAACTCGTCACGCTCATGATCGGCCGTTCGCTCGAAGCCGCGCCGCCCAGGATCACGCATCGGCCGGATCAGACGCTGCTTGAGGCGTCCGGCTTGCAGACCTCGGCGGTCAGGGTCGATGCATTGACGGTCCGGTCGGGCGAGGTCGTCGCCCTGGCCGGCCTCGTCGGTTCGGGGCGCACGGAGGTGCTGCGCGCAATCTTCGGCGTGGACCGCCTCGAGGCAGGGGAGATCCGGGTCGCGGGCCGCAAGATCTCGCCGTCTCCGGTCGCCGCCATCGCGAATGGCATCGGTTTCGTGCCCGAGGACCGCAAGCGACAGGGGCTGGCCCTCTCGCTCCCGCTTGCCGATAACCTGATCGCCTCCTCACACCGGCTGATGTCGACGTTCGGATACCTTCCCCCCATGGCGGTGGCCGACAGGGCGCGCGAGATGATCCGACTGCTCGGCATCAAGGCTTCGGGTCCGAGCCAAGCCGCGACCACACTGAGCGGCGGTAACCAGCAAAAGGTCGTGTTCGGGAAATGGCTCGCGGCGGGGTCGCGCCTCCTGCTCCTGGACGAGCCGACACGCGGCATCGACATCGGCGCGAAATACGAGGTCTACGGCCTGATCCGCGACGTGGTGGAAAAGGGTGGCGCCGTCCTGCTCGTCACCTCCGATCTGCCGGAGCTGATCCAGCTTGCCCACCGGGCCTATGTCATGCGCGAAGGCACGGTTGTCGGGCACCTCGAGGGAAATGCCCTCACGGAAAAGGCGATTCTCGATCTGGTGATGAGCGATGACCGCCGTTGAAACCACAAGGACACTCAGCTCAGCTTGGCGGCAACGCCGGACCATTCCGGGCGCCGCCCTGCTGATTCCGGTGATGGCCGTCGTCATCGCGGTGATCGAACCGCGGTTCCTTTCCCTGTCGAATATGACCAATCTCGGCCTGCAGGGCTCGATGCTGCTGATGGTGGCCCTGCCGATGACGCTGGTGATCCTCACGGAAGGCCTGGATCTTTCAGCGGGAGCGATGCTGAGCCTCGCCGGCGTCATTGTCGGGCTGGTCCTGCTCTCCGGCTGGGGAGTCCCCGCCGCCGCGGGTGCTGCGCTGCTTGCGGGTCTCATCATCGGCGCCATCAACGGGCTTCTGATCGGGCGCTTCGGCCTGCCCACATTCGTGGTCACCCTCGGCACGCTGGGGCTCGCTCATGGCGCCGCGCTCGTGCTCTCGGGCGGCAATGTCGTGGCCGGCTTCGAAAGCCCGCTTCCGGACTTTTATTGGTCGCGCGTCCTGGGAATCCCTGCGCCGGTCGTGGTGGCGCTGGCCGCCTATGTGGCTTTCCACCTGCTGCTTTATCGCACCGCCTTCGGGTCTTACGTGTTCGCCCTCGGCGGCAACAAGGATGCGCTGCGCCTTGCGGGTGTCCGGGCCGATCTCATCCACGTGCTAGTCTATGTGATCGCGAGCGTGACCGTCGCGGCATCGGCCCTGCTCCTTGTCGGCCGGATGGCTTCGGCCCACCCCACCGTCACCCTCGGCACGGAGTTCGATGCGATAGCTGCGGTGGTTCTGGGCGGCACATCGTTCGAGCGCGGTCGCGGTTGGCTGTTCGGCACGGTCCTCGGGGTCGCGGCGATCACCGTTCTGCGCAACGGCATGAGCCTGCTTGCGATCGAGCCCTCACTGCAGGTCGCGTCGGTCGGCGTGCTTGTCATCCTCATCCTGCTGTTTGACCGCGCACGCCTCGACGGCTGAGGAGATCCGCCATGTCGTTCACGCAAAACACCGCATCCATGCCTAGTATCGTCGCGCTGGAAGGGGCTGGTGCGGTGATCCTCCAGCGCCTTCTGCTGATCGCTATCCTGGCGGCAGTCCTTTCCCTGGGCACGGACGGATTTGCCTCGACGGAGAACGTTCTCAACGTCCTGCGGCAGGCTTCGCTGCTGTTCATCATCGCGGCGGGCCTCACTTTCGTGATCATCGGCGGCGGCCTTGATCTTTCCATCGGCGCGAACCTGGCGCTCTCTGCCTGCCTGGCGGCGGCTGTCGTGAAGACGACAGGTTCCGTACCGGCCGCGATCGCCACCGCTCTTGCCTGTGGAAGCGCCATCGGCCTTATCAATGGGCTTCTCATCACTGTGCTGAGGATCCCGCCGTTCCTGGCAACCTATGGCGTGCTGTGGATCGCACAGGGCGTCACCTACACCTTCATGCACGGCCAGGCGATCTACGGCTTCCCGCCAGCGCTGCGCTTTCTCGGCACAGGCTATGTGCTGGGACTGCCGGTGCCGGTGGTGATCATGTTGGCGCTCATGGCGCTCGGTGGCGCGGTGCTCGCCTTCACCAGCTTCGGCCGGCAGGTCTATTTCATCGGCGCCAATGCCTCCGCTGCCGAGCTTTCCGGCATTCCGATGCGCGCCCGGCGGATATTGCTCTATCTCCTGAGCGGCGCAAGCGCGGGCTTTGCCGCCCTGGTTTATCTCGGGCGGGTCAACGCGGCAGACGCAGGGGTCGGCGATCCCCTGCTGCTTCCGGCCTTTGCCGCGGTTCTCGTCGGCGGCACATCGCTGTTTGGCGGCGCAGGCGGAATGGTCCAGACCGCCCTGGGCGCCATCATCCTGACGCTCGTCATCAACGGGCTCAATCTCTTCAATATCGGGGCGGCCTGGCATCCATTGGTGACGGGCGCCACCATCATCCTCGCCATCAGCATCGACGGCCTGATCAACAGGCCACAGCGGGACTGAGTTCGGGGCCGCCGGTTACGCGCCGCGGCGGTAATGGTTTCGGCGCATCAAAGGAGGAAAACCATGAAGCGTTCTTGGATCGCCGCCGCGATAGCGGCAGCCGTTGGGTTGGGCCTAACGCTGCCCGCCCGAGCGGAGGGGGAAGCAGTGGCGGTGTTTCGCCTCAACCAGGTGGATGAACATTTCGAATCCGCCCGCATCGGCGCCGACACAATGGCTGCGAAGATGGACGCAAAGGTCGTCCATTACGTGCCGATCAAGCCGAACAATCTGGCCGAAGCTATGAGCCAGCTTGAAGACGTTCTGGTTTCGCGGCCGGACCTCGTGCTGTTCATGCCGCTAAACCCGAATTCGCAGCTGCCGCTGATCCGGTCGATCATCAAATCGGGCATCCCCGTCGTGAACTTCAACGATCACACAATCGCCAAGACCCTGTTCGAAGCACTCGGTGGCAAAGGCAATGTGGTGATCCTCGAGGGCATCAAGGGGAATTCCACCTCGGACAACCGCGTGATCGGCTTCAACAAGGCGGCCGCAGAATTTCCGGATATCAAGGTTCTCGCTTCTCAACCCGCCAACTACAACAGGCTCGAAGCGCTTCAAGTGATGGAGAACCTGATGCAGCAGCATCCGCAGATCGATGGCGTGATCGCGGCGAGCGACAATATGGGCGTTGCGGCGGTGGAAGCGCTGGAAGCCGCTGGTCGCAAAGGCACGCGGGTCGTGAGCATAGACGGCACGACGGAAGGCGCGCAGGCGGTGAAAGACGGCAAGATTCTCGCCATCGCCGAGTTCAGCGGCTTCAAAATGGCATGCATTGCCATGGAGCTGGGCCTGCGCTCCGTGCGCGGAGAACAGGTGCCCAAGGAAGTCATTCTGCCTGGCGCCCTGATCACCGCGGCGAACGTGGATGAATGGCTGGTGCCGATGGACAAGCGTGAATGTCCAACTCTCGCCGAGTATGCTTCGTGAACTGAAACACGTGAGGCACCTGTGCTATCGTACGGGTGCCTCGTCTCGGCTGCGCTACGGCAACGCGTGCTCAAGAATGTCGCGATAGGTGGCCGATCCGCTGGGGCAGCTGTGGACCAGGCGGCCGAGACGCATCACATGGATCGTGGCGCAGAGCGCGATCAATTCCTCGAACTCCGAACTTGCGACGATCACGATGCAGCCGGTCTCCGCCGCAATCTGCCGCAAGAGAGCGTGGATTTCCGCCTTGGCACCGATGTCGACCCCCTGGGTCGGCTCCTCGATCAGGAGCACGCGGGGCTTGGAGGCGACCGCCCGGGCAATTGCCACCTTCTGCTGATTGCCACCACTCAGAAAACCGGCTCTGGCGGAGATATCGCGCGGCCTGATGTCGAAACGGTCGATATATTCACGGGCGAGCGCTGCTTCGGCCGCTCGGCTGCGCAGGCCAAGCCCACCCCGCTCATGGAACGCGCGGCCGCTGATGGCGATGTTGTCCGCGATGGAGCGGCGCGGCACGATCGCGGCATTGCGCCTGTCTGCGGGCACGAGCACGATGCCCGCCCGGTACGTGTCGACGACGGACGCGCCATGGCCATTAGATCCTGCGAGCTGAACCGTGCCCGATTTGCGCGGAAGCGCATTTGCGATGGCCCAGAGCAGCTGTCCATGGCCGGAGCCTTGCACGCCAGCAATGCCGACGATCGACCCAGGGCGTGCCTCAAAGCTCACGCCCTCGACCCAGCGGTCGACGCTCAAACCATCCACCTTCAGGCTGGCAGAGGCTACTGCCATCGAAACAGAAACGGGCGGCGCGGACGCCGACCTGGATGTGGACTTCGTCATCGCTTCCACCAGCCGTGCCCGCTCCAGGGGCCGGCTGAACTGGCCCGCCACCCGCCCGTCGCGCAGAATAGTCGCGCGATCGGCGATCTGGATGACCTCGGACAAGCGATGAGTCACATAGATGATGGCCTTCCCTTCACGGCGTAGGGCTTGCAGGTTTTCCAGGAGATGTGCCGCATCCGGCTCCGAGAGTGCCGCCGTGGGCTCGTCGAGAATGACGATCTCGCCGGGTTTCAGCAAGCACCGGGCTATTTGCGCAAGGCGCAGCTGCGGTACGCTGAGCGTGCCGGCTATGGCCTCCGGGCCGACATCGAGCCCGATTTTGGCGAAGGCCCGCTCAACCTGCCCGTATTCCGAATCACTCAGCCTGCCGCGTCTCGCCTGCCCTTTCTCCACCCCCAATAGCACGTTACGGCCGATGGAAAGCCGTGGAACCATCAAGACGTCTTGCGGCACGATCGTGACGCCGGCGGCATAAGCTTCCGCAGGCGTGGCGAACCATCCGCTTCTGCCACGGATGACGAGGTTTCCCTCATCCGGCTGATAGATGCCGGTCAGAATTTTCAGCAGTGTCGACTTACCGGCGCCGTTCTCGCCGAGAAGCGCGTGGATCTCGCCGCATTGGAGGTCGAAGGCGACCCGGTCCAGCGCGATCACGCCCGGAAAGCGCTTGGTGACGTTCCTGACTCTCAACGCGACCGGATCGCTCATCGGGATATCCTGTGCGCCCTGATCTCGTCCATCACTGGCTCGTTGGAATGGTCCACCCATCCGGCACGGTGTTGAATCGCTCCCAGACCGGATCGGCGACGTTCTCCTTCGATACGGCGCCGGCCGGGATGCAGGTGCCTCGGACGACCGTATCGTCACCGTTCAGCACCTGGACGGCTTGGGCGACACCCACATAGCCCACGGCGATGGGAAAGTCGGCCAGCGCCGCCGCCGCTCTACCGTTCTTCACGGCATCGACCATGATCGCGTCATAGCTCGAGCCGACATAGACCGCGTTCTGATGTTCCGGCGGAATGGCCGTGGGCGGTAGCAGAAGGCTGAAGACGGTATAGATCCAGTCGACCTGCGGATGTGCCTGGGCAGCGTTCTGGAACTTCTGCAGCCCCTCGGTCGGCGTGCTGTCGGAATGGGCCACCGCATTGAGCGCCATGTTCGGGTGTTTCTTGATCTCTTCCTGAAAGCCGGCGACACGCCGCTGCGCCCAGACCGCGTTCGCGGGACCGCCGAGCACGATACCCTGTCCACCGTTGGGAAGATATTTTGCGAGCGTCTGCACCGCGAACTGCCCGACGGCGAAATCGTCCTGAACGATCTTCCGCGACTTGGCGCTGCTCGACAGGGTGCCGACGTCGAAGACCGGCGTGCCTCCATCCACCGTCTCGTCGATGATGGTGGCAAGCCCCGCCGGATCAGCCGGGTTGATGAGAAGCGCGTCGGTCTTACGGCTCAAGGCGTTCTCCAGCTGGCGAATTTGCGCCGCCGAGTTCATCATGCCGGAGCCGGAGCTCACCCTGACGTCTACGCCCGCATCTTCCGCCGCCCGGTATGCTCCATAGACCAGCGCCATGATGTAGGGATTGGCGAGAGACGGCACGGAGACGACGATGTTGTACCTCTCCTTGGCCTTTGGCGCGGAAATGCCGGCGAGGTCGTTGACGGTCAGGATGGCGTCGCACTCCATGGGCTTCATCTCGGGGGCCACTTGCGCCTGCACCGCGGAGGGGATGGCGGTGGACAGCAGTCCGGCCAGAAAGCCTGCAAGGATCGGCCTTGCGCATGCATATGCAGAAGTCATTTCAGCTCCCCGCGTTCGAGGTTGAGCACATTGGGATCCATGGCCTTCGGCGTTTCACCGCGAAGGCGGAGCAACCGCTTCAGAAGCTGCGGATTGCGGGCCTGGGCCACCAGCACCGCACAGATCAGCACGAGGCCCGTCACCATTTGCTGGTAGAAGGTGTTGATGCCGGCGATGTCGAGGCCGGTGGTGAGAATGGTCAGCAGCAGCACGCCCAGAAGCACGCCCGACAGCCGGCCGCTGCCCCCGCCGATCGCCACGCCGCCGATGACGGCGGTGGCGATGGAGAGCAAATCGAAGCCCTGGCCGATATTGGCCTGGCCCACTGCTACGCGTGCGGTCAGCATGACGCCGGCGAGCCCAGCGAAAGCTCCGCAGCAGGTATAGGCGAGGATTTCGTATCGGGTCACCGGCACCCCCGCCAGGCGGCAGGTCTCGCGGCTGCCGCCGATCGAGAAGATGTAGAGGCCGGCTCGTGTGCGGTTGAGGATGAACCAGGCGATGGCAAATGCGATGAATGCGATGGCCCCGGCCGAGGGCAGAAATCCCCAGTTCGCGCGCCCGAAGAACGACAGCTCGGCAGGCAGGCCGACGATCGAGCCGCCATTGCCCAGCTCATCCGCCAGGCCGCGAAGAAAGGTGAGCATGCCGAGCGTGGTCACGAACGGCGTTATGTTGAGCTTGGCAATCAGCAGGCCGTTTACCAGGCCGATCAGCGCACCGGTGGCAATCCCGACGAGGATCGCCGTTGGAACCGGTGTTCCTGAAACGGCGAGCAAAGCCACCAGAACACTCACCAGCCCCATATTCGAGCCGACCGAGATATCGAAGCCGCCGACGATCAGCGCAAAGCTCTGGCCGATGCCCACCACCAGGAGGATTCCGGCGACGCGGACCATGTTGCGCATGGTGCCTTCGGTGGCGAAGCTATCGGGATAGAGAAAGGCAAAGAGGCCGAACAGGAACACTGCCGCAAACAGGACCTGAAGCTCGGTGGAGGCAACGGACCAGATCGCCGGTCTCCGGGCGGCAGACGCGGGCTTGCTCCTTGCACCAAGCAGCAAGCCGTCATGTTTACCGGCTCTGTCGACGTCTGACATGAATTTGGCTCCTCCCTCTGCCGTTTCCGGCCCTGCGCTTCTCCCTGGTCCGGTGGCGCGTTTTGTTTTAGCAAACGTTTGCATAAGCGCATCTCCTTGTCCAGCCCTTTCAATTCGGAGATGCGCTCGCACGCGTCGGGGGCCTAATCCACCTCCAGCCCTGTCTTGAGCGGCTTGTTCTCGCTCACCAGTTTATGGCCAGCATGCAAGGCGACCGTCTCCAAAAGCGCTGCGAAGTCCTTGGCCAAATAGGCTTCGGGATCCGACTGGAGTGCCGCCGTTCCGAAATGCGCCTGGATCGCCTCGCGGGTGGCCGCGGTGACCGGCAGCGCCACCCCCAGCTCCCGCCCGAGTTCCAGGCCGAGATCCATGTCCTTGCGCAGGAGTGGAACGGTAAAGGTAGTCGTCCAATCGAGATTGACCAGCGCAGGCGTCTTGTAGCGGGTGAAGATCGAGCCCATCACCGAATTGTTGATGAACTCCAGGAAGGCGTGGCGTGGCACCCCGGCCCGCTCGGCGAGGATGGTGATCTCTGCCAGGTTTTCGATGATCACGCCCAAGAATACGTTATGCGCGATCTTGCAGATGCGGGCGAGATCGCCCTCCCCTACATAGGCGACGCCGTTGCCAGCAATGGTCTCGAGGAAGGGCAGCACCTTCTCATAGACGTCGCGAGGGCCCGATACGACCTGGCTGAGCTTACCGGCCTTGACGCATTTGCCGTTGCCGCTGACCGGCGCCACCAGGAATTGCGAGCCCAATGCGTGGAGACGAGAGCGGATGACATCGCTCTGTTCGACGCCGATCGAGGAGCAGTCAACGAAGATAGGTGGGCGCCTGGTTCCGGTCGCCACGCCGACCGACCCGAAATAGACCTGCTCCAGGTCGTCGCCGGTCGACACCATGGTGAACAGCACGTCGACGCCGGCGAGATCGCTCGGCCGGTCCACGAGCTCGGCACCCAAGGCGGCGAGCGGCTCGGCTTTCGACTTCGTCCGGTTCCAGACGGATAGCTTGAAGCCGGCCTTGATGAGTCGCTCGGCCATGGGGAAGCCCATGCGCCCAAGACCGATCCAACCCGCGCTCAGCGTCGACTTACTCATGATGATTCCTCTTCATGGACAGATTGAAACTCAAGCCTCGGCAAGCCAGTCCCGCATCTCGATGATCTGCCGGAGCTTGCGCAGGAAGGCTGCGGAATAGGCGCCGTCGAAGGCGCGATGATCGAAGGACTGGGCCAGGATTCCGACCCGCGCGATGCTCAGGCGATCACCCTCCGGATCCTCTATGACGACCGGTCGTTTGCTGATCCCGTCCGTGGAGAGGATCGCTACCTGCGGCGGGTTGATGATGGGTGTCGTGAACAGGGTGCCGAAGGTTCCCGAGTTCGAGATCGAGTAGGTGGCGCCGGCAAGATCGTCAGCCGACAGTCGCCCGGTGCGGGCACGGTCGTTGAGATCCTGGATAGCGCGAGCGAGGCCGCGCACGGTCATGCTGTCCGCGTCCCTGACGACCGGCACGACCAGCCCGTCATGATCGAGATCCACGGCGATTCCCAGGTTCACGCGACGGTGGACGTGGAGGCTTTCCCCGTTGAGGGTCGCGTTCACTTGCGGGTAGTCGCGAATGGCGAGGCAGACCGCCCGGGCGATGAAGGGAAGGAAGGTCAGCTTCGCCTCGCCTCCCCGGCGGTCGGCATTGAGCGCCGCACGCGCCCTCTCCACCCGCTGGAAATTGACTTCGACGCCCTGCGTGACATGAGGGATCTCCCGCCAGGCCTGCGCCAGATGCTCTCCCGCCTTCCGGCGGATGCGGTTCAGTTCGAGAACATCAAAAGCGCCGGTTCGCGGTGCCGGCTGTTCGACCGCCCTTGCAACAACGGGCGGAGGGGCAGGCGCCGATACCGGCGCTACAGCGATCTCCGCTTCCGCAGGCGCGCGCAAGGCTCGCTCGACATCCGCGCGGGTGATGCGACGGCGGCCGGCAGCTGCAACATCTGCCGCCACGCGCTCCACCGCAATCCCTGTCTCTGCCAGCCTGCGCCGGGCAAGCGGGGTTATAGGCAAGCCATTGGCGCCACGCGCAATCGCGATAGGCGCCGGTGTGCGGACCTCGAAATACGGGTCCAGCGTGGAGCTTTGCGTCGATCCGTTCCCCGCCGGGGCCAGAGCGGCCACGGCTGCATTCGCCGGCTCCGACGAGGAGCCGTCCTGCGTTGCGCCAATCACCGCGACAATGGCGCCGACCGGAGCGCTCGCGCCTGCCGGTACACGAATCTCGCTGAGCTTCCCAGATGCGAGGGCCTGGACCTCCATCGAAACCTTGTCGGTTTCGATCACGAACAGGGGCTCACCCTCGCGCACCTCATCGCCAGGCTGCTTGAACCAGGCTTCGATCCTTCCCTCGGCGACGGTCTCGCCGAGCTGCGGCATGATCACTTCCATGGCCGGGCTCACCATTCGACGGAGACATATTGGGTTTCGAGGAACTCCATGAGCCCCTCGTGGGCACCTTCGCGCCCGATGCCCGACTGCTTCATGCCGCCGAACGGTGCCGCAGGATCGGAGACCAGCCCGCGATTCAAGCCGACCATGCCGAATTCAAGCTGCTCGCACAGCGCGAGGCCGCGCTTGAGGTCTCGGGTGTAGACATAGGCCGCCAGGCCATATTCCGTGGCATTGGCCTTGGCGATCACTTCCCGCTCGTCCTCGAAGCGCTGGATTACGGCAACCGGGCCGAACACCTCCTCCTGCAGGCAGTCGGCATCGTCCGGGACGCCGGCCAACACTGTCGGTGAGTAGAAATAGCCGCGTCCTTCGGGAACGGCGCCGCCGGTCACCAGGCGGG
Source organism: Rhodoligotrophos defluvii (assembly GCF_005281615.1). NCBI lineage: Bacteria > Pseudomonadati > Pseudomonadota > Alphaproteobacteria > Hyphomicrobiales > Rhodoligotrophaceae > Rhodoligotrophos > Rhodoligotrophos defluvii. The sequence goes on along the minus strand of NZ_SZZM01000004.1, from coordinate 176,492 downwards.
CGCCCTTGGCCAACGCATCCTCCACCAGCGCCGCCACCTTGTCGCGGGCGGCCCTATTGATGAGCGCGCCCACGTCCACGCCGGGCGTCAGACCATTGCCGACCGTGAGCGCGGCCATGCGCCGGCCCATTGCTGCCGCAAAGCGATCATGCAGGCTCGAATGAACGTAGAACCGGTTGGCCGCCGTGCAGGCCTCGCCCAGATTGCGCATCTTGGCGAGCATGGCGCCGTCTACGGCCGGTTCGAGGTCGGCGTCCGCGCAGACGATGAAGGGCGCATTGCCGCCCAGTTCCATCGCCGGGGTAACCACCGTTTCCACCGCTGCGCGCAGCAGCTGCCGCCCCACCTGGGTGGAGCCAGTAAAGGACACCACACGAATCCGCGGATCGCCGAGCAGGCTGTTCACCACTGCGGCGGAGCGGCGCGTAGGGATGACATTGACGACGCCCGGCGGCACGCCCGCTTCCTCAAGCAGCGGCATCAGCGCCAGCATGGTGAGCGGTGTTTCCGATGCAGGCTTCACCACCACGGTGCAGCCCGCCGCCAGCGCCGGCGCAATCTTGCGCGTGCCCATCGCAGCCGGATAGTTCCAGGGCGTGACGAGCAGCGCGATGCCGGCCGACCTGTGCTGAACCAGGATGCGTGCGCCGCTGGAGGGTGCCCGGGAGACACAGCCGATATTGCGCACCGCTTCCTCGGCAAACCAGCGGAAGAACTCGGCCGCATAGGCAATCTCGCTCATGGAGTCGGGCAGCGCCTTGCCGTTTTCGAGCGTGACCAGCCGGGCCAGGCGCTCCTGCTCGCGCATGATGATGTCGTAGGCGCGCCGCAGGATCTCTCCGCGTTCGCGCGGCTTCTTAGCCGCCCAACCTGCCGCGGCTCTCTCCGCCGCATCGAGGGCGGCGCGCCCGTCCTCCACCGTCGCGCTCGCCACCGAGGCCAGCACTGCTTCGGTTGCGGGATCGAACACCTCGAAACGCTCGCCTCCCCGCGCGGGCACCCAGCTGCCGTCAATGTAGAGGTCGGTCCGGGAAACGCTGATGTCCTGCAGCATAAGAGGCCTCACGTCATGGCGCGCAGCACGCGCTCGACAATGCGGTCGACGGTCGGGAGAGCGAGATCTTCGAGATTGTCGGCCGCCGGCAGCGGAATGTGCGGCGTCGTGATCCGCACCACCGGGCCGTCGAGATCAAAGAAGGCCTCGTCCGCCACGATGGAGGCTATTTCCGCCCCCCAGCCGCACAGCCGCGGATTCTCCTCCACCGTGAACAGTCGGCCGGTGCGCGCGACCGAACCAAGAATGGTTTGGGTGTCGAGCGGCACCAGGGAGCGGACGTCGATCACCTCAGCGTCGATACCGTGCCGCGCGGCGAGCATCTCGGCGGCGGCAATGGCACGTGACACCATCAGCGCGAGGGCAAGGATCGTGGCATCCTGGCCGGACCGCACCACCTTCGCGGTGCCGAGAGTATCGACGATCTCCCCGTCGGGGACCTCTCCTTTGGCCGCATAAAGCGACTTGTGCTCGAAGAAGATGACGGGATCGGGATCGCGCACGGCAGCCGCGAACAGGCCCACCACGTCTCGAGGGCTCGACGGCGCCACGACTTTCAAGCCCGGGATCATCATCGCCCAGTTTTCGACCGATTGGGAATGCTGGGCACCGAAGCGCGAACCCGCGCCATTGCCGGTGCGCACCACCAACGGGCAGGACAGCTGGCCAGCCGTCATGTAGCGCAGCTTCGGAAACTCATTGGCGACGAAATCCCAGCAGACGGCGAGGAAATCCGAGAACATGATCTCGGCGATGGGCCGCAGCCCGGTCATTGCCGCGCCCATGGCGGCCCCCAAGATCGCCTGCTCTGAAATCGGCGTATCGCGCACGCGCTTCGGCCCGAACTTTTCGTGAAGGCCGACCGTCGCCTTGAAGACACCGCCCGCCTTGCCGACATCCTCGCCAAGGAAGACAACACGATCGTCGCGCTCCATCTCCTGTGCGATGGCGTGAGCCACCGCATCCCGGTAGGTCAGTTCCGCCATGACCAGACCCCATCGGCATAGACATCGGTCGTGAGAAGCTCGGCCGGCGGCGGCGGGGCCGCTTTGCAGGCTTCCGTTGCCGCATTGACGAGCCGCCGCGACTCCTGCTCTATGCGCGCGATTTCATCCTCGCTCACGCCGAACTCCAGCAGCCGGGCGCGATAGATCTTGACGGGATCGCGCTCCAGCCAACGTTCGAGCTCGCCTTCCGGCCGATATTTCGCCGGGTCGGCGCGGGAGTGGCCCGAGTGCCGATAGGTTTTGCATTCGATGAGCGACGGCCCGCTGCCGGCGCGTGCCTTGTCGAGCGCTGCGCGCGCCGTGCGATAGACTATGTCGGCATCGTTGCCATCGATGACGATCGACGGCAGGCCGTACGCGCTGGCGCGGTCGGCGGCCGGATGCTCGACGGGGGTCACATCGGCGATTGGCGTGTATTCCATGTAAAGGTTGTTCTCGCAGACGAAGATCACCGGCAGCGACCACACGGCGGCAAAATTGAGAGCCTCGTGGAACGCGCCGATATTGGTGGTGCCGTCGCCGAAGAAGCAGACCGAGACGTCATCCTCTCCCAGATACTGGGCGCGCCAAGCCGACCCATTGGCGATGCAGAGATGCGCGCCGATGATCGCGTAGGAGCCGAGAACCCCGTGCTCTACCGAGGTCAGATGCATGGAGCCGCCCTTGCCGCGCATCAGCCCGTTGTCGCGCTGCATGAGCTCGCCAAGCACCGACTCGGGCGGCACGCCACGCGCGAGCGTGTGCGCGTGGCCTCGATAGGTACAGAACGACTTGTCATCCTTCCGCATGGCCGCGCCAAAACCGGCGGCAATGGCCTCCTGCCCGAGGGAAAGGTGGCTGGTGCCCTTCACCAGATTCTGCAGGAACAGGTCGTAGGCGCGTTTCTCGAAATCGCGCATCTCGACCTGCATACGATAGAGCTTGAGCCGCGTGGCCAACCCGATGTCATCATTGGCCAGAACTGCCTCCGGCATGACCTGCGCCGCCGTTCCCTTCCGTGCAGACATGGTTTCCTCCCGCAACCGCTCAGTAGGCATTGGCAATGGGCAGCTCTTCGGCGGGGAAGCGCGAGATGACCTCGCAGCCCGTGTCGGTCACGACCACTTCCTCCTCAATGCGCGCGGCGGAAAAGCCATCCTTGGCCGGGCAATAGGTCTCCAGCGCGAACACCATTCCGGTCTTGATCTCCATGGGGTTATCGAGCGAAACGAGCCGGGAGATAATTGGCCGCTCGTGCAGCGCGAGGCCGAGCCCGTGGCCGAACTGGAGGCCGAAGGCGTCGAGTTCGGAGCCGAAGCCGAATTCCTCCGCTCTTGGCCAGGCGCGGGCGACGGTATCTGTCGAGACGCCGGGCTTGATGAGCGCGATCGCCGCATCGAGCCATTCCCGACACTTCACATAGGCATCGCGCTGGTCGGGCGTGGCCCGGCCGACATTGAAGGTGCGGTAATAGCAGGTGCGATAGCCCTGGTAGGATTGAAGAATGTCGAAAAAGGCCTGGTCGCCGGGGCGCAACAGCCGATCGGTGAAATTGTGCGGGTGCGGATTGCAGCGCTCGCCCGATATGGCGTTGATCGCCTCGACGTCATCCGACCCCATTTCGTAGAGCATCTTGTTGGCGCGCGCGACGATATCGTTCTCGCGCACACCCGGCTTCAGCTCCTCATAAATCATGTGGTAGACGCCATCGACCATGGCGGCTGCCTGGTTGAGCAGAATAATCTCGTCGATATTCTTGATCTGGCGGGCATCCAGCATAATCTGCTGCCCGTCCACCACCTTGATGCCCGCCTCCTGAAGCGCGAAGAACATCGCCGCCTCGGCGACATCGACGCCGACAGGCATGTCGGCCACTCCGGCGTCGCGGAGAAGCGCTGCGATCTCGCGGGCATGCTTGCGCATGAGCCCGACATCGGGCGGAACAGTGCCGCGCATGCCGAGCATGCCGGCGCGGAAATTTTCCACCGGCATCCAATCGCAGTACAGGCGGTGGTGGACGGCGGCCGAGCCGAAGTCCCACAAAATCGGGTCGCCATCGGCGGCAAGGAGCGCAAAACGGCAGAACTTGTCGCGCTCCCATTCACCGATCTTGGTCGAGGTGACGTAGCGAATGTTGTTGACGTCGAAGAGCAGGAGAGCGCCGCAGTTCGACATCTTCAGAGCCCGTCGCGCGCGGGCGAGGCGGTAGGCCTGCAGCCTGCGGAAATCGACCCGGGTTTCGAAGTCCACCCCCATGTGGCCAGGCGCGGGAATTGCGCGCCCCCAGTTCCAATGAGTGGATGGCGTTTCGACTTCGCCTTCGCGGATGTGCCGCGGCTCTATAACCCTGCTGTCCATGGAACCCTCTTTTGCAATCGTTTGCATTTACACCACTAAGGCGTCGCGCCGTCAAGTGCAAATCCAACTGGAGGGTTGGTTGGATTCAGTGTATGGGAGAATTGGAAATCGATTGCGATCTGGAGGTCCAATGAGGACTGCTAAAACTGAGAGCCGTCCCAGGAAGCGCGTGACGCTGAAAGAAATCGCCCAGACGGTCGGCGTTCACGTGTCGACGGTCTCACGGGCGCTCGACAGCAACACTCGGCACCTCATCAACCCCAAGGTCGTGGAGAAGATTCTGAAGGCAAGCCGGGAGTTGGACTACCGGCAGAATATTGCGGCTTATTCGCTGCGGACCAACCGCACCCGGACGATCGGCGTGGTCATTCCAGACATTACCAACGCCATCTTTCCTCCAATCATCCGCGGCATCGAGGATGCGCTTCTGGCGGGCGGCTACATGGCAATCGTCGGCAACACGGACGGCAATCGCGACCGTGAACGCAGCCTGGTCGATATGTTTCTCGGCCGCGGCGTGGACGGGCTCGTGCTTGCGAGCGTGGAACGGGAGGACGACGCTCTGGACCGCGCGCTGGCGGATGGGGTGCCTATCGTTACGGTCAACCGCCGGGTCGAGAAGGATACTGTCTCCTCTGTAGTGCATGATGAATACGAGGGCATTCGGCGCGTGCTGACCCACCTTGTCTCGCTCGGTCACAAGAACATCGCCATGATTGCCGGGCCGCAGGTGCTTTCGACCGGCGCAGAGCGTTTTGCCGCGTTCGAGCACCATCGGGCGGCGATGGGGCTTTCGTCCCGCGCTCATCTGGTGGCCTTCGCAGAAGCCTATAACGAAGCGGAGGGCGAGCGCTGTGTCGAGGAACTGCTGGCGGGCGGCGACGATTTCAGCGCGGTTGTCTGCGCCAATGATCGGCTTGCAGTCGGCGCGATCGCGGCGCTGGCGCGCCATGGTATCAGGTGCCCTCAGGACATGTCCGTCACCGGCTATAACGATATGCCGATGATGGACCGGATCCAGCCGTCGCTCACCACGGTGCGCATCCAGCAATACAAGATGGGCCATGCCGCCGGAATGATGCTTCAGCGCATGATCGGCCAGGAGGTTCCACCGGAGCATGCGGTGCTGCCGGTCGAGCTTGTGATCAGGTCATCGACCGCGCCGGCCTCATCTCGAGCCTGACGCCGGCTGTCTGCGTGTCGTTGAGCATTTTCGAGCGAAGCAATAACTTAGTGTGGTTCCGCGCAGAGCGCTGGGCGGCCACCTCGTGCTCGCAGCACTGTTTCGATGGCGCGTGCGAGCTTGATGACGCCTTCGTTCGTCTCGGAGGCCGGCACGGTCGCGAAGCCGAGGACCAGCCCCGGCTTGAGAGGCTCCATTCCATAGAGCGACAGTGGCCTGGCTTCGATTCCTTCCAGCGCGGCAGCGGAGGCGACCTGCCGGTCATCCATGTTCTCGGGAAGCCAGCCCACCATGTGCATTCCCGCTTGTGGTTCCGGAGCCGAAAGCACACCGCCGAGATAGCGACCGACCGCATCCTTCAGCGTTTGCGCCCGCTCGCCATAAAGCACGCGCATGCGGCGGAGATGGCGGCCGAAATGACCTTCCTCCATGAAGTCCGCAAGAGCTGCCTGGGAGAGCGTGGGCGGATGCACTATGAAGGCACAAAGCCGATGATCACGCGACCCACCGGCGGAACCGCATCCGGAACAACACACCGTATGTCGGGCTGAGAAGTTGCAGAGGCCCGCCATAGGAAAGGAAGCGGGGAGTCGTTAGATGAAAAGCTTCCATCAGTGCATAGCGGGCCGGCAACTGTTTTCGACAACTCTATCGTTCCTCCGGCATAAGAGATCTTGATGCTTTTGCGATATATTCTGAGAACTTTGCAAGCGCGGGCGACAGCGAACGGCCGCTCGCCCAGATCAATGCGATCTCCCTGCTCATTTCCGGTTCAACCAGCGGAACCCCTTTGAGCGATCGGTCTTGAACCGCAGTCAAGGCGTAGGTCGGCAGAACGCTGATGCCAACCCCTGCGCCTACGAACGCCAGGGCTGTTGTGATGTGAGAGACTTCGTATGATGGCTTGGCGGCAACGCCCGCCGTTTCGAACCCTATCTCAACAAGTAGGCGGATGGCGCTGTTGCGGGTCAAGGTCACAAGCGGAAACCCTGCAAGCTGCTCCCATCGAACAAGGGGCTGCTCGGCCAGCCCGTGATCCTTCGGGCAGAATAGAAGTAGCTTATCTCGCGCCAGGACCTTGCGTGTGACCTCGCGCTCTTCCGGGGAAAAAGTGCCTAGCCCGCAGTCGACGGTGCCCGCCGTGACGCTTTCCACGATTTTTCCCGTGTCGACATCCAGAACTTCAACGGTGATTCCTGGATGCTCGCGCCGGAATTTGGCCAACGCCAAGGGCAAGATCGCCGACGCGAGGAGTGGCGGCGCTGCCACCTTGATGCGCCCACGCCTGAGCTGCGCCAAGTTGCTCATATTGGCCAGTGCCAGCTGAAGACTTTCCATGATCGGCGCAGCGGACGCGAAAAACTCGCTACCTGCTTCGGTCAACTGCACCTTTCGTGTGGTTCGATCGAACAGCCGCAACCCCAATTCGGCTTCAAGTTCCTTTATGGCGAGGGACAGCGCCGGCTGGGCAATCCCCAGTCTACGCGACGCCCGCGAGAAGTTGCCGGTCTCCGCGACAGCGATGAAGCTTTCAATCTGTCTGAGCGTGACACGCTGCATGAGCGGCCCATTTATAAGAAGAAGGCATCAATTGATAACACAATATAGCATTCTCGAATAGATTGAACTGTTTTTCAATCGTCGCGTCGATCGCGGCACGGCCCGGTTTTTCGGTCGGTGAGGATGATAGCCCAGATGACGTACTATCCGCGGCTGCAGCTTTATATCGGCGGCCATTGGCGTGACACCGCGTCTTGTGAGCCCGTCATCAACCCGGCCGACGAAACGACGATCGGCGACGTGCCGTTAGCGGACGACGTAGATTTAGCCGATGCGCTCGAAGCCGCTGCCATCGGCTTTGCCACATGGAGTCGGACAGCGCCTGCGGCTCGTGCGCAGATCATGCTCCGCGCGGCCTCGCTCATGCGCCAGCGGATCGAAGAAATTGCGCTGGCGATCACCTTGGAACACGGCAAGCCGCTCGAACAGGCACGTCTTGAGGTAATCCGTGGCTGTGAATTCATTGAATGGGACGCTGCCGAAGGGCAGCGCACCTATGGTCGCGTAATCCCGAGCGGCCCGGGTATCCGTTACATCGTTCTTCATCAGCCGATCGGCACCGTGGCCGCTTTCTCGCCGTGGAACTTTCCCATGAGCCAGCCGTGTCGAAAGATTGCGGGCGCGCTCGGCGCCGGCTGCTCGATCATCATCAAGGCCTCCGAAGAAACACCGGCCGGTGCCCTTCATATCGCGCGCGCCTTTCACGATGCAGGACTGCCGCCCGGTGTGCTGAACCTCGTCTTTGGTGTTCCCGCCCGCGTTTCCGAGTTCCTCATCCCACGAGAGCAGGTCCGACTGGTCGCTTTCACGGGCTCGACGGCAGTTGGCAAGCGGCTGACCGAACTTGCGGCACGCCACATGAAGCCGGTGTTGATGGAACTCGGCGGGCATGCGCCCGTAATCGTCTGCGACGATTTCGATCCCGCTGCGGCTGCCGAAATGTCGGCCGTTCGCAAGATGAGAAACGCTGGCCAGGTCTGCACCTCGCCGACCCGCTTTTTTGTGCATCAGGATGTTTTCAACGCCTTTTCAAAGGCCTTCGTGGAACGCACGCGCGCGATGAAGGTCGGCAACGGCCTTCATGCCGATACGAATGTAGGCCCTTTGGCCAACCAGCGTCGCGTGGGGGCACTGGAGGGTCTTGTTGCGGATGCGAGCGCGAAGGGAGGCCGACTTCTCACCGGAGGGGACCGTCTGGGCAACCGGGGTTATTTCTTTGCCCCCACCGTCTTCGCGGAACTTCCCGACGACGCACGGGCTATGCGAGAGGAGCCCTTCGGCCCCTTGGCTATCATCAATCCGGTGGCGTCTCTTGAAGAGGCGGTCGAGAAGGCCAACGCCCTCCCCTTCGGACTGGCCGCTTACGGGTTCACCCATTCTGCCCGCAACGTGGATTATCTCGCTGATTGCATCGAGGCAGGAAATCTCTCCATCAATACGTTGGAGGCATCCGTGGCGGAGACCCCTTTCGGCGGCGTGAAAGAGAGTGGTTATGGGCGCGAAGGGGGCGCGGAAGGCATCTTGAACTACACCATTGTCAAGACCGTCTCCCATCGGATGGCCTGAGCATGCCGGCCAGCAGTTCACGCCAAATTCGGGTGTGAGGACCTCGATGAAGTACGCCAAGAAGGACGCCAAGGCCTACGCGCGGCAACATATGAAAGGCATCTGGGCGGCGGCGTTGACGCCGTTCACGCCGACCGGAGCCATCGACGAGCCGGGCTGGCGGAAGAACGTCGACCACTGGGTCGAAGATCTGTCTATAGACGGTCTCTTCATCGCCGGTAAACAGGGCGAATTTTTTTCCATGTCACTGGAAGAACGCAAGCGCAGTTTCGAACTTGCAGTCGATGCGTGTGCAGGCAGAGCGGCAACGATCATGTCGTGCTCCGATCAGAACCTAGACACCGTGATCGAGCTGGCACGCCATGCTCAGGCGGTGGGCGCGGACTACATCGTGGTGCATGCGCCCGTGCTGCACTTCTTCAAGGCTCACGACGAGACGCTTCTGAACTACTACTCGGCCATCGCGCAGGCGGTCGACATCGGAATCGCGCTCTGGAGCCATCCCGACAGCGGATACCTCATGAGTCCGGAACTCTGCAATCGTCTGGCAGACATCGAGAACGTCGTTGCCATCAAATACAGCGTCCCGCGGCACATGTATGCCGAGCTGACGAGGCTTGCCGGCGACCGAATTCTCGTGAGCACGGCGTCCGAAGAAGAGTGGTTGGACAATATCCTCGATCTGGGGTGGCAGCTTTACCTCTGCTCTTCTCCTCCCTACCTGCTGCAAACCGCGCGCGATAAGCGCATGCGCGAGTATACCGATCTCGCCTTCGCAGGGAAAAGAGAGGAGGCGCGGCGCATCCGCGACAGCCTCGACCCGGTCCGTGCTGCTCTGAGGTCGACACGTCCCGCCGAGAAGCCGCATGCCCATCAGAAGTACTGGCAGGAACTTCTTGGCCAGGTAGGCGGAACGGTTCGGATGCCATTGTTGCCGCTGACCAACGAGGAGAAGATCGCGACGCGTACCGCCTTTGAACGTTGCGGGCTGATCGTGGGCTGAGTCGATGACGGGACTTGCTACCGATGCGAGAGCCCGCAGGCCTGGCCGCATATGCATCGTCGGCTGGGGTGCTCTCGCACGGCATGTCAGCCAGCTTTTGAGCCAGCATCGCGACGTGGCCGCAGACGTTGTCGGCGTGGTCGTCCGACATGTGACCGTGCCTCGCAGCGATCTTCCCAAAGGCGCCAGGGTTGTTGCAAAGCCGAGCGAGCTGAAAGACCTGGCACCCGACCTGGTGTTGGAGATCGCTGGCCGTTCAGCGGTGGCGCCATGGGCGGTCGCTGCATTCTCGATTCCGAGCGATTTCGCCCTCGTTTCCACGGCGGCGCTGATGGATCAAGCACTCAGGTCAGAGATATTGCAGCTGGCGCAGGCCGCAGGCCGCCAGTTGCTTGTGATACCTGGCGCAATCGGCGGTATTGACGGCCTGCGCGCCGCCGCAATAGCGGGGGTGGAAACCGTCGAGCACGTAATCGCCAAGCCTCCCGTGGCATGGCGCGGAACCGCGGCGGATGACTTTATCGACCTCGATGGCTGCGACGAACGTGTCGTGGTGTTTACGGGAAATGCGGAACGGGCGGCGGAACTGTTTCCCCAAAATGCAAATGTAGCGGCAACCATCCGCCTGGCGGTTGGAGACGTTGTGCAGATACGGAGCACGCTGATCGCCGATCCAAAGCTGCAGAGAAATGAACACTACGTCCGCGCCCGCGGCGTGTTTGGATCCCTGGAATTCAAGATCGACGCCGTGCCGGTGAAGGACAATCCAAAATCTTCTCTGATGACAGCCTTGAGCATAGTACGAACTCTCGAGAACAGGTTCTTGCCGGTGGCGCTATAGCAGGCTGATGTCGGAGTGGCGCGGCGCCGATTTGCACATGGCCTTGGTCGAGATGACTCCGGCCACCCATAAGCGTCGAGGAGGGCCATGTCGGCCTGCCGGCGTTTTGCCATGATTGAACGCCCTCGCGCACCCGCGATAGACTGGGAGTGGGTGACGCGTCAGCATCGCCGAGACGAGTATGTATCGATCTGGATGTGGGGCTGCCATCGCAGGATTGTACGATGGAATTCACAGCGCGTGACAGTCGTCTTCTTCAGCTTCAGCAGCCACTCACGAGTGATGCGGTAATGCCGTTCCACGAGCAGATCTATCAACGTGTCCGTGGCGCCATCCAAAAAGGGGTTCTTGGGGCTGGCGATCGATTGCCCTCGTCCCGCGCTCTTGCTTCACACCTTGGAATCGCACGGGGTACGGTCGACGTAGCCTATGCCAGGCTCCAGGGCGAAGGGTTGGTGGTTGCTCAAGGGCGCGTTGGCACCGTCGTCACTGACCAAGGTTTATCGTCCGGCGCTGAAGCGACCGAGGAGAGGAGCCTGAGCGCCGAAGCGACCGGAATAAATGGGGAAAAAGCCGAACCGCTGCCGTTTCAGATCGGCCTTCCCGCGCTTGACCAATTTCCATACAAGACATGGGCGAGGCTGGCGAGTTGCAGGGCACGCAGAATGAGTCCGCGCCAGATGGACTACCCCAACGAGCTCGGATTTGAACCTTTGCGGCGCGCGATCGCGAGTTATCTTCTCGTCTCACGGGGAATTCAGTGCTCGGCCGAGAACATAATCATCACGAATGGCTACCAGGGCGCGCTCGAGTTGATCGCGCGCGCCCTGCTCCAGCCTGGCAATCCGGTCTGGTTCGAAAACCCCGGTTATTTTCGTGCCCAATTCCTCCTCCGGTCAATGGGAGCCGGGTTGGTGCCGCTCGAGATAGACGAATGCGGCGCCGATCTCTCGGAGGCAATGATGCACTGCCCCAACGCGTCCCTTGCGATTTTAACGCCCGCGCATCAGCAGCCGCTTTGCACGACCATGACGGTCGCGCGGCGATCGCTGTTTCTGGATTGGGCCGGCTCGAACCATTCTTGGATCGTAGAAGACGACTTCGACGGCGAGTTTCACTATTGCGGTGTCCGCCAGCCCGCAATGAAGGCCATGGATCGATCTGATCGCGTTATCTATGTCGGCAGCTTCAGCAAGGTCCTCTTTCCGGCTTTGCGTCTGGGCTACATGGTTGCTCCGGAGATCCTCCTCGCGCGGCTAGCTGCTGCGGCTAGGTCAGCCAATGCCGGCCGGTCACCCTTCGAGCAGGCCATTGTCGCCGATTTTATGAACGAAGGGTATTTTGCAAGACATGTCAAGCGGATGCGCGACCTCTATAGCAAGCGCCGCATCGCTTTGCTGCGCGCCATTTCGATGAGATTCGACGATCGCCTGTCGGTCGACCAGAACCAGGGCGGAATGCATCTGATCGCCAGGCTTCCGCAGGTGGGACACGATAGCGAGATCAGCCGGCTTCTTTATCGAAGCGGGCTGGCGGTGGAGGCGCTGTCTGACCGCTATTGGTCAGGTCCCCAGAAGCAAGGGCTCATCCTCGGCTTCACCAACATTCACGAGAGACGCGCCAAAGCACTCGTGGGGCGCCTTTACGACGCCATCGCAGACCACTTTCCACAATTCGCCTGACCGCGCGCGGGTCGTGATTGGCCCAGTCCGTATCGCGGTTTTTGGAACTTCCAGGCTTTGCTCGTGACCGCTATCCCTGCTCGCGAATAAAGAGTGGGAGTTCCATCATGGAGTTCGAAAAGAACCTTGCGATCCTGAAGCAGCATTTGCTTGCTGAGAACGAACATGACATGGAGGCTACCCTCGCGACGCTCCACCCCGAATGTCTGTTCGAAGACCGGGCTCGGATGATCAATTATGTGGGGCACAAGGGGGCGGCTGAGTATTACGGGCTCTGGTGGAAAGCTTTCGATCTGATCGTGGTGAGCGAAAAGCGGCACCGCCTCGACAACAACAACATCGTTTCGGAAGCCCGGTACCAGGGAAGACACCAGGGCTCTTTCGTTGGTGAAGAACCGACAGGACGCCGGATAGACTTCCCGCTCGTGTGCTTTCTCACTTTTCGGGACGGTCTGCTCGCAGGCGAAAGGACGTACTACGATCTCGGCAGCTTGCTCTCGCAAATCGGTGCCCGTGAGCAGGCGGCATGAACGCGATGCGGGTATTCGTCGTCGGAGGGACGGGCGTCATCGGCCGGCAACTGATGCCCCGGCTGGTTGAGCGCGGCCACAAGGTTGTTGCCCTGGTTCTCGAAGGAGAAGCCGCTGGATGGCTGAGCCAACTCGGCATCGAATGCGCCGTGGGGAACATCCTCAGTCCGGCTGATCTGCGGGCGCCACTTCGCTCGTGCGATGCCGCCATTCATGTCGCGACAGCCGTTCCGCGTCCTGGCCAACCGGTAGACTGGACACTCAACGACCGGATCCGGACCGAGGGAACGGCCAACCTGCTGAACGCCTGTCGCGACCTGGGCGTGGAGCGCTACATACAACAGGGTGTCGTCCATCTGACCGCCGATGGGACGGATCAGCTCCGCGACGAGGACGCCCCGCCGCATCCCACGCGGGCAACGGAGTCCTCTATCGAAATGGAGCGACTGGTCAAGGAAAGCGGCCTGGGCTGGACGATACTACGCGGCGGGATTCTGTACGGCCCCCATGCAGGGCAAGACGAAGCGTGGCGTGCCGCGGCACGTGACGGCTCCCTGTCGCTTCCGGGAGATGGTCGTGGATTCATCTCGCTCATACACGTTGTGGACTATGCGCGAGCCGTCATCACAGCCCTCGAGCATGAGCCGAAACGCACCGTATTCAATGTCGTAGACGATGAGCCGGTACCTTATGCGACGCTCTTCCAGCACATCGCCGCCGTAGAGCGCGGACCGAGCCCGAAACCGGGTGGCGCTGTGGTCTGGGCATCCTGCCGGGCCAGCAACAGTCGCATGCGCGAAACATTTGGCTGGAGCCCAGTCTACGCGACCTACAGGTCAGGTTGGTCCTGACATCGCAACCGCAGGCACATGGAGGTGAACGTGAGCAGGCTCAGTGCATTCAATTTCCAGAAATGGATCGACGAGCACCGTCATCTGCTGCAACCGCCCGTCGGCAACCAACAGATCTGGGAGAGCGCCGACCTGATGGTGACGGTGATCGGGGGGCCTAACAAGCGAACGGATTACCATGATGATCCGGTCGAGGAGTTCTTCTATCAGCTCAAGGGCGACATGGTGCTGAAGCTGAAGGACGGCGACGAGTTCTATGACGTCAAGATGAAAGAGGGGGACATTTTTCTGCTGCCGCCTCATGTCCGGCACTCACCGCAAAGGCCTGTCGAGGGTTCCATAGGCCTGGTGGTCGAACCGAAAAGGCCGGAGGGTGCCCTCGATGGGTTCGAATGGTACTGCTTCGAATGCAGCCATCTCGTCCATCGCGCCGAGGTGGACCTGGTGTCGATCGTGCGCGATCTGCCCCCGGTCTACAAAGATTTCTACGCAAGCATGGAAAAGCGCACATGCCCCAATTGCGGCGCGCTGCATCCCGGCAAGGAGCCCCCCGAGGGCTGGGTGCGGCTATGACGGCCGCGACATGAAGCAAGCTGACGCTACGAACATAAAAAGGGGTGGGGATCGTGAAGCTCAAGGCAAAGATGGCCGTGTTGCTGCTGGCCTGCGTGTCTGGACCTGCATTGGCTGACGAGGCTTACAAGGTCGGGGTGAGCGCAGCGCTCACCGGACCTGCGTCGGGAAACTACGCTGCCGCCATGGAAGGACTGAGCCTCTATATCAACAGGCTCAACGGCGATGGCGGCCTCAATGGCCGTAAGATCGACCTGATCTTGCTGGACGATCAAGGCGAACCGTCCAAGGCAGCGGCGAATACGAAGCGTCTGATCAACCAGGATCAGGTGGTGCTGTTGGTCAATGCCAGCCTATCTTCCACCTTCGCGCCCATGATCGCCGACTCCGTGCGGGCGGGCGTGCCCCTGCTGTTCGCCAGTTCGGTGTGTCCGGAGGAGGTCTTTCCGCCGGCCGAGCCGACCCTGTTCTGCACCACCGGGTATGCGGCGACATATGACAGTCTCGCATCGATTGACTTCATAGAGTCGCAGTCCGGCGAGGAAAAGGTCACTCTCGGTCTGGTGGCAGCGACGATTCCAATTTCGCGCGCCGGGATCGATTTCGCGGAGAAGCTTGCCGGTGAACGGGGGATGAAGGTCACCGACAAGCAGATTATTCCACCGGCCTCCGCAGATTACACCTCCTTCGCAACCAGCCTAAACCGGACCAGGCCCGATTGGGTCTATACCTGGGCGCCGTGGGTGACCGAAGTGAGGACATTCGAGAGCCTGCGCAAGCTGGGCTGGACTGGCAATTACATTACCTGGGCGCATATCGAAGCCGAGCAGGAATTGGCTCGGCTAGGCGACGAAGGCTTCTATGCCATCGGGACCAATGCACTTTTCAGCGAGCGCCTTCCGGTGCATGAAGAGATCTCCGCAGCGGCCGCAGCCGCGAAGGCGACCTTTCCGGCGGATCAGATGGCGGAAGGCTGGATCGCCGGCATGGCCATAGAGGCAGCCTTCGAGAAGGCCGGTTGGCCTGTCACGGGCGCGGGCCTCGCAGAGGCCATGGCCAATCTCAGCATCGACACCAAGGGCTTGCGTGCAGGCCCGATCCAGTGGTCTCCCGAAAACCACTTCCGCCTCAAGCAGTCCTATCGGGTCTACCGATGGGACAGGCAAAGTGGGCGTGTTCGCATCGTTCGCGACTGGCGCGGATACGACGTCGAATAGTCGTGCCGGCCGAAGGGGGAAAGGGCGATGCAGCTCGCCGTCAATGTCGTGGTTCTCGCATCTATCTATGCGCTGATCTCCTGTGGATACGTGCTTATCTACAAGGTGAGCCGCGTGCTTAACCTGGCGCACGGTGAGCTCATGATGCTTGGCGCTTACCTGCTGCTGACGACTGCCGCTTCCGTATCGAGCAATCCTGCAGTCGCGCTCGCGGTTGCGGCGCTGTTGAGCCTCTCGGTCGGCGTTCTCGTCTACCTAATGCTCATGCGCCGCATGACGGGGGAGTCCGTGCTGGCTGCGGTACTGACCACAATTGCGCTGGGCATCCTCATCCGCGGACTGGTCACTCTCATCTGGTCCGCGCAGCAGCAATATCCAGCTGCGGCCCTAAAAGTCGCCAATCCCTCAGTGGAGATCTTTCTTGGTGCGCGAATCTCGCTCATGTCGCTCTTCCTGGTCGCGACATGCGCGGTCGTCTATTCGGCGCTGTTCGCGTTTCTAAAGCTGACCCGGTGGGGCATCAGAATGCGGGCCGCCGGACAGAACACGCTGCTCGCCGGCCAAAGAGGCATCAATTTGGGCGGGATCTACGCCATGACATGGGGCATATCGACCTTCACCGGCGCTTTGGCCGGAATGCTCATCGCCCTCGACTCGGGCCTCAACAATTCGATGATGATGATCGGCCTGAAGGCCTTTCCGGCCGCCCTCGTCGGCGGCCTCGACAGTCTCTTTGGCGCAGTGATCGGGTCGCTGATCGTCTCGTTCATCGAGGTCACGCTCATTCAACATGTCGATCCGCTGCTTTCCGATGTGGTGCCGTTCCTTATCCTGATCGCAATGCTCATAGTGCGGCCTTGGGGCATCTTCGGCTCTCGCGAGGAACTCGACCGTGTCTGACCTGGTTTCACCGGATCTGGCAGGGCGGCCGGGCGCGGCCGCAACGCCCCTCGGTGCCGGCCGGCGTGAACTCAGGTGGTTGGTTCTGCCGCTGTGGGCCGCCGTTGTAGCCCTGCCGCCATTCTTCGCATCGCCTTTCCTGGTCGATCTTGCATGCCAGTTTCTGCTCGCTTCGATCGGCGCGCTTTCGCTGATGATCCTCACCGGTATCGCCGGCCAGATTTCGCTTGGCCACGCCGGACTAATGGCAGCAGGAGCCTTTACCACTGGCATTCTGTTCCGCGAGTTTTCCGCGCCGTTCTGGATCACCTTGCCGGCATCCGGCCTCGCCGGCGCGGCACTCGGCTTCATCTTTGGTCTCCCGTCGTTGCGGGTCCGCGGCGTCTATCTCGCCGTAAGCACGCTCGCCTTGCATTTTGTGGTGCTCTATGGAGGAGCCGAATATGAGGTCAAACGTGGCTACTCGAGCGGGATCCTGATCGATCCGCCCGTTCTCTTCGGATACGAGATCTATGGCGGGCGGACCTGGTACTTCGTCTTGGTGGCGGCACTGAGCTTGGCGTATCTGTTGTGCTGGCGCCTTGTCCACGCCCGTACGGGCAGGGCTTGGCTCGCCCTGCACGCCCACCCGACCGTAGCGTCCGCGCTCGGCATAAACGTTGCTCGATTCAAGCTCCTGGCGTTTGTCTTCAGTTCATCCATAACTGCGATAGCAGGCGCTCTCTTCGCATACTACCGCGGCTTCGTATCGGTCGAAGCGTTCTCGATTTTCGTCTCGATCCAGTATATCGCGATGGTCATAATCGGCGGAATGGGATCTCTCGCTGGAGCGATCTGCGGCGCATTCTTCGTCGTCCTGATGCCCTATGCGATCGAGGCGGCGCTGGATCTTCTGCCGGGAGCCGATTTGTATGCGGGCTCGGTCTTTGCCGTGAATTACGCGGCTTTCGGAGCCGTCATGATCGCGTTCCTGCTTTTCAAGCCAAGTGGACTGGCTGGAATGTGGGGCGATCTGAGAATGCGGTTCGGGAGGCGGCCATGAGCGAGCAGCCTTTGCTCAAGGTGGATTCCCTCGAGGTCACGTACAAGAAAGCGATCATCGCCGTCCAGGATGTGAGCTTTCACGTCGCCGAGCAACAGGTGGTCAGCATCTTGGGGGCGAATGGCGCCGGGAAGACCTCGACGCTGCGGGCAATCACCGGGTTTATTCCACTCGACAGGGCGCGTGTCCGGCGTGGCGCCATCACATTTTGCGGAACTTCGTTGCTGGGCCTTTTGCCACATCAGATCACTTCAGCGGGGCTCGTGCTGGTTTCGGAGCGTGACAAGGTCTTCCCGAACCTGTCCGTGAGCGAGAACATCGCGGCAGTAGGACCATCTCGGTGGAGCGCTTCCAACAGAGCGCGTCGCGAGGAATTGGCTTACACTTATTTCCCCCGATTGGCCCATCTGAGGCGCAAGGAAGCCGGGCTGCTTTCGGGAGGCGAGCGTCAGATGCTTGCGATCGCTGCTGCCATCGTCTGCGGGCCGCGCCTCCTTGCAATCGACGAGCTCTCACTGGGGCTTGCGCCCATCGTGGTACAAGAGCTGGCGGAACGGTTGCTGGAAATCAGACGTGAGATCAAGCTGACGCTGTTGCTGGTCGAGCAAAGCGCCGGGCTGGCCATGCGAATGGCCGACTATGTCTATGTGCTCGAAAACGGCCGCCTTGCGGCGCAAGGGACGCCGAAGGCACTTGCCGAGAATGCGGATGTCCAGCGCATTTATCTCGGCGCCAACAATGGCACGCGCAAGAGCTACCGGGATTGCCGCGCTGCCGGAGGAGTTTCAAGTTGGAGTTGACGGCACTCGTTCTCGAGAAGGTCAGCCTTGGCTTCGGGGGCCTGACGGTACTGAACGAGGTTTCGTTCAGTGTGCGCAACGGCGACCTGTTCGCTCTGATAGGGCCGAACGGTGCTGGAAAAACGAGCGTGCTCAACTGCATAAGCGGCATCTACAGGCCTTCTGGCACGATTACCTTCCATGACACCAGCCTGGTCGGTTTGACGCCGCATGACATTGCCGCGCGTGGAGTGAGGCGCACCTTCCAACACGGCGAAATGTTCGCCCAGATGACAATCGCCGACAGTCTGCTGACAGCCCGTCACAGCCTCATGGACACGGGCATCTGGTCAGAGATGCTGCGCACGCGCAAGATGCGGCGCGAGGAAGAGCGGCACCGACAGGCCGTCGACGAGATGATCGGCTTTTTTGAGCTGGAAAAATTTCGCGATCGAAAGGTAGGAACCTTGCCCTTCGGTCTGCAGAAGATCGTCGGCTTCGCCCGCGCGCTGTGTGCCGAGCCCTCCATTCTGCTGCTCGACGAACCTTCGGCGGGCTTGACCCAACCAGAGCGCGAAGACCTGGCGTTCTTCATGTTGAAGATAAAGGCAGAGCGCAACCTCCCCATGCTCTGGATCGAACATGACATGCAAATGGTCTCGGATCTTGCGGACCGGGTCCATGTCTTGGACTACGGCAGATCTCTTGCGGAAGGCGATCCGGCGACCGTAATGGCCGATCATAACGTCATTTCTGCCTATCTTGGACGAGAAGCGCACGGCTGATCAAAGCTACGTTTCGCAGCATCTGTTCGGAGGGCACGTATTTCTGCATTGGGACACCTGGTGGCGGCCATGGAGCGGCACCGGTCCAAGGGTAGATCTCTCGTCCATCTCGTGCGGCGCCGAACTGTTCAGTGCAATGACAGGGGCGGGTTCAAAACCACCCTCCGCCGGTCCTGACATTCTCGTTGACAGTCCTCAACGCGAACTCGACCAGGTAATCGTTCAGCGCCAGCGATGCCGCTTCAGCCCGACGGACATTGCGTTCCGCGATTGCCAGAAGAATTTCACGATGCAGGGTTTTGCCGCGCAAAACCTCGGCGTTCTCGTCGCGAACATGCGTCATCCAGAAGCGCCGCGACAGCGCCTGCAAAGGCTTCATCAGAGCCTCCAAGTAGGGGTTATGCGCGGAATCAATGATCAGCTTGTGGGTTTGGCGTACCGTTTCGGCATAGTCGCTGAACGAAAAATCAGCTTTCAGCGCCGTCGCCATTGCCTCAATCAGTTCAAGATCTTTCGCCGTCGCTCGCTTGCAGGCCAGCCCCACCGCAAGGACTTCCATTGCTCTGCGGACCTCGAGCCTGCTGAGTTGATCCTCGACCGAGTTCGCCGGAATTTCGATTCCCTTGCTCGGGTGGACGCGAACCATGTAGTTGCGTTCGAGACGTTGGATGGCTTCGCGCACCGGGGTGCGCCCGAGACCCGTAATCGCCATCAAACCCCGTTCTGATATCATCGAGCCAGGCTTGAGCCGCCCTTCCTCGATCAGTCGCTGAAGCGTGTTAAACGCAAGCTCTGATTGCGTCATTCATCGTGCTCCCAAGCACCTCGCGAAAATCGCAAAGCATATAGACGATTCTGGCGGTTGCATACGAGCGATATATCGGTAATATATTACACTGGTTTTGCCGAGGCTAGGAACGCATGCGGAGGAGTCCTAGAGCTTGCAATGGGTGGATGTCGCGACCGGAAAGCGGTAGCGCGGCCTTCTGTCGGTCGGACTTTCGCGCGAAGTTTCGGTTCGCGCGATGCTGATTCAGGTTCTCGTCTCCGGGGTCGCCATCGGCTGCATCTATGCTCTGATCGCGCTCGCGCTCGTCCTGGTCTTCAAAGCGACCGACGTGGTGAATTTCGCCCAGGGCGAGATGGCCATGGTCAGCGCCTTCGCGGGACTATCTTTGCTGACTGCGGGAAAGCTGCCGCTGCTCGCCGTGCTCTTGCTTGCCTTCCCGATCGGCGCCCTTTTAGGCGCTCTGACGGAGCGGATCGCTATCCGGCCGCTGCTCGGCGCGCCACCATTGAACGCGCTCATCGTCACGATCGGATTGTGGATGATCTTTCACTATGGCGCCGGCTGGATCTGGGGCTTCGACGCGTTTACGTTTCCCTCGCTTCTGCCCCAAGCGCCGATCGAGATCGCTGGCGCTCTGGTCTCCCCAAGCAATCTCGCCATCGCCGGGGTCTCGGTTCTGGTTCTCGTTGGGCTGTATGTCTTCCTTGAGCATACCCGCCAGGGAACCGCGATGCGGGCGGCGAGCATGAACCCGCAGGCGGCGCGGCTGATGGGCGTATCTGTCGGCCGCGTGTCACTCCTGTCGTGGGCGATCGCAGGCGGAATCGGTGCGGTCGCCGGCGTACTGATCGCGCCGCTGACCTTCATCGATGTGAACATGATGTTCCTGGTTCTGCTCAAAGCCTTGGCGGGAGCTGTTCTTGGCGGCTTCACCAGCCTTCCCGGCGCGGTACTGGGCGGCGTGCTCGTCGGCGTCGTCGAAAGCTTGACGAGCGTCTACGTTTCCTCGGCTTTCGACGACGCGATCGCGTTCGTGGTGATTGTGGCCGTTCTGATGGTTCGCCCCGAGGGACTGCTCGGGAAACCGTCGGTGAAGAAGGTGTGAGGTGAGCGTGTATCGCCTTCTCCAGACGCTCGCCGCCGTTGTTGCAATCATAGCGCTACCGTGGCTCGGCGGCAGCTATGTCGATTTCATCCTGTGCACGATCGCCGCATATTTCATCGTGGCGCTCGCCCTGAACATCCTGGTGGCGCAGGCCGGTCAGGTCTCCATCGGGCATGCCGCTTTTTGGGCGCTCGGCGCCTACGGCTCTGCAATCCTCGTCACGAAAGTCGGCTTTCCTTTCCTGCTGGGCGTTATCGCCGGCGGCGTCATCGCGGGTCTTTTCGGCCTGCTCGTCGCCATCCCGGCTCTGCGCGTGCAGGGGCACTATCTGGCGATCGCCACGCTCGCCTTCGCGCTTGTGATTGAACAGGTGCTGCATGAGTGGGAAGGCCTGACCGGCGGGCGCACCGGGATGTTCGTGCCGAGACCGTCCTTTTTCGGGGCCGAACTGCTTGCCGACCAATACTATTACTACGTCATAGTGGCAGTGGGCGCGCTGTTTGCGTGGGCAGCGCACAATCTTAAACGCTTTCCGAGCGGACGGGCGCTCATGGCGCTACGGTTGAGTCCGACCGCTGCCCAGTGCTGCGGCATCAGCAGAAGCCGCAGCCTCATCACAGCTTTCGTGCTGAGTGCATTCCTGACCGGGATTTCCGGGGCGCTCTATGCCCATCTCGTCGGTTATCTAAGCGTGTCCACATTCACGCTGACCGCTTCGCTTTCCTTCCTGACCATGATCGTCATCGGCGGGCTCGGGCGCCTCTCCGGCGCCGTTCTCGGCGCCGCTTTCCTTGCGCTCGCGCCAGAGCTCATGCGCGACATGGGCGAGGCACAGATGGTCGTCTACGGCGTCATTCTGGTCGTCGTCATGCTCACCCTCCCGGGCGGGCTGGCGAGTCTACCCGAGCGCGTCGCAAGCCTGTTCGCCAGGCCCCAGCCGCGGCCCGTCCCCGCCGGCACGCCCGCGGCAGGCAAGGAGGCTTGATGTCCATTCTCGAGGTGCAGGAGTTGACGTGCGCCTTCGGCGGTCTCATCGCTCTCGACAGGGTGAGTTTCGCGATCGACGAGCACTCGATCGTCGGCCTGATCGGACCGAACGGCGCCGGCAAGAGCACGCTCCTGAACTGCCTTTGCCGCATTTACGAGCCGACCGCCGGCCAAGTCCGCTATGCCGACACGAATCTGCTCGATCGCCGAACGGACGAACTTGCCGCCTGCGGCATCGCCCGCACCTTTCAAAACCTGGAGCTGTTCAGAGAAGCGACGGTTCGCGAGAACGTGCTGGTCGGATGCGATTTCCGATTTCGTGCGGGCCTCCTGTCCGACCTCGTCGCCGGACCAGCCGCGCGGGCGAAGGCACGGGCCGCGCATGAGCGCGTCGAGGCCGAGCTGGCTGCGCTCGGCCTGACGGAGGTCGCCGACAGAGTGGTCAGCACGCTCCCCTACGGCCAGGAGAAGCGCGTCGAACTGGCCCGCGCGCTCGTCGCCGATCCGAAGCTCATCTTGCTCGATGAACCGGCCGCCGGAGCAAATCCGGCCGAAAGCGCCGAGCTCGGCGATCTGATCCTGCGGCTGCGCGAGGAGCGGGGCCTCACCATCCTTTTGGTCGAGCACGACATGCCGCTCGTCATGCGCACATGCGACCGCATCGTCGTCCTCGACCACGGCGCCAAAATTGCCGAAGGCATGCCCGCCGAGATCGCGAGCGATCCGAACGTGATCGAGGCCTATCTCGGAGAGGAGGTCGCCGATGCTGCGGGTTGAGGCGCTCGGCGTCCGCTATGGCGGTGTCGTCGCGCTCGATGACGTGACGCTCGAGGTGCGCGCAGGGACGATCGCCTGCCTTCTCGGCGCGAACGGCGCCGGCAAGTCCACCCTGATGAAGGCTATTCTGGGCCTGGTGCCCGCCTCGACGGGAAGCATCCAGTTCGAGGGGCATGATGTCCTCAGCATGCCGACCGAACAGCGCGTCGGTCGTGGGCTCGCCCTCGTGCCCGAGGGGCGGCAGCTTTTCGGCGACCTGACGGTCGAGGAAAATATCCGCATGGGCGCCTATCTCAGGCGCGATGGGCTCGATGAGGATTTCGCCGAGGTCATGGCGCTGTTCCCGCGGCTCGCCGAGCGGCGGAGGCAGTTCGCCAAGACCTTGTCCGGCGGCGAGCAGCAGATGGTGGCAATTGGTCGAGGCTTGATGTCGAAGCCGCGTCTGCTGCTGCTCGACGAGCCATCGCTGGGCCTCGCTCCGATCTTCGTTCGTGAGGTGATGCGTCTCATCGATGCCATTCACCGCAAGGGCATCACGGTCTTCCTCGTCGAGCAGAATGCGCGCCAGGCGCTAAGCATCGCCGAGGATGCATTCGTCCTTGAAAAAGGCCGGCTCGTGAGGGCGGGTCCGGCCGCCGAGCTGGTCAAGGACCAAACCGTCGCGGCCGCCTATCTCGGGCACGGAATAACAAGCAAGCACAAGGAGGAGACACAATGAAAGCAAAAGCCATCAAAGCGGCGGTGGTCGCGGCCCTGTTTACCGTCGGCATCACCGGGCCTGGTTTGGCGCAGGCGACCGGCGTGACGGAGGACAAGGTCGTGATCGGCGCGTTCCTGCCCTTGCAGAGCGGGCTGGCGGCGGGCGCCGTCCAGGTCCGCGACGGCACCAATGCTTACCTGCGGCACGTGAACGAGAATGGCGGCGTGAACGGCCGAAAGATCGAGTGGCTGGTCGAGAATGATTCGTACAATCCGCAACAGTCGGTCGCCGCGGCGCGAAGCCTGGTCGAGCGCGATGGAATCTTCGCTTTCGTGTCGACGCTCGGCACGGTGACCAATCTTGCGGTGCTGCCATATATCAAGCAGCGGCAGGTCCCCCTCATCGGACCGATCGTCGGTAGCCCGACACTGCTCGAGCCGGAGGCCAAGGAGGTGTTCGGGATCCTGCCAACCGGCGTCGAGCGTGGCCGCGCGCTTGCCAGATACATCCTCGATGATCTCAAGGCGGAGAAGATCGCGATCCTGTACCAGAACGACGATTTCGGAAAGGATCCGTATGACGGCCTGGTCGAGGTGCTGAAGGAAGCCGGCAAAGAGATCGTTGCCGAGGCCAGTTACGAGCCGAACGACATAGACATGAGCAGCCAGGTGGCACGGCTCCGAAGCGCCGAACCCGACGTGGTGGTTCTT
Organism: Rhodoligotrophos defluvii; assembly: GCF_005281615.1. Classification (NCBI taxonomy): domain Bacteria; kingdom Pseudomonadati; phylum Pseudomonadota; class Alphaproteobacteria; order Hyphomicrobiales; family Rhodoligotrophaceae; genus Rhodoligotrophos; species Rhodoligotrophos defluvii. The sequence continues at coordinate 152,513 of NZ_SZZM01000004.1, read as the reverse complement.
GCCGGGATTCCGAAGCCGGTGGCGCTGTTCCTGAAGACGGCGGAAGCGCAGGGCTGGGCTCCGACCTGGGTCGGCCCTTCGCTTCTTGCAGATCCTTTGTTCGCTGAACTCGGCGGCAGTGCGGTGGAAGGCATGCACATCGTGTTCGACGTGGCTCTGCCCAACATGCCGGAGGCGCAGGCCACGAACGAGATCCTCGCCAAATACGCGCCCAACACCCGTCCGGGTTACTTCGCCTACAACGGTGTGATCGGCGCCATGCTGTTCGTCGAAGCCTTGAAGCGGATCGAAGGCGAGCCGACACGGGAGACGCTGATTGAAGCCATGGAGAGCATAAAGGACTTCAAATCCGGCATTTTCCCGCCGATCACCTATTCGGAGGAAGACCATGCCGGCGTCGACAAGTTCGGCGTAGCCATCTGGAAGGGCGGCAAGCTCGAGATCATCAAGAGCTGGTAAGCTGAGAGTCCGAATTCTTCGATGACAGAGAATCCTGCCCGAGCATCCGTGTCCCACCATCTGGAGTTCGACACGCCCGGAGCCGCGCTCGCCTACCAGGCGCGGATCCGTGGCTTGGCCGAAGCGCTGGTTTTTCCGGAAACCGGGGCGCGGGTGACGTTCTCCGAGTGGCATGAACAGGCCGATCAGCTCGCCCGCGCACTTCTTGACCTCGGGCTGCGGCCAGGGGCGCATATCGCGCTCCTGGCGGAAAACCGACCCGAATGGCCACTGGCACAGATCGGCGTGGCCCGAATGGGTGGTGTCTTCGTGCCGCTCAATACGCATTACCGCACCGATGATCTGCGCTATGCGTTGGCGCAGTCGCGCAGCGAGGCGCTGATCGTTTCCGAGAGCTTTCGGTCCAACCGCTATCTCGAAATGGTGCGCGGCCTTCGCGGCGGTCTGCCGGACCTGCGGCTGGTCATTGTCCTCGGCGCGGCAGGGGAGGAAGAACACAATTTCGAGATGCTGCTGCGCCGGGGCAGCAAGACCCGTATCGCCCTGCCGCAGGTCGGTCCGGACGACCTCGCCTCGCTGCAATACACGTCTGGCACCACGGGATTTGCCAAAGGTGCGCTACTTACCCATCGCGGTATGCTGCAGAATGCCTGGGAAGTTGCCGAGCGGCTCGGCATCCGCGCTGGCGACCGTTGGACCTCGATCATCCCGCTGTTCCACTGCGCCGGCTGCATCATGAATGTTCTCGGCTGTCTGCAGCGGGGGGCAACCTATGTCGGCGTTCCGGCCTTCGACCCGGAATTGATGTTCCGTGTCATTGAAGGTGAGCGCTGCACCGCGTTGTCAGGCGTACCGACCTCCTATCTTGCGATGCTGCAGCACCCCAGCCGGTCGCGCTATGATTTGTCGTCCCTGCGGACCGGCACCTGCGGCGGGGCAGATTGCAATCCGGACATTCTTCGGCGCTGCGCAAAGGAGTTTCCGCAGCCGCTGCTGGCTCAGGTCTACGGACAGACGGAGTCGAGCACGCTGATTTCCTGTCCCACCGAGAACGACCCGGACCGGCTGGAAACGGCGGGGCTGCCGCTGCCCGGCTATGAGGTGCGGATCACCGATCCGAACACCGGGGAGCCGCTGCCGATCGGCATGATCGGGCAGATCGAAGCGCGCGGACCGATGGTCATGCGGGGCTATTTCGACAAGCCCGAGGCGACGGCGGACGTTATCGGCCCGGATGGCTGGCTGCGGACGGGCGATCTTGGTTCCCTGCGTTCCTCCGGCCATCTCGTCATCGCTGGCGGCCGACTTCGTGATATGATCATTCGCGGCGGCGAAAACATTTATCCGATCGAGATCGAGAACGTTCTCATGAGCCACTCCGCCGTCGCGGACGTCGCCGTGTTCGGTGTGCCGGATGATTATTACGGGGAGATCGTGGCAGCGGTCGTGAAGCTCGACGGAACGGCGACCTCTGCCGATCTCGCAGCATTTTGCGCGGAGCGCATCGCGCGCTTCAAGGTCCCCGCCCTCTTCTTCCGCGTTGAATCATTCCCGCAGACCGCGAGCGGAAAAATCCGCAAACAGGCTCTTCGGGAGCTTCATAGTCAAGGCGCATTGGAGCCCCTGCCATGAGGCGCTTCCCGCCCGGCGCCGAGGCCGCCTTCGAGGTTGTCCCCCAAGGGCACGAAACGGCGGCGAGGATCGGCAATGAGGGAGTGACCGTCGTTGCGAGTTCGGCGATCATCGGTTTCCTCGAGCAAGCGTGCCATCTCGCGATCAGAGCTTACTTCGCGGCCGGCGAGGCATCCGTCGGTAGCCTGATCGACGTGAAGCATCTGGCGCCTGCCTTTCCGAGCAAACCATTGCGCATGACAGCACGGCTTGTCGAGGTTGACGGCCGCCGCCTCGCGTTTTCGGTCGCGGCGAGCCAGGATCAGCGCGTGATCATGCAGGGACGACACGAGCGCCACCTCGTGCGGCTGGACCGCTTTTTGTCGGCGGCCTCGGAGGTCCAGGCGGAGCAAGCGCCACGACGGAATGTCACCTTCTGGTTCGACTTTCACAGCCCCTGGAGCTATCTCGCCAGCACGCGTATCGGCGGGCTCGCCCAACGCCATGACGCAACGGTTGACTGGCGGCCGCTGCATCTGGCGAACCTGATCGACGCCATCGGCGGCCGCCGGGTTCTTGAGGAGAATCCGGCATTCGTTCGTTGGTATAAGGAGGACATGCAGGACTGGGCGCGGCTTTACGGATTGACGATCTCCTATCACCCTCAATTTCCGTTGCGTCCGGCGCGGGCACTGCGCGCTGCCATTTTTGCGGCCGACGAAGGACACGCGCCCGGGTGGGTCGTTCGCGTCATGCAGGCGTATTGGTCGGAAAATGCCGACATTTCCGATCTCGACGTGCTGGGCCGGCTGGCGGAGGAGATCGGGCTTGATCCACAGGCTATTCGCGCCGCTGCGACTTCGCCGGTCTATAAGGACCGCCTCGAGCGTGAAACGAAGGATGCGGTTGCGCGGGGCGTATTCGGGGTGCCTACTTTCGCAGTCGACGACAAGCTATTCTTCGGGAATGATCGTCTTTCCATGCTTGACCGGCACCTTGGCGGCGATAGTTTGAATCGGTTCGCAGCGGGATTAATTTAGGTGGCCCGCCGTCGGGGGTCGTCGCGGCGTTTGACGCTGAGGTGAACAGACGGCGCACAAAGTCGTCAACCCTCCTCCAAGACTGTCGAACCTGGAGAGCGAAGACATAAGAGGTCGACTCCGGGCTAGTGGCGGTCCCGCCGCTTTGGGGGAAAGGGTCGCCCCACGAGCAGTCGTTCCGCATGGACCCCTATCCATCATCGTTTGCTAGGCAAGATCATTCTCATCGACCCTAAGGCGGCGAATACGAGAGCGGTGCCAGATGCGATGGTTCGGATTTGATTCCAGAACTGCCAGCGCCCCGAATAGCTCGCCCAGATCTCACGCGCAGCTTCTCTGTCGGTGGGAGCGGTGATTGCCGCCAGCGCCTCGTTCATCGGCACGTTCACCGCCATCGTAAGGAAAAGGCCAAAAGCCAGATAGACAACAGCAGCCGCAAAAAACCAAGCCGCAGCCGCGCCTTGACCGGCTATGCGCAACGCGCCGACCGTGACGACCAGAACGACCGGCGTCAGGAAAAATGCGGGAAAGAAGACCGCGTTGCGCACCGAGCCGTTCATCGCCTGCATGGCTTCGATCGCAATGCGGGGGTCTGCCTGATCCAGTCCCCACATCGTCGAGCAGACCCATGCATAGAAGAACCCGAAAATCGCTCCGCAAAAGACAATGGATGCGATCGGCAGCACTAGGAGCATTGCAGGCATGGCGGGCCTCCGAAAGACCGTACACATCTATACGCCTTTACCATATCCGTATAGATATGTACGCTTCAAGTCAAGGCGGCTGGAGGTTGCCAATGCGCGAAGAGAACAGGGCCGAACGGCACCGGCAGATCGAGGAAGCGGCCTACAAGGTGCTGCAAAAGCGCGGCTATGGCGGGACATCCATGCTCGCCATTGCGAAGGAGGCAAAAGCCTCCAACGAAACGCTCTATCGCTGGTATCGTGACAAGCGCGGACTGTTCAAGACCATGGTAGAGAGCAATGCCAAGGCAACGACAGCAACCCTGGAGTTCGCAATCAGTGATGGCGCCGACCCACTGAAAACGCTCGAAGCGGTCGCCCCGGTCCTGCTTTCGATGTTGCTTGGCGAGAGAGCCATTTTGCTGAACCGGGCGGCAGCGTCCGATGAAAGCGGTGAGCTTGGTGCAACGATTGCTGCAGCCGGCCGGGAACGCGTATTCCCACTGATAGAGGCATTGATTGAGCGGGGAATAAGAGCCGGAACGCTGACAGCCCCCTCTGCCCGAACAGCGACGGAATGGTTCCTGAATTTGCTGATTGGCGATCAGCAGATACGACGGGCCATCCGCGCACTGTCTCTTCCGAGCGAAAGGGAGATCCGGGAGAGAGCGGTTACAGCCATGGTCGCCTTCCGAAAGCTATGTGCCGCATGAGGTCCTGCAGCGAGCCTCAGCGCTACGATGCCGGTGTGAAGGTCGCAATCAGCGTGTGACGATCGCCCGGATAGGTCAGCCGCACATGCGTCACCGGCCCAGAGCCGCCCCAGGTCCGCCGTTCGATCACCAGGCAAGCCGTGCCCTCGGCAATCTCGAGTGCGACCGCGTCATCGCCAGCAGCGGCTGCAGCATGAATGCGATGCTCCGCCGACGTCCAAGGTATTTGGCTGAGCAGCCACTGTGACGGAGACACGTCCTTGAATTCTACGGATGCGGCGTCAGGGACGGTCACCAGGTTGATCAAACGCTGTTCGAGGCAGAAGGGTCTTCCGCCTGCTGTGTGCACACAGACGACCTCCAAAAGAGGTGCGCCAGCACTGACATCCAGCAGCGCCAGATCCGCGCTGGTCGCCCTCCGACGTTCGGCCTTCATCAGCCTGAAGGCATAGGGAAGCTTGAGGGATTCCACCTCTCGACGGATGTCGCCGATCTCGAGAACGGCCGACTGGGTGTGCGGCTGACTGACGAATGTCCCGCCTTTCTTCACCCGCTCGATCAGGCCGGCGCGCGCCAGCTGGGTGAGCACCTTGTTGATCGTCATCCGCGACACGCGGTACTCCCGCGCGAGATCGACCTCGATGGGTAAGCGATATCCAACCGGCCATTCGCCCGAGAGGATCTTGCCCCGTATTTCTCCGGCGATCTTCTGATGAAGCGTGGCCGCCTCGGGCTCGCGCTCAGCTGCCTCGACCTTGGTCACGCGCGGTTACACTCCGAAGCACGGCATCGATGCCGGGATTGATACAGGGTTCTTCAGCGCCGAACCAGCCGAACCATTGCCGCCTCGAACCGCTTGCGGATGGCATCGCGGTCCCGATGGCGGCCGCCGGAGACGCGCTTTCGCCCGGCAACCCAGACGTCCGCGACGCTCACCCCCGAGCCAAACACGAATGCATCGAGCAGACTGTGTTCGGGCAGGTACTCAACCGAGCTGACATCGAGCGAAGCAAGGTCTGCGGGCATCCCCTCGGCGATACCGGCAGCAACGCCTAGCGCCCGTGCTCCGCCGGCCATGGCATCGAGCAGAAGGGCCTCGCCTGTCGAGCCACCAGCGGCCGCCAAGACGTTCCGCACCCGTCGCGCAAGCCGCTGACTGTATTCGAGCTGGCGAAGCTCGCCAGCAAGGGAGATCTGCACGTTCGAGTCGCTGCCGACGCCATACTGTCCTCCCGCTGCTCGAAATTCGGCGGCGCGAAAGATGCCGTCGCCAAGGTTGGCTTCGGTGATCGGGCAAAGACCGGCTATGGCGCCGAGCCTAGCCATGGCGTGCAGCTCGGCATCGCTCATATGCGTCGCGTGAATGAGACACCAGCGGTCCGTCACGTCGACGCTCGAAAGAAGCAGTTCGACCGGACGGGCCCCCGTGGCTTCGAGACACTCGTCGACTTCCAGAACTTGCTCCGCGACGTGAATATGGACAGGTCCGTCGTGCGGGAGTGCAATCACGTCGCGTATCTCGGGAAGCGTCGCCGCTCGAAGGCTATGTGGCGCGACGCCAAGCCGCGCGCCTGGCACACCGGCGACGACCGACCGGCTCGCAGCCATGAGGGAGGCAAACCGCTCGCGATCGTTGATAAACCGGCGCTGCCCCTCGGCAGGGGGCTTCGGGCCAAATCCGAAATGAGCATAGTAAACCGGCAGGAGCGTCAGCCCGATGCCCGTCTCGACGCTGGCCGCTCCGATGCGTTCGGCCATCTCCGCAATGTTCGCGTAAGGCATGCCGTCCCGATCGTGATGCAGGTAGTGAAATTCGCCCACACGCGTGAAGCCGGCTTCAAGCATCTCCACATAGAGTTGCGCCGCAACGGCCTCAACATCGTCCGGCGTCATCGACAGCGCGAACTCGTACATGACGGCTCGCCAGCTCCAGAAGCTGTCCTCGGCCGGGCCCTTCCTCTCCGTCAATCCTGACATTGCACGCTGAAAAGCGTGACTATGCAGGTTGGCCATGCCCGGCACGATCAAGGCGTGGCGCTCATCCGGGCTGGCGGCGGTCGCGCCGGCGGACACGCGCGCGATCCGATCGCCTTCGATTTCGATGGCGACATCGCGGGCCAGCCCTCCCGGTAGCAGCGCGGTTGAAGCAAACAACGTCGTCATGGCAGGGCTCCCGATCTGCATTGCGTGTTCAAGAGAAGATTCGCGCTTGTCATCGACCCGATTATGTCTATACATGTTATAGGCAGATTGAAAGTGGTCCATGCGATGCTGCCAAGCTCTTCCTCACCCGATGTGCCTCCCGTCCTCTGGCGCAATTGCCGGCTGGCCACGATGACTCATCCCGAGGGCGCGCTCATCGAGGACGGCGCACTGATGATCCGGGCGGGGCGCATCGAATATGCCGGAAGCAGCGCCAACGCCCCGCGGCCAGAGTCCGCTACGGACGTCATCGATCTGGAGGGGCGGCTCGTGACGCCCGCGCTGATCGACTGTCACACCCATCTCGTTCATGGTGGAAACCGGGCTCGCGAGTTCGAGATGCGTCTCAACGGTGCGAGCTACCTCGAGATTGCAGAGGCCGGTGGTGGCATCGTCTCGACGGTCAAGGCGACGCGAGCCTTGTCGGTGGCGGAGCTTGTCGCCCAGGCCTTGCCGCGGCTCGACACCTTGCTCGCCGAGGGGGTGTCCACCATCGAAATAAAATCCGGATATGGCCTGACGATAGAGGCCGAGCTCGCGATGCTTCGTGCGGCGCGTGCGCTGGAACAGGCGCGTCCCGTTCGCGTGAAGACGACCTATCTGGCGGCGCACGCCTTGCCGGCGGAATACAAGGGCCGCAGCCAAGCCTATCTCGACGAGATCGTCCTTCCAGGACTGCGCCTCGCCCATGCCGAGGGCCTCGTCGATGCCGTGGATGGATTTTGCGAAAGCATCGCCTTCTCGCCTGACGAGATTGCCCAGGTCTTCACCCTCGCGAAGGAACTCGGCCTTCCCGTCAAGCTGCATGCGGAGCAACTGAGTTGGCTGGGCGGCGCGCGTCTCGCCGCCAGTTTCGGTGCCCTGTCCGCCGACCATCTGGAATATATCGACGAGGACGACGCCCGAGCCATGGCCGCCGCTGGAACTGTGGCAGTGCTCCTGCCGGGCGCGTTCTACGCCATCCGAGAAACGAAGAAGCCGGACGTCGCTGCCCTCCGGCGACACAAGGTTCCGATGGCCGTTTCTACGGATTGCAACCCTGGTACCTCGCCGCTCACCTCCCTGCTGCTCGCCATGAACATGGCGGCCACGTTCTTCGGGTTGACGGTCCACGAGTGCCTGGCGGGCACCACGCGAAACGCGGCACGGGCCTTGGGCCTCATCGACGAGACCGGAACCCTCGAGGCGGGAAAGTCAGCGGACATTGCTGTTTGGAACTGCGCACTGCCGGCAGAACTCGTCTACCGGATCGGGTTCAACCCGCTTCATGGACGCATCTTCAAGGGCAAGACGCCATGACTGTGACGCTTACCCCCGGCGCCGTTTCCCTGGAGACACTCGCGACAATTTATTGGGACGGGGTTCCGGCGGCGCTGGATCCCGATGCGAACGAGGCCGTGCGGCGCGGGGCGGATCGCATCGCTGCCGTCGCCTCCGGCAGCACACCGGTTTACGGGGTCAATACGGGTTTCGGAAAACTCGCGTCGATCAGGATCGACTCGGCGGACCTAGCGATACTGCAGCGCAACCTGATCCTCTCCCACTGCTGTGGCATCGGCCAGCCGCTGCCCGAAAATGTCGTTCGCCTGATGATGTCGCTCAAACTCGTGTCTTTGGGACGGGGCGCATCCGGCGTTCGGGTCGAACTGATCCGATTGATCGAAGCGATGCTGGCCCGCGGCGTCATCCCCGTCATCCCGGAAAAGGGCTCGGTGGGCGCCTCGGGCGATCTGGCGCCGCTTGCGCATATGGCGGCCGTGATGATGGGCGAAGGCGAGGCGGTCTTCGAAGGCCGCCGTCTCGGCGGTGGCGAGGCGCTGGACAGGGCGGGCCTCCATGCGGTGGTGCTCGCAGCAAAAGAGGGTCTGGCGCTCATCAACGGCACCCAAGCCTCGACCGCCTTGGCACTGGCAGGCCTGTTCCGTGCGCATCGCGCCGCTCAGGCTGCTCTGGTCACCGGTGCCTTGTCGACCGATGCGGCGATGGGCTCGCCGACGCCCTTCCACCCGGACATCCACGCTCTCCGTGGTCATCAGGGGCAGATCGACACCGCTGCCGCGCTGCGTGCGTTACTGCACGGCTCAGCCATCCGCGAGAGCCACATCGAGGGCGACGAACGCGTTCAGGACCCCTATTGCATCCGCTGCCAGCCGCAGGTCGACGGCGCCTGTCTCGATCTGCTGCGCAGCGCGGCCCGTACGCTGGAAATCGAGGCGAATGCCGTTACCGACAATCCCCTGGTCTTGCCGGACGACAGCATCGTGTCCGGAGGCAATTTCCACGCCGAGCCTGTCGCGTTCGCTGCGGATCAGATCGCGCTGGCGATCTGCGAAATCGGCGCGATCGCGCAGCGTCGGATCGCCCTTCTGGTCGACCCCGCTCTTTCTTACGGACTGCCTGCCTTCCTTACGAAAAAGCCGGGGCTCAACTCCGGCCTGATGATCGCGGAAGTGACCTCTGCCGCGCTGATGAGCGAGAACAAGCAGATGGCGCATCCGGCGTCGGTCGACTCGACCCCCACTTCCGCCAACCAGGAGGATCACGTGTCGATGGCCTGCCACGGCGCTCGCCGGCTGCTGCAGATGACCGACAATCTCTTCGGGATCATTGGCATCGAGGCATTGACGGCAGCCCAAGGCATCGATTGCCGGGCTCCCCTGCAGACCGGGCACGAACTGCAGAAGGCCCGATCGGCGCTTCGTGCAGTGGTCCGCGAGCTCGACGGCGATCGCTACATGGCCTCCGACATCGAAGCTGCGGTGAGCCTGGTCGCCAACGGTACGCTGACCAACGCCGTCAGCGCCGGCATTCTCCCGGAGCTGACACCGCGATGAGTCTTTTCGAGCTTTATCGGGGCAACTCACCGGTCATCCTGGGTTTTCCGCACACGGGCACCTATGTCCCCGACGAGATCGCGGCCGCGCTCAATGACACGGGTCGCCTGCTGACGGATACCGATTGGCACATCCACGAACTTTATCGCGGCCTTCTCCCGGGCGCGTCGAGCATTCGGGCGCTCTTCCATCGCTATGTGATCGATGCCAATCGCGACCCGAGGGGTATCAGCCTCTACCCCGGACAGAATACCACCGGGCTCATTCCGCAAACGGACTTCGACGGCAAGCCCATCTGGAAACAAGGGCAGGCGCCTGACGATACGGAGACCGCCGATCGGCTCGAGCGCTTTCACGGGCCTTACCATCTCGCGCTGTCGACGGAGATCGAGCGGGTGAGGGCCGAGCATGGCGTCGCCGTCGTGTTCGATTGCCACTCGATCCGCTCCACCATCCCGTTCCTGTTCTCGGGCAAGCTCCCCGACCTGAATATCGGGAGCGTCGACGGCACCTCCTGCTCAACGGCGATCGAAGCTGCCGCCGTCGAGGTTGCGGCCGCCGCGGCCGGTTACACCTACGTTCTCAACGGTCGCTTCAAGGGCGGCTGGACGACGCGACACTACGGGCAGCCGCGACAAGGCATCCATGCGATCCAGCTCGAGCTGGCGCAGGACACCTATCTCAGTAAGGAAGAACCGCCCTTCGATCTCGATCCAGCGAAAGCTGGCCGCTTGCGGAAGCACCTGAGCGACATGCTCAAGCGCATCGAAGACCTCGCTCCCACTCTTGCGAAAGTAGCATCATGACCGATCCACGCCGCAACGCGCGCGTAGTTCGCGCGCCCCACGGTACCGAACTTCGTGCCAAGAGCTGGCTCACCGAAGCGCCGCTGCGCATGCTGATGAACAATCTCGATCCCGATGTCGCCGAGAACCCCAACGAGCTTGTCGTTTATGGGGGTATCGGACGAGCCGCACGCACCTGGCAGGACTTCGATTTGATCGTGGCATCGCTCGAAAAGCTCGAGCACGATCAGACGCTGCTCGTTCAGTCCGGCAAACCCGTCGGTGTCTTCCGCACCCATGCAGATGCCCCGCGTGTTCTCATCGCCAATTCCAATCTCGTGCCGCATTGGGCCACCTGGGATCACTTCAACGAGCTCGACAAGAAGGGGCTCGCCATGTACGGCCAGATGACGGCCGGCTCGTGGATCTATATCGGCACGCAAGGCATAGTGCAGGGCACCTACGAGACCTTCGCGGAGGCTGGGCGTCAGCATTATGGCGGCAAGCTCGGGGGTAAGTGGATCCTCACCGGGGGCCTGGGCGGCATGGGCGGCGCGCAGCCGCTGGCGTCCGTCATGGCGGGCGCCTGCTGTCTCGCGGTCGAATGCAACCCCGACTCCATCGATTTCCGTCTGCGTACGCGCTACCTCGACGAGAAGGCGGAAACGCTCGACGAGGCGCTGGCGATGATCGAGCGGTGGACAAAAGCTGGCCAAGCCAAGTCCGTGGGCCTTCTCGGAAACGCTTCCGAAATCCTGCCGGAGATCGCAAGCCGCGGCATCCGCCCGGACATCGTCACCGACCAGACGTCTGCGCACGACCCGATCAACGGCTACCTGCCCAAGGGCTGGACGATGGCGGAGTGGCGCGAGAAGCGCATCAGCGATCCGAAGGCTGTCGAGAAAGCCGCACGTGCCTCGATACGCGACCATGTCCAGGCCATGGTGACCTTCCACAACCGCGGCATCCCGACCCTCGACTACGGCAACAACATCCGCCAGATCGCCAAGGATGAAGGCCTCGAGGACGCTTTCGCGTTTCCCGGCTTCGTCCCGGCCTATATCCGGCCTCTCTTCTGCCGGGGGGTCGGGCCGTTCCGCTGGGCCGCGCTGTCGGGCGACCCGGAAGACATCTACAAGACCGATGCCAAGGTGCGCGAGCTGACGCCGGGCAACACCCAGCTCCACAACTGGCTGGATATGGCGAGGGAGCGCATCGCCTTTCAGGGGCTACCCGCGCGTATCTGCTGGGTTGGCTTAGGCGATCGGCACCGCCTTGGCCTTGCATTCAACGAGATGGTTCGCAGCGGCGAGCTCAAGGCTCCGGTCGTGATCGGCCGCGATCACCTGGATTCCGGTTCCGTCGCTTCGCCCAATCGTGAGACCGAGGCCATGAAGGACGGCTCGGACGCGGTGTCCGACTGGCCACTTCTCAATGCGCTCCTCAACACGGCATCCGGTGCCACGTGGGTATCCCTGCATCATGGCGGCGGTGTCGGCATGGGCTTCTCACAGCATGCCGGCATGGTGATCTGTGCGGACGGAACGGACGATGCGGCGCGCCGCCTGGAGCGTGTGCTTTGGAACGATCCGGCGAGCGGGGTCATGCGCCATGCCGATGCCGGTTACGACATCGCCGTCGATTGCGCACGCCGGAACGGCCTGAACCTCCCGGCTATCCTCGGCTGATGTTTCGACTGCCGATGGTCAGCATCACATGAGGGTGTTGCGCGCTCGCCGATATACCACCGTTCCCTGGCGGAACGGTGGCGGCACCACTCGAGAGATTGCGGTATATCGCGATCCGAGCCGACATGATGACTTCCTGTGGCGCCTGAGCATCGCGACCGTGGCACGGTCCGGGCCATTCTCCCGGTTCGATGGCGTCGACAGAACGATTGCTCTCATCAGCGGCGGGGGCATGTTGCTGCGCTCGCCCACCGCGAGCATGAGCGTGAGTGCGGGTACACCGCCCGTCTCCTTCGATGGAGAGACAGAGATCTCGTGCGAGCTGATTGGCGGCGCAACCGTCGACCTCAACGCAATGACCCGCCGAGGTTTCTTCCGTCATACCCTGCGCCGAGAGCAGTTCGTTGGGAGGATCACCATCAGGGGTGTGGCCGATCAGACCTTCGTCGTGTCCAACGGGTTCCTGGAACTTTCCACAGGCGGCCGGGATAGGCTTCGGCCGCTCGACACCGTTGCCGAAATCTCTCCTGGAACGGCGCTGGACCTCTATTCGGACCAGTCGGCCGAGATCTTCATCGTCGAGCTGACGGGTACCTAGCCGACGCTTCAGCCATCATCGGCTCCGTGGCGCCTGCAGCTCAGTCCATTCTCAGACATCGCCCTATTGCGGTTTATCGCGACCTCTCAATCCACTCAGATTGAGCATTGACCTTCCTGCCGGGATGGATCAAAGAAATGCAACGTTATAACATCGCAAACGAGGCTTGGATGCGTTTCGCAGCTTTTTTCCTCGCGGCGGCTTTGGCGCTCGGCCTTTCCAGCGGGCCGGGGTTCACCCAGGAGCGCACCCTCAAGGTCGCCGGCCCTTGGGAGATCGCCGGGATTGATCCTGCGCAATCCGGCTATGTGTTCAGCCGGCTGCAAGTGGCCGAGACGCTGGTCTCGGCTGATCCGACCGGCAAGCTCATCCCGGCACTGGCCGAGAAATGGTCTGTGAGCGATGACGGGCTCACCTGGCGCTTCACCATGCGCGACGGCGCGGTTTTCCACGACGGCACGCCCGTTACCGCCAGCGCCGCGGCGAACAGCCTCGAGCGCGCCCACAAGGGCGTGGGCGTGCTGGCGCAAGTGCCGATCGCGGAGATCGTGAGCGAAGGGCAGGATGTGGTGATACGGCTCAAAGAGCCGTTCGCCGCCGTGCCGGCCTATCTCGTCAATTTCAGCGCGATCATTCTGGCGCCCGCCTCTTATGATGCATCCGGGAAGGTGAACCAGATCATCGGCTCCGGCCCCTACAAGGTGAAGGCGTTTACGCCGCCCTTGAAGCTGGAGCTCGAGGCCTCAGGCAACTGGTGGGGCGGCAAGCCCGGCATCGGCGCGGTCAGCTATCTAGCGGTAGGACAGGGCGAGACGCGGGCGCTGATGGCCGAAAGCGGCGAGGCCGACCTCGTCTTCTCCATGCTGCCGGTCTCGGTCGAGCGGCTGAAGCGCAACCCGAAGCTCGACGTGAAGATCGCCACCATTCCGCGCACGCGCATTCTCAAGGTGAATGCCGGCTCGCCCTTCTTCGACGACGTCAGGGAACGGCAGGCGGTAAGTCTCGCCATCGACCGCGTGGGGATCACGAAAGTCATCCTGCGCAACCCGGACCTCGCCGCCACCCAGCTCTTTCCGCCGGCCCTCGGTGGCTGGCACATGCCGGATCTCGAGCCGCTGAGGCACGATGTGGAGGCCGCCAAGCGGCTGCTGGCGGAGGCGGGCTGGAAGCCCGGCGCCGACGGCATCCTGGAGCGGGACGGCAAACGTTTCAGCGCCTCCCTGATCACTTATGCGAGCTGGCCGGAACTGCCGCCGATCGCCACCGCGCTTCAGGCGCAGCTCAGAAAGGTCGGGATCGATGTCCAAGTCCTGGTGGGCAACAGCTCGGAAATCCCGGCCCGGCACAAGGACGGCACGCTGGAAATGGGCCTGATCTCCCGGCTCTACTCGATCGTGCCCGATCCGGTCGGCACGTTACTGCAGGACTATGGGCCCGGTGGCGGGGACTGGGGCGCCACGGGCTGGGCGAACGAGGAGATGGCCACTCTCGTCAAGAAGCTGGTGGCGACAAGTGATCCGGAGCAGAGGGCGCCGCTCCAGCGCCGGGCGGTGGAGATCCTGCAGGAGGAGCTGCCCAGCATCCCGGTCACCTGGTCGGAGCTGGCGATCGTTGCCAACAAGCGCATCACAGGGGTCGAGGTCGACCCGCTGGAGGTCAATTACGGCATCGCCTCCATCCATTGGGCCAAGTGAGCGGTGCGATGGGGCGTTTCCTGCTCGCGCGCCTGGGGCAGGCCAGCATCGTCGCCTTCGTGGTCGGGGCGCTATGCTTCGTCCTGATGCGGGTTCTTCCCGGCGACGCGGCCATGCGGATTGCCGCCGGCCGCTACGGTCCGGACGCGGGGATCACGGATGCGGCAGAGAAGGTGCGCCTGGAGCTGGGTCTCGACCGCCCGTGGCTCGTGCAGTTCCTGGAGTGGCTCGGCAATCTCTTGCGCTTTGACCTCGGCCATTCCCTCGTCACCGGCGCTCCGGTCATTCAGGAGCTGAAGGTTCAACTCGGAGCCTCGCTTTTGCTTGCGGCCACGGCCGTTCTTCTGTCGCTGCTGATCGGCCCCATCGTCGGCGTCCTCTCCGGTCTCAGGCCCAATGGCGCGGTCGATCGGCTGGGGCTTGCCGGCTCCGTGACCCTGCGCGCCCTGCCGCCATTCGTGCTGGGTCTCATACTCATGCTCATCTTCGCCATCTGGCTCGGCTGGCTGCCGCCCGCCGGGTTCGGCACCTGGCGCGACCTGGTGCTGCCATCCTTGACCCTGGCGCTCGGCCTTGCGGCCGTATCGAGCCGGGTGACGCGCAACGCCATCGCTGCCGTCGCCAAGGCTCCCTATTTCGCCTTCGCCCGGCACAAGGGCCTGCCCGAATCGGTGGTCGTGCGCCGCCACGGGATGCGCAACGCGGCAATCCCCGTCGTCTCCTATCTCGGCCTGCAAGCGGTCTATCTGGTTGAGGGCGTCGTCGTCGTGGAATCGATCTTCGCCTATCCGGGGATCGGCCATGCGCTCGTCCATGCCATTATCGAGCGCGACATCCCGATGGTCCAGGGCACGGCGCTCGTCATGGGGCTGATCTTCGTCGCCATCACCGCCGCCGTGGACGCCGCCTGCGTGTGGATCGATCCGCGTCTGAGGAGGTGGCAATGAGCACCGAGACCGCTTCAGTCGGCACCGCGCCACCCCGGCCGCCTTCCCGCTCGCGTTTCGCCGGCGCGGGGCTGCTCGCGGCGCTGGCTGCCTTCGCGATCCTGGGGCCCTGGCTGGTGCGAGCGGATCCCGCAGCGCAGGATTTCGGCGCCAGCCTTGCCCCCATGGGCGGCGAATATCTTCTCGGTGCGGATCACTACGGCCGCAGCCTGCTTGCGCGCCTTGCCCATGGCGCAAGGCTTTCTTTCGGCATGGCCCTCCTCACCATGCTGACGGCCGCCATTCCCGGCGTCTTGTTCGGCCTGCTCGCCGCCTGGCGCGGTGGCTGGCTCGAGCGGGCCTTCGATCTCCTGGCCAACATGGTGCTGGCACTGCCGGGGCTGATGCTCGTTCTTCTGCTGCTCGCCTTCGCGCCCGGCAATTTCGGGCCGCTTTATCTCGGGCTGGCGCTGACCCTGTGGGTGGAATTCTACCGGGTCACGCGCGCAACGACAGCAAGCGTGCTCAAGCAGCCTCACATCGAGGCGGGAAAGCTTCTCGGCTTCGGGCCCGGCTATATTCTGCGCAGCTATGTCCTGCCGGTGATCGCGCCCAATATCGCCACGCTGGCGGCCTTCGCTATGGCAGCGGCGATCATTGCGGTCTCCACGCTGAGCGCCATCAGCGTGGGCCTGCAGCCACCCACGCCCGAACTCGGCAGCATGATCGTGGAACTGCTCCCATACTATGCCGAGGCGCCGCTGCACGTTTTGCTTCCGGCGCTGCTGATCTTCCTGCTCGTGCTCGCCCTGCAACTCGTGGCCCAGAGGGATGATCGATGAACGCACCGGCCCCCATCCGCGAGCTTTCCGTCGCGGGGCTGTCGGTTCGTTCCGCGGCCGGCCCGATCGTGAGGGACGTTTCCCTGTTGCTGCGGCCGGGCACGCCCGTGACTTTGCTCGGCGAGAGCGGTTCCGGCAAGTCCCTCGTCGCGCAGGCGGTGATGGGCACGCTGCCGCCGGACCTCGAGGCATCAGGGACCATTCGCCTCGACGGCATGAACCTCTTTTCTGCTCCGCCCGGCGAGCGCCGGAAGCTCTGGGGCCGCAGGATCGCGCTTCTTCCGCAGGAACCGTGGCTGGCGCTGGACCCGACCATGCGCACGGGCGAGCAGGTCGCCGAGGTGCATCGCTTCGTGCATGGGCGCGGGGTCCAGGACAGCAGTATGCGCGCAGAGAACAATCTGGGGGAGGTTGGGCTCGGCCAGGCGGGCGCGCTCTATCCCTTCCAGATGTCGGGCGGCATGTGCCAGCGCGTGGCGATCGCCATTGCCCATGCGAGCGACAGTGGTTTGCTGATTGCGGATGAGCCGACCAAGGGCCTCGATGCGGATCTGCGCGACAGCGTGGTGGCGCGGTTGAAGCAGGAGATCGAGGCCGGCCGGCTCCTGCTCACGATCACCCATGACATTGCGGTGGCGCGGGCGCTCGGCGGCACGGTCGGGGTCATGCTGGAGGGCCGCTTGGTGGACTACGGCCCCGCGAACGAGGTGCTCACCAGCCCCAGTCATGGCTACAGCCGTGCGCTGTTTGCGGCCGATCCGGAGGCTTGGCCGCGCCGCACGCCGCCGCCTGCGGGAAATGCCGTGATCGCCGGCCGTGGCCTTGCCAAGTCTTTCGGCGACCGGACCGTGTTCAAGGACCTCGACGTCGAGGTGCGCGCAGGCGAGGTGGTCGCCATCGTCGGGCCCAGCGGATGCGGCAAGACAACGGCCGGCAACGTCCTGCTCGGCCTGGTGCTGCCCGATGTCGGCAGGGTCGAGCGGCGCGGGGGCGTTGCTCCCTTCCGGTTTCAGAAGCTCTACCAGGATCCTCCCGCTGCCTTCGCGCCGCACCAGACGATACGCAAAGGCCTGGAGGATCTCGTGAGGCTGCACCGGCGCGAGTGGCGCGCGGTGGAGCGGCTTCTGGTGCGGCTCAAGCTCCAGCACGATCTCCTCGACCGGTTGCCCAACCAGATCTCGGGAGGCGAACTGCAGCGCTTTGCCATTCTCCGCACGCTGCTGCTCGACCCCGTTTTCCTGTTCGCCGACGAGGCGACCTCCCGGCTCGATCCTCTGAGCCAGAAGGAGGTGATCGAGCTGCTGCTGGAGATCGTGGAGAAGAGCGGGCTCGGCCTTCTGCTGGTCACACACGACCTTGCGCTGGCCGAACGTGTAGCCACACGGATGATACGGCTCGGCGCGGTATGACATGGCTGCGCGTACAGCCGCCACCGCCTTGCTGGTCCGTATCGAGGTCTGCAGCACACCCGGCGCGATCGCGTTGACGATGACGCCCGACCTGCCCAATTTCTTCCCAAGCGAGTTTGTGAGCCGATCACCCCTTCAGCTGATTGTTCAGGAAACGGCGATCTCGCGACGATCGGCGTTTGGCTGGTCCAGCGCGCTCGAATAGAGCCTGTCGGGAATGACCACGATGTTTCCGACAAAAGACTTCGACATGAACAGCGTCTGCGCCTCGTGAAATTGCGACAATGGGAACTTGGCGGCGAGAATCGGTTTGATGGCGCCGCTCTCGATATAATCAATGACCCGCCTGAACGCCGCCCGCGTTCCTTGCGACGAGCCATGAAGCTGCAAGTGCTTGAGATACATCGTGCGAAGATCAAGCTGCACAACCGGCCCCGCGATTGCTCCCGCGGTTGTGTAACGCCCTTCAGGCCGAAGCACATTGAGCAGCTTGGCGAAAAGTGGTCCCCCCACGAGATCGGCCACGACATCGATCGGCCGACCATTGGTCATTGCCAGAAGCTCGCCATGGAAATCGTCGCTGTCGCGGAACATGACGCCCTCGGCACCGAGGTCCTTCACGGCTTGCTCCTTACCTCTGCCGACCACGGCATAGGGAATGGCACCCCGGGCGCGACACAGCTGGATCAGCCCAGAGCCGACGCCACCGGAAGCGCCGGTGATCAGCACGGTTTCGCCGCTCCGCACCCCGGCGCGATCCAACATGTGCTCGCCCGTATGGTACGCGCACCAGAAGGTCGCGAGCTCGGCGTCGCTGTAGGAGACAGTCACCGGGTGTGCATTCGCCGCGGGCACGGCAACGTACTCCGCATAGCCGCCATCCCGTCCGTGCCCGATATAATCGATGTCGGCCAGGCTGTCGTCATCGCGGTTGTAGATCGATGCATCCACGACAACCCGCTCGCCGATGCGCTTCGCGGAAACGCCTTCCCCAACAGCGGCGATCTTGCCGACGATATCCGCGCCCTGCACGCGGGGAAATGTCAGGGTCGACCGCCCTCGCCGCCATGTCGAAACAGCCTCGGGGTCATCGTCGGTGCCATAGGCGCCTTCGCGGACCCAGACATCGGTGTTGTTCAGGCCGCAGGCCGCAACCTCGAGGAGGACTTCGCCCGGCTGGCAGGTGGGGACCGGCATGTCGCGGTAGACCAGCTTGTCCATGCCCCCGTGGCCGGTCAGCACAATGGCCTTCATGGTTTTCGGAATCATTCTTTCCTCGTCGCTTCGTTCTCAGATGCTCGCGCGGCCTGAAGGCTCGCGCAGGGTCAGCCGACGGACCAGATCAGCCTCACAATGTTACGGCGCAAATATCATGTCAATCGGCTATTTGGCTCATAACAAAATGCCCGAGAGCGATCGGAACGATCCGGATTGCTGGAGGCGCGGAGGCAGTGCGCCAGGGTTCTCATTCTTGGGGAGAACGCGAGCGAACGACGGCCCAGTTATGCTGACTTCGCAGGCAGCCCTGCCTGCCAAATCCGCCCAATTCCACCGGTCCAGTCTGATCCCGCAAGTCGTGCCGCATGCCACACGGTCACTTGTATTGCGGTGAGGACCGGCTTGCCCAACTGGGCCTCTATGATCGGAATGGCCTCGGTGGTCAGAATATTGGTTTCAGGAATAAGGATGGCGGCAGCGGAGGGATGGTCGCACTCTCGTGCGAGTCGCTCAACATCCGCGGTCGTCAGGCGATGATCATCGTCTGGCTGGCCTTCCCAACCGACGCTGCGATGCGAAACCGTTTCGATGCCCGCGTGAGACAGGAATTCGACGAAACGCGTGGTGACCTCCTCCCTGTAAACAGATGCAATCGCCACACGCGTCACACCGAGTGTGTGACATGCATCGAGAAAGCCTGTTGACGTCGACGATGGCGCTGCGGAGGTGCCGCGCTTTATGTTTTCCAGCACCGGTATGTCGCCGCCGGCGCCCCCGGCAAAGCTCGCGCTGGTGCAGCCGAAGGTCACCACGGCCGGCTCGATCTGATTGAACAGGCCAGCACAGGTGGCGATTTCCGGATCGTCAGCCAAAGACGCCATCCGGTCTGGCCAGTTTGGACGAAACCACTTTCTGTCAGGCCAGGTCCACCGCGTGAAGTGGAGCGTCACACCGGGCGGTGTGAATCTGTAAAACTCATCCTCGTATACGCCATTACTTGGATAGATCACACCAATTCTCAACGGTCTCATGAGCAACCTCTTGAGCAATATGTCTGCCTCGCAAATGCCGGCTTAGCGTTCATCCCGCGGCTCAAACCGCGCGATGGCCGCCATCGCATAAGCCAGGCGACCATCTCCATTGTCGTCTCGATTGGGCTGCAGACTGCGTGGCCGGGGTCATTTCCCCGCGCACAGGGCCTCGGTCGAGGCCTCGCGCGCCGCCTCAACACTTCCCCTGGTCAAACCATAGGAGGTCAGGATCTTCTCATACGCATCGGTCTTTTTGAATGCGATGAGTTCCGCATTGAAGGCGGTGTAGAAGTCCTTGTCCTCCTTCCTGAACGTAAAGGCCCCGTAGTTCCTGTAGGGCTTGCCGTCGATCACCGGGTCGCGCGTCATCTCCGCAACCTCGACCTCAGGTGACAGCTTGGCAAGCGCGTAGTTGGTCAACTCGGTGGCATGGTAAGCGTCGGCGCGCCCCGAGATCAGGGCAGGAATCGCATCGGCGTTGCTCTTGAGGTAGACCCGGTCCGACTGAGGGATGTTGTACGCATCGAGAAGTCTCTCGGTGCCACCTGCAATAACGGCAAGCTTGGTGCCAGGCTTGGCAACGATATCTTTGTAACTGCGCAGATTCTTCGGATTTCCGGCTTTGACCAGCAAGTTTCCCGTGTAGCTCGATGTCGGAGCACTGAACTGGACCTGCGTGCATCGCTCCGGCCTGATCGCCTGCTCCGCAGCGGAAAAGTCGAACCTGTTCGCCTTAACCCCTGGAATGAGCCCGTCGAACGCAACGGCCGTCCATTCGATCTTCTCGATGCCAAGCTTGGCCAACACCGCCGCTGCGACGTCCGGCCCGATGCCTGCTCCTTTCCCTTCAGAGTCGATATATCCGTATGGCTTCTCGTTGGCGGTGACGCCTCTCACATATCCCCGCTCCTTGATCGCAGCGAGATCATCGGCATGAACCGTCGCGGTATTCGGCGCTGTCAGCAGCACAACCGCAACTGCTAGACCGGTCCACCTTGCGGCGGCATACAATGTCTTCATTTGCGTCTCCCTCTTGCTCATCCCTCGCCCCATGACATTAGGCTATTGTACTGGTGCAAAATCACGATATTGGGAGACAGATCGGTTAGCAAGCCTCTTCTCGTCTCCATGATGAGTCGGCGGCGTTCGCCGACCGACACAGCGTTCGCCCGGTGGACGAGTGCTTCGGAATGCTGTATTCCGCAGGCCGGTGTACCAAGCTGCGGCAAGAGCGGTTCGGAGGTTGGCGCTGGGGGCAATTCGACTCACGGAATGTTATGACCTGCCCCGGACATGTCGCGCGCTCTGGCAAGGGTCTACTATGCCAAGCCCACGACATCAGTACGGCAATTGAGTGATACTGATGAAAAGCTGGAAGCCAGATCGCGCATCCCTGAGCGTCCCCATCTACAAATCGCTCGCCGATCAGATCGCCGAAGCCATTCGCGATGGACGCCTTCCTGATGGAGCCCGCCTGCTGCCGCAGCGCCAACTGGCCAGCGAGCTGGATGTCTCCGTTCAGACCGTCAGCCGGGCGTATGAAGAGCTGACCCGTCGCGATCTCTTGTCCGGCGCCGCCGGACGCGGCACTTTCGTGAAGCGTCCCAAAGAGGCCGACAGGGGCCCGCCTTTCTCGCTGCAGCGCAGCCCTGATGTCGTCGATCTCTCCATACTGAAGCCCGTTTGCGAGGATATTCATCTGCAGCACATGAGCAATGCTCTGTCGCGGCTCGCGTCATCGGTGCCGCACCGCATCGTGAATGCGTTTCGGCCTGAACGGGCCGCCTCACACCACCGGGCGGCGGCGCTGCAATGGCTGCGGGAGTGCGGGGTCGACGCTTCGCCCTATAACGTGTGCATAACGAATGGGGCGACTTCGGCCCTGGCCGTGGCACTGATGACGGTCGCGCCACCCGGTTCCGTGGTGGCAACCGAGAGTCTGGGCCACCACTCGCTGAAGCCTCTCGCGTCCTATATGGGCATCCACCTCGTGGGACTGGACGTCGACGCGGACGGCTTGATCCCGGATGCCTTCGAAAGGGCGTGCATGGAGCGGGAGATCCGCGCGCTGTTCATTCAGCCGACGGCGATCAATCCACCTGCAACGATCCTGTCGGAGGAAAGACGACGCCAGGTTGCCGCAATTGCCGAGAAGCACGACGTGCTCATCATCGAGAACGACGCGCTTGGGCCTCTGATCTCCAACAGGCCGCAACCCTTCGCCTCCATCACGCCCGGGCGAACGTTCTACGTCACCAGCTTCACCAAGATCGTCATGCCGGGGCTGCGGATCGGTTATCTCGTGGTGCCGCAGAAATACATTGCAACCGCCACCAATCGGCACCTGGTGACGAATTGGATGGCGACCCCGCTGCTGGAGGAATTGGCCACAGGCTGGGTGCAGGATGGGACCGCGCTAAACCTCGTGCACTGGCAGCGCAAGGCCCTGCGCTCTCGACATCGGATCTTCCAGGACATCCTGGGCGGCATGCGCCATTCCACCCATCCCGAGGCCCTTCACGTCTGGATGCCGCTGCCGGAGGGCTATAGCGAAGCCAGCTTCGCCGCGCATGCGCGGTCGCTGGGGGTAGCCGTCGCGGTGGCAAGTTCCTTCGTGACGGGGGATGAGCCGCCCTATCAGGCGATCCGGCTGTCCCTCGGCTCTGTCTCGGAAGAGGATCTGTCGGCGGGCCTTGCGACGATCGCGAGCGTGCTGGCGGCGCCGCCCGAAGCGCCGCTCTTGCGATGAGGCATCCGCGCCTCGAGTGCTTGCTTGGTCGCATTTTCTTCGAGCGAACCGGTACCCACTTTGCTCAACCAATGCCCTAGGCGGTTAGGGCTTGGCATCGGGCTGGCCTATCCGTGAATGCGAAAGCGCTTCACCACATGGCCCGTTATGGTTTGCTCCGGTTCATCTGGTCTATTGAACTGGTTCTCAGTCCAACGGATCATGCCATTCATGTTGCCTAGATTTCCGGGGAGCTGCCGGCAGTTTGCCACGCGTCCTAGCCACCGATCAGCCCTTTCGGTCGTGCGCTCCACATCCGGCGTCGACAATTGTACTGACGCAAACATGCGGATTGACACGCGCTTGTCCCTTCCACCATTGTCAGGTTGGCATAGAAGAGAGGGGGCGCATGCCGGCGCAAATCGAGACTGTCTTGGTCCATGAACTGCCTTAGGCGGCCTCCTGGTGGCTGTCGTGGCGCGCAGCAAGCTGCCGCCTCATTGGCCGGTCAGATGCGAAGGCGTGACAACCGCGGAGTTGGAGGGTGACTGAAGGTATATTGCTGATCCTGAAGGGGTTGCATGTAACGGTAATACTATCGCTGTTGAGCGCGATGCTGGCCCTGCTGGCGGCGTTCGCTGCCGGACTGGGGCGCCTCTCCAGGTTTTCGCCAGTCAGGGTGGTCTCGACCACCTATATCGAATTCTTTCGGGGCACGTCGCTGTTCGTCCAACTGTTCTGGGCCTTCTACGTGCTCCCGTTGCTGGGCGTGTCGCTGGGACCTATGGAGGCCGCCGTATTGGCGCTCGGGCTCAACCTTGGTGCCTACGGCGCAGAGGTGGTGCGTGGCTGCGTGCAGGCCATTGGTGCCGAGCAAACCGAGGCTTGCATCGCGTTGAACCTCACGCGGTATCAGCGCTTGCGGCATGTGATCATCCCACAAGCACTTGTGATGATGCTGCCGCCCTTCGGGAACCTGGCGGTCACCCTGCTGAAGATGACCGCGATCGCCTCGCTGATCTCCCTACCGGATCTCACTTATCAGGCACAGCTGGTGCGCAGCGAAACCGGCCAAACGCTTTTCCCCTTCGCGGTCATCATGGTCATCTACTTCGCCTTGTCGACGCTGATCAAGAAAGGCGTGGGCCGACTTGAGAGAAGACTCGCCATTGGGGCCGATCGCATCGAGACGTCTGGAGCGCGGTGATGGAGTGGGATTGGTCTTTCGCCTGGGCGATCTTGCCGAGACTGATGGACGGCGCCAAGACAACAGTGCTGGCCACATTCCTGGGATTCTTCCTCGGCGCCGTTATCGGGCTCTTCATTGCGCTCGCACGGCGCTCCCGTCAGCAGTGGCTAGCCAAATCGGTCGGATTCGGTGCGGATTTCATCAGGGGCACCCCATTGCTGGTGCAGCTCTATATCTTGTTTTTCGTCTTGCCGAGCGCGGGGATCGTGCTGTCGCCCCTCACGGCAGGCATAATCGGGCTGGGGTTGCACAATTCGACCTATATTGCCGAGGTTTACCGCGCGGGCATAGAAAGCATCTCGCGGGGGCAGTGGGAGGCCGCACGAGCCTGCAATCTGAGCATGGCGCAGACTTGGCGCCACATCATTCTGCCGCAAGCCATTCCTCCGATGATTCCGGCGCTCTCGAATTATCTGATCGCGATGTTCAAGGAAACCCCGCTGCTTTCAGCCATTACCGTTTACGAGATCATGGGGCAAGCGCTCGCGATTGCCGGCAAAACCTACAGATATATCGAGCCGATTACCATGGTGGGGGCGTTCTTTCTGATCGTTAGCCTGGGTTGCGCCTACCTGACCCGGCTCCTCGAGCGCCACACCAGAATCATACAGTAGGACACGTGCCAGGCCGGATCGCGTCGCAATGGCCGTCAAGAGCTGAAGTTCGATCGCGAAGCGCGTCTAGCTCGCCCTCGTTGCCGCATAAGATCTGTTTCGGCCTGCCTTGCGGCCGCCTCCCGGCTCGCATCAAGCAAGCGCCACAGTTTCGTGCGGAAGCACGGCGCATTGCACTTGCAAGTCAATCCGATATGGCCCTGCCTGATGCTTCCCGCACATTGCTCAGCCAGTCCTCCGCACTCATCGACGGGGGTGTTGTTTCGACTGCTCTTCGGCAGCGCTCGACCGCCGCGGCGGATACTCGGCGGGAAGGTTACGCTCAGCATCTCTAGGTAAAGGGATATCGATGTGTGGTCCCTGACAGGCAGCTCCACTCATCCAAACCTGCAGAGGTGGGGGAGGAACTATGTTTTACGCTCATTCGGCGGAGAGGAAGTCACACGTCCAGTGGCAAACACTTAGCGCACACCTGCTCGGTGTTGCCGAACTTGCCGCTAGATTCGGCGCCGTCTTCGGGGCGGAGAAGGCGGCGCGGCTCGCCGGGCTCCTACACGACCTAGGCAAGTACAATCCGGATTTCCAAGCCTATATCAAAGGCGCGAAGCTGAGGGTCGATCACGCCACGGCCGGCGCCGCCATAGTCTTGCAGATGGCCGGCGGCGAGGACAGGATCGTCGCCGACCTGCTCGCCTGTCATCGCCGGCCATCATTCCGGTCTGCCGGACAGGCAGGGCGACGCCTTCTCCACATTGGCCGAGCGTCTGCGGGCTTTCGATCCCGCTTCGCTGGACCCCGCTTGGATTGCGGCCGACGCGACGGGTCTCGTTCCTGACTTCGTGCGGGCTTCCCGCGCCCAGGAGAGGGTGCCCGTCGTCTTCACCACCAATGTGCAGCTCTTCGAGAGCCTTTTCGCGGCGAGAACCTCGCGCTGCCGGAAGCTGCACAACATCGCGAAAAGCATCATCATACTCGACGAGGCGCAGACCCTGCCGCGCCCGCTGCTCATCCCGGCCGTCTGGGTGCTGCGCGAGCTGGCCGAAAACTACCGCTGCACCATCGTCTTGTGCACGGCCACGCAACCAGCGCTCGACGCGCGCCGCTTCGAGCCCGGGCATCCCCTGGGCCTGCCGCGGGAAGGCCGGGAGCTCGCGCCCGATCCGCGAGGCCTGGCGCGCAAACTGGCGCGCGTGCGCCTCCATCATGCCGGCGACATGGACGACGAAGCGCTGATCGCGGCTCTGGCGGAGGAGCGGCAGAGACTTGTCATCGTCAACAGCCGGGGCCATGCCCTTGCGCTCTACAAGGCGGCGAAGGAAGCAGGGCTGGAGGGCCTCGTTCATCTGACGACGCGGCAATATCCGGCGCATCGGCGCGAAATTCTGAACGACGTGCGGCAGCGGCTCAAGGACGATCTGCCCTCCCTGCTCATCGCCACCTCGCTGGTGGAGGCGGGCGTGGACCTCGATTTTCCCCGGGTGTGGCGGGCCGAAGCCGGGCTCGACCAGATCATGCAGGCAGCCGGGCGATGCAACCGGGAGGGCAAACGCGGCCGCGAGGCGAGCATCGTCACCGTCTTAGGCGCGCCCGACAATCCGCCGCCGACCGAGATCAATTGCCTTTCCGGCGATATGCGCAGGGTCATGAACACCCACGACGACCTACTTTCGCCCGAGGCGATGGAGGATTTCTTCGGCGAAGTCTACTGGCGCCCTCGACCGGCCGGGGCTGGATCGCGAGAAGATCATCAAGGATTTCCGCGTGGGTGGCGGCGAAACGAACTTCGCCTATCGCAGCGTGGCGGAAAAATTCCGCATGATCGAGAGCGGCATGGAGCCGGTGATCGTGGCCATCGCGCCCGAGGCGCGCGCGCTGGTCGACAAACTCGCCGTCGAGTCCATCCCTTCCGTCAGGCTCGCCCGCGACTTGCAGCGCTACACCGTGCAGGTGCCACCGAAGGCGCGCAAGCGGCTGATCGATTGTGGGCATGTGGTCTTCGCGCAGGCGGACAAACGCGGCGAGCAGTTCGCGGTGCTGGTGACGGGGAGCCTCTATCGCGCGGAGGTTGGGCTCTCGTGGGAGGATGCGGAGTATCTGTGGGCGGAGCAGTGGACGATTTGATGCCAATAGAAGCCAAAACCTGTGAATCGGCTCAGATCTTGGCCACTTTCATTGTCGCTCCCAAGAGGTGATGTGGATCGAAACTATGCCTCTTTTATCGGCGCTACCAAAGCAGGGATAACTGAGTTGCGATCATAACGATTCTGTTGCCCCTTGCGAGCATGTTCCTGATATGTTCTAATCGCGTATAGCCGCCGCCAAGCTTATCCGTCGGCACGTTCGGAGAAGAACGTCCGCTCGGGCGCTGCGCTCAAATGTGCTAGAAAAAGGTCTTGTCCGACGGTGATCCTATCTGCAGGACGAGCAGCCGAGAACGTCCGCAAGCGGCTCGACCAGAACGTTCGTCGCGCCGGACGCCAAGGACAGCAGAGGGTCGAGAGCCGCCGTTCTCGCTGAAGCAATCTATGACCCGGTCACAATTGTATCGAGCTGAAACTGGGACCGGCGGTTTGCCACGTCGGTGGATGGAGTGCGGTGATCGGCGGCAGTGGCGCATTATTGAGGGCAATCGACGGCAAACGGCGGGCAAAAGGGATTCAAGCATCTATATTGACCACATTTGCGCTAGCGGGAGGCTCCTAATCAACACGAAGCAGCCATTCCGTAAGGGGGATCTGGCTCGCGCAATCTCCTGGGTTCGCACCAGCAATGTCCGCTTTTGGCGAACGACCGGGACCGTTGGAATGGCCGATGTGGGGCGCAAAGCTGTCATCTTGCTTCTAGCTATGGGACCCCGCTTGGGTCAGGAATAGTTCAATTGGATAGGCAAGGGCGGGGCTCAGCATTCTGCTTAGTTTGCGGCGCTACGGGCTGCTCATCGGCGCTGCCACCGGAGACAACACAGGCGTGCAATTATCATGATCCACAATCGGCAATTTTGCATGATACAGCTATTGGCGTGATGTCAGCTCGGAGGAACAGAAAGCCCGAACGATCTATGGCAGACAGTTGCCGAGTATTGCCCTTCTGAAGGACAGGCGCGACACCGAGTTGGCGGGTTCCAAACGTCTGTTCGCCGGCATTAGACTGCCAGGACCGGGAACAATGGACCGGATCAATCGAGGAGGCTTCGCCTTTCGCGACGGCAGACTTCCCAATTGCGTATTCACGGGCAACAGGATTTCAAAATACGCTTTGGTCTGATCAAGAAAAATAGGGGAGAAACATGCAAACCCGAAAGCTGTTCCAAGGTTTCCTGAGACGCCATCGCCTAGTGGTGCCGGTGCTTGCAGTGGCTTCGGCGGTATCGCTTTTGATGTCTGCGGCAGCGTCTGGGGAAACCTTGACCGTGTACACCACATTGGAAAAGGAGCAGCTCGCACCTTACGCGGCGGCCTTCAACAAAGTGCATCCCGACATTCAAATTTCCTGGCTACGCGACAGTCCTGGCATCGTTCTCGCCCGCTTGCTCGCCGAGAAGGACAATCCGAAGGCCGATGTGGTCTGGGGCATCCCCTTGATGCACCTTCTCACCATGGACAAGCTCGGCATGCTACAACCCTATGCGCCAAAGGGCTACGAGGAACTCAAGCCGCGCTTTCGCGACGACAAGACGCCGCCGTCGTGGACCGGCATGGATACTTGGATGACGCTGATCTGCTTCAATACGGTCGAGGCGAAGAAGCGAGGCATCCCAGAGCCCAAGTCCTGGAGCGATCTTGCAAAGCCGGTCTATAAGGGACAAATCACGATGCCGAGCCCCGCATCCAGCCATACTGGCTACCTCGCGATCAACCACTGGTCGCAGACCATGGGCGATAAGGCCTGGGACTTCATGGATGCGCTGCACGAGAACATCGCACTGTACACGCATTCCGGCTCCAAGCCCTGCAAGATGGCCGCGACCGGCGAGTATGTGGTCGGCATATCAACGGACATCACCGCGCCCCAGCTCAAAGCCAAGAGAGCGCCAATCGATATTATCGTTCCCAGCGACGGCACGGGATGGGACATCGAGGCGACCGCGATCATGAAGGGCACCAAACACCTCGAGGCCGCGAAGGCGCTGGCAGACTTTTCCGTCTCGCAAGCGGCCAACGAAGCCTACAACCAATATATGGCCATCGTGGCGCGGCCGGGCGAGTTCAAGACGCCTGACTTCTATCCGAAGAACGCCGAATCGGCCATGGCAGATCAGAATCTGCACGAGAGCGCCGAGGCTCGCGAGGCGATGACGAAGGAATGGGTTGCGCGCTATGATTCCAAGGTAGAGCCCAACTGATCGAAAGCCGGAGATTGGGCGTTCTGGGCCGCGATCGTGCCGGTCCGGGCGCTCCTTCCAAGTTTCAGGATATCGAGCTGGACATGAACGATCGGCGCTTCGAATTCGCGCCATTCCTTGAGGTCCGAGGCGTTACGAAGCAGTTCGGCAGCTTCACAGCTCTTTCGGACATCGAGCTGGATATCCGCGAGGGCGAGCTGGTGACGTTCCTGGGACCTTCGGGTTGCGGAAAGTCGACACTGCTTCGCATCATAGCCGGGCTCGAGCGGCAGACGAAGGGATTGCTGCTACAATCGGGGGCGGACATCTCGCGCCAGCCCGCGGGTAAGCGCGGGTTCGGAATACTCTTCCAGTCCTATGCGCTCTTTCCCAACCTCACCGTGGCCCAGAATGTCGGCTACGGCATCGAGGGGAAGGGAGCGCAGGTGAAAGCGCGCGTGCGAGAACTCCTCGCTCTCGTGGGATTGCCTGATATAGAAAACAAATATCCGAGTGAGCTATCAGGTGGCCAGCAGCAGCGCGTGGCCCTGGCACGTGCGCTTGCCCCTTCACCGTCGCTTCTGCTACTCGACGAGCCGCTAAGTGCGCTCGACGCCAAGGTCCGCGTGCATCTTCGCCAACAGATCCGGGAGCTGCAAAGGACGCTCGGCATAACGACCATCATGGTGACGCACGACCAGGAAGAGGCGTTGGCAATTGCTGACCGCATCGTCGTGATGAACCATGGCACCGTGGAGCAGGTTGGGACGCCTGCCGAGATATATGGCCATCCGAAATCTCTCTTCGTGGCGGATTTCGTTGGACGGATGAATTTCCTCTCCGGCCGGGCGGGACCGAACGGCACCTTCGCGTTGAACGCATGCGACTGCCATCTCGAACTCGCCTCGCCAGCTCCGCCGGGCGACAATTGCATCCTGTCCATTCGTCCCGAAGACATCGTGCTTTCCCCCGCGCCAGGGAATGGGGGCGTCAATACTGCCTTGGCGACCATCAAGGAAATGGAGTTCCTGGGTTCCTTCTATCGCACCGATCTTGTTGTGGCCGACTGGGGCGGAGCGGTACTGACGGCCGACATACCGATCCAGAATGCGCGGGGCCTCAAGCTCCAACCTGGCGAGCGGCTTGCGGTCACGCTGTCGCCGGCCGTCTTGAAGACCTTCCCGGGAACTCGGCATGCATGAAGTCTCCGCAGCCCGTTTCAGCCAGACGGGAGGGTCGGCGTGCCACGCGGCGTCCTCGATATCCGAGAAGGCGATCCGCATTCTGCTAACTGCGTTTCTGGTTTTCGTGCTCCTCGTTCTCGTCGTTTTTCCAGTCGTTTCGATCCTTCGTAAAAGTTTTGAAAGCGCCTCCGGCACCTTTATCGGGCTGGAGAATTTCCGCGCCTATCTCGGAAATCCGGCGCTCGCGCAGTCGGTGACCAACACTCTTCTGCTCGGCTTCCTCACCACGCTCATTACGGTTACGTTGGCATTCATCTTCGCCTATGCGCTGACACGCACACGCCTGCCCGGCAAAATAATCTTTCGCGGCATCGCGCTGCTGCCGATCCTCGCCCCGTCGCTTTTGCCCGCGATTGCGCTTGTTTATCTTTTCGGCAATCAGGGTTTCCTGAAGGACTGGATTGGCGATGCATCAATATACGGTCTCGGCGGCGTGGTGGCCGGTCAGGTCTTCTATTGCTTTCCACATGCGGTGCTGATCCTCATCACCGCCCTCTCCCTCGCCGATGCACGTCTCTATGAGGCGGCCGAAATGCTCAAGGCGTCGGGCTGGCGGATCTTCCGCACAGTCACCTTGCCATCCGCGCGTTTCGGCATTATCAGCGCCATTTCGGTCGTGTTTACGATTTCCGTCACGGACTTCGGGGTCGTGAAGGTGATCGGCGGCCAGTTCAGCATACTCTCGATCGACATCTACAAGCAGGTGATCGGGCAGCAGAATTTCCAGATCGGTGCCGTTGTGGGCGTGATCCTGTTGGTTCCGGCCGTGCTGTCGTTCATCGTCGACCTGTATGTGCGTCGGCGCAGCAAGGCGCAACTGAGCGCGCGTGCGGTGATGCTGAAGCCTCAGTCCCGTCCGGCCATAGACATCGTCATGTCGCTCTGCGTCGTGGCGGTTTCGCTGCTGATCCTTCTTCTCGTCGGCACGGCCATCTTCGCTTCCTTGGCCAGCTTCTGGCCCTATGATCTTAGCCTGTCGCTGACCAACTACGACTTCGCGACCTACGATCCGGCTGGCTGGAGCTCTTATATCAATACGCTCAAAATGGCAGGCTGGACTGCGCTCTTCGGCACATGCATGGCTTTTCTTGGAGCCTATCTGACGGAGAAGGGCGACAACAGCCGCGCTCTTGCAGCAGTCTACCGAGCGTTCGCGTTGCTGCCGATCGCGGTGCCGGGGCTGGCGCTCGGGCTCGGCTACATCTTTTTCTTCAACGATCGCGCTAACCCGCTCAGCGGACTTTACGCCACAATGGCAATCCTCGTGATGTC
Source organism: Rhodoligotrophos defluvii (assembly GCF_005281615.1). Classification (NCBI taxonomy): domain Bacteria; kingdom Pseudomonadati; phylum Pseudomonadota; class Alphaproteobacteria; order Hyphomicrobiales; family Rhodoligotrophaceae; genus Rhodoligotrophos; species Rhodoligotrophos defluvii. The sequence continues at coordinate 121,352 of NZ_SZZM01000004.1, read as the reverse complement.
GACGATCGCGCACTATTACACCGTCCCGCACCTGATGGCGACTACCGTGCTGAAGCAGCTCGACGATGAAATTGAGGAGGCTGGGACATCCCTCGGCGTGCCGTTTTGGAAGACAGGGTTCCGGGTCACATTGCCGATCTGCACGCCCACAATCATCGACATCGCGACCTATTTCTTCCTCAACGCGATGACGACGATCGGCGCCGTCGTGTTCCTTTATTCTCCCATGACCAAGCTGGCTTCCGTGGCCGTAGTCGAGATGGACGATACCGGAGACACCGCCGCAGCCGCAGCAATGGCCGTAATGATTCTCCTCACCGCCGGGGCCGTGAAGCTGCTTCAGTTGGCGCTGAGCTTCGTGCTGGTGCGGCGCACGCAGGCATGGCGCAACCGCAAGCCAGACGCCTTGATCCTGCAGCCAAGTCGTGCAGAAATGCTCACATGAAAGAACTTGGTTCTGCCCATGGTGCCGCCGCAAGAGATTGAACCTCTGCGCATCAATGTCGGCTCGCGGCTAGACCTGGTGACGCTTCGCTTGTTCGTGGCAATTGTCGAGGAAGGCAGCATCTCACGCGCCGCCGACCGAGAGAATATCGCCGCCTCGGCCGTCAGCAAGCGTATCGGCGATCTCGAGCAGGCTCTGCGTGTCGAACTTCTTCAACGGCACAGGCAGGGAACGAGTCCAACCCCGGCCGGGCAGGCGCTTATCACCACGCGCAGACGATCATGCGCAACGTCGCCGATCTCGAGGCCAACCTGATTGATTTCTCGTCCGGCATACGTGGACATGTCCGCATCTGGGCGAATGAGTCGACGCTTTTCGGCTTCATACCCGAACGGCTGGAAAGCTTCACCGAGGCCTACCCACAGGTGAGGATCGAACTGCAATCGAATCTCAGCCCCTTCAACGTGCAGGCTGTGCGCGATAACAGCGCCGATATCGGCATCTTTTCCGGAAACCTGCCGACGGCCGACCTTACCGTCGAGACCTGTTTCGAGGATAAGCTCATGGTGATCGTGCCGAGGGGCCATCCTCTGGAGAAATCGTCGGTGGTACGCTTTGCTGACATACTGCGCTACGAATTCGTCGAACAGGAGCCGCGCAGTTCGATCCAGACGCTTCTGTTCCGCCAGGCGAGTGAACAGGGGAGCGTTATGAAGTCGCGCGTGCGTGTGGGCGGCTTCGATGCGGTGTGCCGCATGGTGGAGTCGCGGCTGGGTATTGGGGTCATTCCGTCCCTTCTCGCCGAGAGATTGGCGCCCGTCATGGATATCGCCGTCATCCCGCTTGCGGAAAGCTGGGCGACGCGCATCCACAAGATCTGCGTGCGGGCGCAGGACGACCTGCCGGTGGCGACACGTTTGCTACTGCGCCATTTGACGAGTGAGCCGTCCCCATCGTCAACGACGTTGCCAGCTTGCTGAACAACGAGTTCTGGGTCTGCTCCCGGTATCGTAAGCTTTCCTCGGATCTATGGGTGGTGGACCGTTGGCCGCCACCTTCAATCGAGGAAGAGTCGCCTTGTCCGAAACTATGTTCGGCAAGATCTGGAATCGTCACAAGGTTTACGAGCGGCCGGACGGCCAGACGCTGCTATATATCGACCGTCACTACATCGGTGACGACCTGCCGATGGACACGTTCGAGACCCTGCGCCGGAAGGGGTTGAAGGTCCGCCGACCGGATTTGAGCTTTTCGATCCCCGACCACTACGTCTCTACCAGGGGACGCAGTCTCGCCGATACAGTCGACGCGGAACGCCGGGCATCGATCGAGGAGCTTTTGCGTTTTTCGGCCGACAACGGGATTCGTCTCTTCGGGCTCGAAGATGTGCGCCAGGGCATCGTGCATGTGGTGGGTCCGGAGCAGGGATTGAGCCTTCCCGGCATGACGATCGTGTGTGGTGATAGCCACACATCAACGCATGGCGCGCTGGGCGCACTCGGCTTCGGCATCGGCGCCGCGGAGGTCAGCCATGTTCTGGCGACCCAAACCCTATGGCAACGCCGCCCCGGCACCATGCGTATCCGCATCGAAGGCGAGACCGGGCTCGGCGTTACGAGCAAGGATCTCATCATGGCGGTAATCGCGCGCATCGGGGTCGCGGGCGCCGCAAGACACGTCATCGAATATGCCGGCTCAGCGGTTCAGGCCCTCTCGATCGAGGCGCGCATGACGCTTTGTAACATGTCGATCGAGGCGGGCGCACGCGCGGGGATGATCGGTCCCGACGACAAGACGTTCGCCTATCTCCATGGCCGGCCGTTTGCCCCGTCGGGCGCGGCGTGGGAGCATGCCGTGCGTGAATGGTCAACCCTGGCTTCCGACGAAGGGGCCGTCTTCGATCGCGACATCATGATGCGGGCGGACGAGATCGCGCCGATGGTCTCGTGGGGGACGAGCCCGGATGATTCGGGGCCGATCACCGGGTGTGTGCCCGATCCCACAACGATGGACGATCCCGTGAAGCGCCGGCGGCTGGAAAAGAGCCTAGCCTATATGGGGCTGAAACCGGGCATGCCGCTGGAAGGAATAGTGGTCGAACGGGTGTTCATCGGCTCCTGCACGAATGGCCGCATAGAGGATCTGCGTGCAGCTTCGGGGATAATGCGCGGCAAGCGGACGATGGTGCCGACCGTGGTCGTCCCCGGTTCGGGCATGGTCAAGGCGCAGGCCGAGGCCGAGGGGCTGGATCGTATCTTCATCGACGCCGGTTGCGATTGGCGACATGCCGGGTGTTCGATGTGTCTCGCGATTAATGGGGATATTGTGCCGAGCGGGGAACGCTGCGCCTCGACGACTAATCGAAACTTCGTCGGCAGGCAGGGCCCGGGCGCGCGGACGCATCTGATGAGCCCGGCCATGGCGGCGGCCGCGGCCGTATCGGGCCGTCTCGTCGATGTGCGCCAGATGGAAATCGGTTGAAAATGCAGACATTCCGCACGCTGGATGCCGTGGCGGTTCCCATCGCCGGCATCGATATCGATACCGACCAGATCCTTCCCGCCCGCTTCATGCATAAGAAGCGGGAAAACTACGGCCGCTATTTCTTCCATGATCTGCGTTTTGACGGCGACGGCACCCCCCGAGACGACTTCATCCTCAACAAGCCCGCTTTTCGGACAGCGAAGATCGTCGTGGGTGATCGAAATTTCGGCTGCGGATCGTCGCGCGAACAGGCGGTGCATGCGCTGGCCGATTTTGGCATACGCTGCGTTATCGCACCTAGCTTCGGCGACATATTCCAGACCAATTGCCTCAAAAACGGCGTGCTGCCCGTTGTACTTCGCGACCCGGTGGTGCGCGAGATCAGGGAAGCGCTTGAAGCACAACCCGGCGGGCATCTGACCGTCGATCTCGAGAGCGAAACTGTGACCGACCTCGCCGGGTCGGTGCATTCGTTTTCCACCGATCCGTTTGCTCGGTCATGTCTTCTCGAGGGGCTGGACGAGATCGACTACTCCCTGACCCTACTCCATCGCATCCGCGCATTCGAAGCATCGAAATCGTAGCCCATCCTTGAGAATATCATGAAGATAGCAGTCCTGCCGGGGGACGGTATCGGCCCCGAAGTCACGCGTCAGGCCGTGAAGGTTCTGAAGTCCATTGCCAGGCGGGGCCATGCGTTCGACATGCAGGAAGCTCTCATCGGCGGTTGCGCCTATGATGCGGCCGGCCATCCCCTGCCAGCCGAGACGCTCTCTCTGGCCCGGGAGGCCGACTCCATACTGTTCGGTGCAGAAGGCGGATTCCACTACGAATCGCTGCCGCGCGGCCTTCGGCCAGGTGACGCCCTGCTGACGCTCAGGCGCGAACTCGATCTCTTCGCGAATTTCCGCCCGATCGTCTCTGCGCCGGCGCTGATCGAGGCTTCCAACTTCAAGCGTGAAGTCGTGGAAGGGTTAGACCTCGTCCTTCTCCGCGAATTGACCAGCGACCTCTATTTCGGCGAGCCGCGCGGCATCGAGAAGGCGCTCGACGGCGAGCGCTACGGCATCAACACAATGCGCTACTCGGAAAGCGAGATCCGACGCATAGCGCATGTCGCATTCCGTACTGCCCGCGAGCGCCGCCGGAAGGTCTGCTCGGTCGACAAAGCCAATGTACTTGAGACGATGGAACTGTGGCGCGAGATCATGACCGAAACCGGCCAGGAATATCCCGATGTCGAGCTTACGCATCTCTATATCGATGCGGCCGCCATGGAATTGATCCGCAATCCGCGCCAATTCGACGTGATCGTTACGGCGAATCTGTTCGGTGACATTCTCTCCGATGAGGCTTCGATGCTGGTCGGCTCGATCGGAATGCTGCCCTCCGCTTCCTTGAGCGCCGACGGCAAGGGCCTCTACGAACCCGTCCACGGTTGTGCGCCAGACATCGCAGGGAAGGACATCGCAAACCCGCTGGCGGCGATCCTTTCAGCCGCGATGATGCTGCGCCAAAGTTTCAAGCTCGACGAGGAGGCCGCGCGGATCGAGAAGGCGGTCGACACGGTCCTGAGAGACGGGGCAAGGACCGCAGACATCTTCTGGCCTGGCTGCGTTCTCGTCGGGACCGAGGAGATGGGAGACCGTGTGGTGGCGGCGCTCCCCTGAGGCCTCATGTCGTGCCAATCGAGTGCGGACAAATAGGTGGCCATCATCAGATCGATCTGCGATTGCCGTCACACCGATGCGACCATCAAATGAACACCTAAACAACTTGAGCCCCATCAGAGCCTCTGCCGCCATCTACCAGAATGTCGAACTTGAAAGCTGTCGAAGAAGATCTGCGCTACCTTGACGAGCAGCGACGTGACCAATATCAGCATGCCCATCGCCATAGCCACGGACGGCATGCCGGAGTCATCCATGTTGATGGCGGCGATCGCAGCGGTGCGTGTCTCAGGGGTGTATAGGAACACGACGGCGGTTACCGTGGTCATCGCGTTGATAAAATAGAAAACAAATATTTCGAGGAGCATGGACCCGCACATGGGCAGCGTCACCCGCCAGAACGTCATCAGTCTGGTGGCGCGCAACGAATCCGAGACCATCTCGAACTCCCGATCCAGCTGCCGCAGCGATGAGAGGGCGGTCAGATAGGGGACGGTAAAGAAGTGAATGATTGTGTTCAGCGCCATGAGCGCAAAGGACCCCACTAAAAAAGAGAGCGGGTTCGAAGGGCTGTTGAAAAACAAGACATAGCCCAATCCGAGAACGAGACCGGGAACGGCGACGGGCAACATGCCGAGAGCACGGATGATGAAGCGTGCCGGTTGTAGCCCAGATATCTTCTCTGCCACATAAGCGCTGAGCAAAGCTGTCAAGCTCCCGCTGATGGCCACGATGGCTGCCAACTGAAGTGAATTGAAGAATGGCGACCAGCCAGAGACATCGAAATTCTTGAAGTTATAGTTCGCCCAGGAAAGCGACAGGTTATAGGGCCAGTAGGTGACCAGGGAGCCCCAAGCTGTTACGGCAATCAGGCAGACGATGAAGGCCGCTATGGCAGAGCAGTAGACCAGCGCTACCCCGTCCAACGCTGTCGGCTTGGGCACATAGGGAACAGAGCGAGTAGAGAACAATGCCACGTGCCTGCGTTGCAGAGCCTGGTCGAGACTGAACGCAATCACGGCAGGCGCAAGCAACAGGAAACCTACAACTGCCCCCATCTGGAAGTTATGCTGTCCCACGACCTGCTTGTATATCTCGGTCGACAGGACGGAATAGTTGCCTCCGATAATCTTAGGTATGCCGAAGTCCGTCGTGACGAGCGTAAATACCACGAAAAAGGAGCTCAGCAGCCCGTATCGGCAGGACGGCAGTGTGACACGTCTGAACGTGGTCCATTTCGACGCGCGAAGGGCCTCCGAAGCTTCGTAGAGTCGCCCGTCGCTCAGACCTAGAGACACAGAGAGGATGAGGACGGCGTGCGGAAAACAGAAGAATATATCAGCGACGATGATCCCGGCTGGACCGTAGATATCTCCTGCGAACACCCAGTTTCCTATAAGTCCCTGATTGCCGAATAAATAGATGAGAGACATGGCAGGAAGAAATGACGGCGCAAATAGCGGAAGCATTGCCGCTGATTGGAAAATACGGCGCCCCGGCATTTTGGTGTGGGTCACCGAATATGCGAAAAAGAACGCCAGAGGAACACAGATGATGGCGGTAGCGCCGGCCACAAATATTGTGTTGAGAAGCGACACACGCAGCGTCTCATTGCGGAAATACTCAAGGTAATTGGCAATGCCGACAAACTCGCCAGACGCATCCTGCAGGCTCCGAGAAAATACCGATACCAGCGGGAAGATCAGGAAAATCGCAAAGAGTAGGATCGCGAGAAGGCAGATGCCGATCCAAAATGCGCGATCGATCACATACGCGGTCTTCGGGGATATCAGCCCGTGGTTGGCTTCGCTTTGCAGGCTCATTTCGCGGTCCTGGGGAAAACGCGAACACGGTCAGGATCGACGAAAATCCAGGCCTGGCTGCCGATTTCAAGGGCGAGCTTTCGTTGCAAATCATCCGCAATATCCGCCTTCAGGCTGAACTCCGGTGCATCGACGAGTCGAAGCTCCAGACGCCAGTGACTGCCCATGAAGGTTTTGCTCCTGACGGACACAGCAAGTTGGCCAGGGTAGGCATTGGCTGATGTGACAGTGACATACTCAGGCCGAATGCATACTGTGACAGCGTCTCCGTGGCTCAGCCGATCTTCAGCGGCGGCGGAGAATTCTGCGTTTCCGACCCTCACCCGGCCATCTGTGGTCAGTATTCCGGGCAAAGACGTGGAAGCACCGACGAACCGTGCAACGAACTCGCTAGCGGGGTTGTTGTAGACTTCCGGCGGTGTACCGATCTGCTCGATGTGACCCCGGTTCATCAGAATCACCCGGTCCGCCAAGGCCAACGCTTCCTCCTGATCGTGCGTGACCATGATGGTTGGAATACCCACACGCTGTTGGAGCATCCGCAATTCCTCGCGCAAGCTCACCCGAACCTGCGCGTCCAGCGCCGACAAGGGCTCATCCAGCAGGAGCAGGCCGGGCCAAGCCGCGATTGCTCTGGCCAATGCAACGCGCTGCTGCTGACCGCCGGAAATCTGACCAGGATACTTGCCGCTTTCGTCCTGCAGACCGATCAGGTCCAACAGTTCACCGACGCGCTTTTTGATGCGGTCGGCGGGCTGACGCCGAGCGACCAGACCGTAGGCGATGTTTTGAAAGACGGTGAGGTTCGGAAAGAGCGCGTAGGACTGGAAGACGATGCCGAAGTCCCGCTGGGCAGCCGGGAGGAGCGACACGTCCCTGCCATACTGCTCAATACGACCATCGGATTGAGACTCCAAACCGGCGATGGTGCGAAGAAGTGTCGTCTTACCGCAACCCGAGGGACCAAGCAGGCAGACAAATTCACCCGAGGCAACGGAGAACGAAATGTCTTTGAGGGCGACAAATGTGCCGAAGCGCTTCGTAACCCTCTCTACTTTCAGGCATGGGCCGGTCTGGGGTTGATCCGGGAGCGCTGTGAACGCCTTTCTCTGTAGACGCATTTCCAATCCTGCCCCTCTATTTGGGAGCAGATTTCCCGTCATAGCGCTTGGTCCATTCTTCCGTTACACGCTTAAGGTTCGCGGCAGACCATTCGAGGTCGTTCTTGATCATCTTTTCCTTGGCATTTGCCGGGTAGTTGGGAGGAGCATTGCTTACCTCCGGATGGGCGACGATCGCGTAATACCGGGAATAGAGCTCGTTCGCCTCCCGCGTTACCGACCAGTCTACAAGCTGCTTCGCGGCCTCTAGATGATCCGTGCCGCGTACAATGGCAGTGGCCTCCAACTCCCATCCGGCACCTTCCTCGGGGATGATGATCTCGATCGGAGCTCCCTTGGTCTTCTCGGCTGCAGCCCGCATGTCGAAGCCGATTCCTACGACGCGCTCACCGCGGGCAGCCTGCACGCAGGATGCGGAGCCTGAATGGGTGTACACGGCGATATTCTTGTGGAGCCCGTCCATGTACTGCCAGCCTTTCTCCTCTCCCATCAGCTGCAGCCAAGCGGCAACGGTCAGATAGCCCGCACCCGAGGATGCCGGATTGGGCATGACGACCTCGTTTTTGTACACCGGATCCAGCAAATCCTGCCAAGTCTTCGGCGCCGGGATGTTCTTCTTTGCGGCCTCGATCGGATTGAAGCAGATTACAGAGAGATATGCATCCATACCGACCCACGTCTTCGGTTCTTTCTGATCTTGGAAAAGCGGGACTAGCGCAGAAGCGTTGGTCGGCTCGTACGGCTCCAGCAGGTTCTCCGATTCCAAGAAGATCAAGCTGGTAGCGGCTAAGCCCCAGATCACGTCGGCCTGAGGGTTCTCTCTTTCGGCAAGGACACGCGAGGTGAGGACACCTGTTCCCTCGCGCAGCCAGGTGATGTCGATGCCGGGGTTTGCGGCTTCGGCGGCACTTTCGAACGCTGCCAGCTGGTCATTGTCCAACGCTGTGTAGACGGTAAGCTTCGTGCGATCCTGGGCAGCCGCGACTGACCAGTGCGCGATCGCCGAAAGCGCGACCGCCATCGTGACCAAAGCTGTGGAAATGCGAACGCGTCGAGGCATTTAGTATTCCCTCCCTTCGACCGGAGCCGCAAACGCTACAACGAAACGTGAAGGCGATGAAAATAACGTCTTGTGATGATCACGATGATCATCAGTGATGGCAGTTCAACTGATCGACGGTGAGCGCAGACCGGGAACAGGCTAGCAATTCGTCTTCAAACCAGCAGTCGGAATCGTCGCGATGCCTAACGCTTCTCAGAGCTAGCGGGGGCTCGAAGGATCTGAAGTGCTTGCGCCATCGCGCAGTGATCTCCTCCATGATGGGGAAAATCATCTTTTGGCCCGCCACGCCCGGCGATCTAATCCCGCAGACTGATGACCCGTCAGGTTGGAGCCCTCGATAGGATCTATGAGCGCCACCGGGTGAAATGCCGAGCCCCTACCCCGCACTCTCGGTCGGACCACGGGAAGGGGCGGGCGAGGAACTGGTTGGTCGGCCAACATGAGTGTGGCTGCATCCTGGCCGCGTAGAGGTTTCAGTACTCGGCTGCGGTCTGCTTGACCTCGGATGGATCAAAGTTATTGATTTCATCCAAGAACTCGTTGCTTATCATGTCCGTTGCCTTCACTTCACCCTTTACGATGCCCCATTTTTGAAGCCATTCAACATACCGCTGATAGATTTCAGGGTTGCTCTCACCCCACCTTTGACCATCTTCCAGCGCCCATACCCTCGCACGTTCGGCCAAGGTCTTCATATCGATCGCCCGCACGGTTTCCGGGTCAAGTCCGGTCGGCCGGATATCGGGATGAAGCTCGTACATAATTTCGCTAGCCGCAGCCGGGTTCTCGATCGCAAATACGGTGCCCATCGCATATCCCCTCGCAACGGCCGCAAGCTCTTTGCTCTTCTTCTCGAAGGTGGATTGGAGCGCAACGAGGCTATTGGACGGGAAGGATGCAATCTGCTGGTCCTCAATCCTGCGCATGGGCACTCCTGCGCGCTCGACGAGCAGATAGTTGGTATCCCACTGGCTGAGCGCCGCCACCTCACCTGACCGGAGCAGGGAAGCGCTCTGCGCAGGCTCCCCGGATACGACTATCCTTATATCGCTGTCAGGGTTCAGACCAGCGTCCGCAGCTACCGAGCGAGCAATGATCACGCCGACTGAACTCATCGAGGTGACACCTATCTTCTTGCCGCGGAGATCATTATAAGTCTGTATGTCACTGCTTTGAGGAACAGCAAGGCCAAAGATGTTACGGCGATAGGCGGTGTAAAACACCTTCAGATCGACGCCTTGGGTCCGGAGCACTGCAATGGGCTCAGGGGCCGCCACAGCAGCATCTATTTCGCCCGTTGCCACATTTCGCGCGCAGTCTGCCGAGCCGGGAAGAGGTACGAGGTGGACCTTGACCCCTCCTTCCTCAAACCAGCCCATTTTCTCCGCGATCGCCAGGGGAGCCGCGGTCACATTCAGCGTTTGAGTGCACCACCCTATACGGACCGTTTGAATATCGCTTTCGGCAAAAGCCGGGATTGTTGAGGCGTTCACCAGCACGCTGGCAGCGAAGAGGGGGACGCCGAAATATTGGAATTGCGAGAATTTCATCTGAGCTCTCCCACTGTTCTCGATGAGGTCGAATTTCACGTGTTTGTTCTTGTTTTGATGATTGGAGAGGGGCTGTCTTCTTCCCAGAAGAGGACGCGCCGACGCACGAATCCAAGTAACCGGTTGAGAGATAGGCCAAGGAGCGAGAGGATGAACAGAATGGAGAATGATCCGGCAACATCCATGGTGAAATTCATGCTTTGCATGAGCATCCCAAGGCCTTTCTCAGCCCCGAGAAACTCAGCGACGATGGTGCCGATCAAAGCAAAGGTGAGCCCGATCTCCAGCCCTGCCATAATATAGGGCAACGCGACCGGCAGGCGTAGCAACATGAAGATCTGAAATTCCGACCCACCCAACGAGCGGATGAGACTAATACGGTCGGCATCCGCCGCTTTCAATCCGGCGATCGTATTGATCATCAATGGGAAGAATGCCGTCAGCGCGGCAGTGACGACTTTGGAGGTGATACCCAGCCCGAACCAAAGAACGATCAGCGGTGTTAGGGCCACCTTGGGAAGCGATTGAAACATGATGATGTAAGGAAACAAGAAGTAGGCCAGGTGTCGGTTCAATGCAATCGCAAGCCCGAGCCCCAGGCCGAGGATGGACCCCAGCCCAAAGCCGAGAACAAGTTCCGTCAGCGTTACCAGAAGATGGTCTAGATAGACCCCGCTTTTGATGCCATTCCAAAGGGCGGCGATCACTGAGCTTGGCGCGGGAAGAATAAAGGCTGGGACAGAAAGCAGACGTACGATAATCTCCCATGCTGCCAGCGTCGAGAAGAGGCCGAAAACACTGAGCAACCGATTGCCGATCGTGTCGATATCGCTGCCCATCAGTCGATCCCTCCCGAGGACCCGAAATGGGCGCGAATACGTCGCACGTAGCTTCCAAATCGGTCTGTGTTCATAATGTCGAGGCCCCGGTCACGCGGCAGGTCGACTTCGAGCACATCGGCGATCCGCCCCGGCCGTGGAGCCAGAACCACCACTCTCTCGCCAAGAAAGACCGCTTCGGGAATGGAATGTGTGATGAAGACGATAGTCTTCCTCCGGGCTTCCCAGATACGCTTCAATTCGAGGTTCATCTTTTCACGTGTCATGGCGTCCAGTGCACCGAAAGGTTCATCCATCAACAGCATTGCCGGATCATGGACGAGTGCGCGTGCAATCCCGACCCGTTGCTGCATCCCGCCGGAGAGCTGCTTTGGATAATAACTTTCGAAATCCGACAACCCGACGAGGGCGAGCAACTCGCGGGCTTTTTCCGTGTTCCGGGCACGCCCCAATCGCTGAACGTCCACGGGCAGTAGTGTGTTATCGAGGACGGTTCTCCACTCGAAAAGCAGGGGGGTTTGAAATACGATTCCAATATCTCTGCGAGGCTCGGTCACAAGGTCCCCGTTGATGAGTACCTTGCCGCGTGTCGGGGGTGACAGCCCTGCCAGAATTCTCAGCAGTGTCGATTTTCCGCATCCAGAGGGCCCGACGATCGATACGAATTCGCCGCTCGCAATCGCGAAATTGATATTTTCAAGAGCAGTGAAGGTCCCATAGTTTTTCGAAACGTCAATTATCTCGATCGATTTTCCCGCCTGCTCTCCTAGGACAGGTGTGTCGCTGCCCCGCATCCTAGCTAGATCCACAAGCCTCCCCCCAATCGAAGAATGCCGCTGCGCCACAACTCTGAGGTCCGGGAGCTAATCCGCCCGTGTTCGTTCTGCTCCACAGGATGACAAACAAAAGCTCCCCTTCAGCTGCGCCAAATTTGCTCCATGGAAAAAAATGAAAATGTATTACGCAACAATTATTTAATTTTGAACTTTTGTCTTGTACATTGACTCACAATACATCATAGCCAAAGCCCGCTTTGACTGGCGAAATGACGTCTTCCGACCACTTATTATCTTCGGTATAGTGCCCAGGTCTAGTGGTCAATGGTAGTAAACTTTATTTATAGCGCCTATCAGATTCCGTTTCGCCGAGGAACGCTTCTGGGTTCGCTCGCATGCCACGCAACACATTCTATGAGGGGGGCTTTCGTTCTGCTGAGTAGTCGCCAGCCTGAGGCGGTCATTTGGCTCGAACGCTTAGCTGACCGGAGCACTATCTCCCAGCGTTCGACAAGCGGAAGAGATATGCAAGTGGATCGGCGAAGCGAGCGTCGCTCGCTGTTGCAATACTTAACACCGCGGTAAGTAGCGAACGAGAGAGTTGCTTGGCCGGTGCCAGGAGACCCATGATCATCCCAGACCCACCGCTTCGGCAGGTGGTATTAGTGCACGGTCCTAACGGCGAGATGACCTCCACCTGGACTGCCACCAAGACCTGCAGAATCTAAAACCGCCGATCCCCGAAAGCGCGGGATGATCGTTGCCGCGCTGGCGCTGTCCGGCATTGCATGATCGCCGCTGCCTTCGGATTGATCGCACCGGTCGCTGGCGCTTTCCTTCAGGAGGCATCGATGTGGCGATCATTCTGAACGCGCGGCGCGACGATACGACCTGAGGCCCCCGCGGGCTTCGCACGTCTGCTCCGCTATGCGGCAGCCATCGCGCCGATCAGTCAATGCGCCGCCGCCTCGGCCACCGCGCAAATCGCGGCATGGCTCTGAGGCCTGCGAGCACGTGCCATGATCGCCGTGAGGGTGGACGTGCCTGACGGCCACAGAAGAGTTTCGTTGTCGCATCCATGTTGCATGGAGTCGCCGTGCCCCTCAGGAATCCCGGAAATCCTTGGGATCAAGCGCGACACGATGCAACATGAAAACTGCCAGCCATGGGCAAGCTTTCTGGCCTAAGAGACTGATTTTCCGGCAAAAAATTTGGTGCCCAGGGGCGGAATCGAACCACCGACACGCGGATTTTCAGTTAGGCCAGGAAGTAATTCATAGGTCGCCATTCCGCTTCAGATCGATAAATTAGATAATTGAAATGTTTCAATCGGAGCTTTCATGTCTTTTCAAATTATTTCAGTGACACCCATTCAAGCAAGAGCGCATATGGACCCCAATTGACACCCAGTGCGTCACCATTCCGAAGCGCGTCCATTTTCAGAACCGCAACAAGCGCATCCAGTGTCGTGTAAATACATATAATACTGCCTCATCCGAAGTAAAACCTCTAAAGATCATACCCGGATGGAGCGACAGGAATGATGCGATAGGTGCATCATGCGCCAGAAATTGGTACCCAGGACGATCAGCCCCCGTAGCGCCTGGGGGCGCACGAAGGGCGATTGACCAGGGCCAACCAAAATCCGACCAACGTAACCCGCTTCATCCCGCTCCAAATCATACCCTGACAGACCGACAGCGATGATGCGATGAACGCTTCATGCGAAAGAAGCTGACACCCAAGACGATTGAGGCCCTGCCGCCCGCCAAGGGCAAGCGCTACGAAGTGTGGGACGAACTGCTGCCCGGCTTCATCGTCCGCGTTTCTTCGAAAGGCCGCAAAACCTGGCATCTGTGCGCCCGGATCAACAAGCGCCGCCGTCGCATAAAAATCGGGGACTATCCGATCTTGACCCTCGGCGAAGCACGCGAGAAGGCGCGGAGTATCATGCGCGCCGCACAGCTCGGGCGCTATGTCGAGAAGGCCGAGACGGAGGACGAGAGCGGTGCATCGACTCTTGGTGAACTGGTGCCGCAATTCATCGAGTTCTACGCCAAGCCGCGCAACAAGGACTGGAAGGGGAGTGAGCGCATCCTTCTCAAGTTCAGCAGCCTCTATTCGCGCCCCATCGACCAGATCAAGCGCGCCGAGGTGGTGCGCGTCATAGACACCATCCTCGCCAACGGCACGCCCTATCGCGCCAACCGGGCACTGGCGGCGATCAAGAAGCTGTTCGCCTGGTGTCTCGACCGGGGCACGATCGAGGTCAATCCGACCGCGGCCCTGAAACTGCCCACCAAGGAGGTGGCGCGTGACCGCGTTCTCAACGACCGCGAGCTGGTCGTATGCTGGAAGGCGGCCGAGGCCGAAGGCTTTCCTTTCGACAAGTTCACCCACATGCTCATCCTCACCGGGCAGCGTCGCGGCGAGGTCGCCGGTATGCGCTGGTCTGAGATCGACTTCGAGCGCGCCATGTGGACGATCCCGGCGCAGCGCACGAAGAACGGCACGCAGCACACCGTGCCCCTTGCGCCTCACGCCGTGCAAATTCTCCAGGCGGTGCCGCGCTTTCTGAATTCCGACCTCGTGTTCACCACCTCCGGTAAGACGCCGATCTCGGGCTTCGGCCGCCACAAGGCCCGGCTCGACGCGGAAGTTGGCGCATCCGACTGGCGCTTTCACGATATCCGACGCACCGTCGCCACGAACATGGCGATGATGCGCGTGCCGCCGCATGTCATCGAGGCTATATTGAACCACAAGACGGGTATCGTTTCCGGCGTTGCCGCCGTCTACAACCGACACGCCTATCTTGAAGAGAAGCGGGAAGCGCTGGAGCAGTGGGCCGGGCGGATTGCGGAACTGATTTCGAAAGAGGCTTCAAGCCGCGACGCATCCGCGAATTCAGCGTCCTTGACCAACAAGGGGATGGTGGTGTCGTTGCCTACGGGGACGAGCTGATCAGTTTTCGCAACCTCATTTACGCCTGCTCGCGATCCTGAAGCCGATCGCCTTCAGCACCGCCAAGGTGGTTTCCAGCGTTGGATTACCTTCTTCGCTAAGTGACCTATACAACTGCTCGCGTGCCAAGCCGGTTTCTCGGGCGATCTTGGTCATGCCCTTAGCGCGTGCGACGACACCTAGCGCCTTGGCGATATGAGGCGCGTCCATCGTATCGAAGGCGTCGTTGAGAAACACTTCAACGGCCTCGGTGGATTTCAGCGCGTCGGCTGGATCATAGTCGTGAAGCACTGCGCCATTCCAGGGTGATCTGCATTGCGTCACATATTGTATTTATAAATCACAGGCCATCAAAGGATTCGATGGCCGATTAGTCACGCCTGGCTAGAAAGCGCCTGAAGGGCAAGACGCTATCGTTTCCGACGCTGCCACTGTCTACAATTGCCGCGCGTATCTATACGAAAGACTCGTGACATTGGAGCAATGGGTCGGCGATGCAGCAAAAATCAGCAGACAAGGAGCCGTACTACCTACGCTACGGTGAACCCGTGTGGTACCGGGACGAGGTCGAATTTCCCAAGGGGCGTGATCCTCGTCATGACCTTTTCGCGGACCATACCATCGATGAAATCGCAAAGGCTGCGCGCGAACCCGACTTCAACGCACGAGAAGCGCTGCAAGCTGACCTGCGCGAGGTCGCCTACCGCTACCTGACTGCTCTCTACACCACCCCCCTGCGCCTGTCCGAAGGTCCAAGGGACGTAAAGCTGACGCGACGTGTGCAGCACCTTGAGCGCAACGTCATCAAGCCTGCGGAACAACTTCTCGATGCCTTATCCGACGACAACGCGCCTTTGCTCTCCGAGTGGCCTGAGGACATGCGCATGCCCGCTCCTGATCGCGCAGCGCTCCGCTCCGAGCTCGAAAAGCTGCGCAATCGCGCCGAGGAGCTACGCTTGCTGCTGACCGACAGGATCGCCAACACCAACATGACGACGGAGTTTCTGACCGATCTCGGCAATGCCTTGTCGATGGTCCTCAAGCGGCATTTCCCGAGGCTTACGATCAGTCGCGGCACGCATATCAAGACCACGAAAACGAAGTCCGGCAAGATGTATGGGACGTATCTGTCAGTCATGGAAATCTGCGTGCGCGAGATTCTGCCGAAGGACAAATTGCCTTCCAGCAGCCTCATTGGCGAATTGAGAAAGCTCCGCGGGCCTTGATAATTCTGGCATGGTTTGTTCCCATACTATCATTTTGATTTCTATGATATTTTTACGATCTGACGCATCTTCGTACGCGTTGAAGCGCCTGCTTCATCACGTCACTTCATCTCAACACGAAAATGAAGGAAACCGAGATGCGAGAAAAACCGAAACGACAATCTATGGCCGAGCGAATTGTGCTGAGCCGCGACGACCTCGTGGAGTTGGGCATCCGCGTCAGCAATGTCAGCTTGCTCCGCTGGGAGGCTGCCGGGAGGTTCCCACGCCGTATCCGGATGGCTGGAACGAGAGTCGCCTGGATCAAGGCCGAGGTTGACGCCTGGCTCGAAGCCCGCGCCGAAGAGCGCAGCCGGCACGTCTACGCCGACTTCTGATCGAGGGGCGCGTTAGCCCCTCCCATTCCCTTACATTCTCGGAGAAAGATCATGCGAACTGCATTTCGCGTGACCGATGGCATGCGTTCTGAAAAGCCGTCGGTCGCCGCCCGCGCCTATCTGAAAGCGGGCTTCCAACTCCTCCTGACCCACGGCATCGATGCCAATGGCCGGTGCACCTGCGGCAATCGCGATTGCCCTCACGCAGGCAAACACCCGATCGCCGAGTTCTTTCCGAACGGCGCCAACAGCGCCACGACCGACCTAGCCCTGATCCGAAGGGGTTTTCGACAATACCCGAACGCGAACATCGCCACGACACTTGAAGGTCGCACGGTGGTTGATGTCGACGGCCCAAAGGGAAAAGCTGCTGTCGATGCCCTCAGACTCCCTAAGACCATTGAAGTAAGGACCAAGCGGGGGAGGCACCGGCATTATCTCGGAGCCCTGGACGATGGAGCGTTTAAGGGCGATCAGGTCGACGTGCTCACCGGCTCGAACCGCTACGTCATGCTTCCGCCGAGCCTCCACGAAAGCGGCGATCGCTATCGATGGGTGCCTTCACGGGTTAAGGAAGCCGTGCCTGTACCGGAGGGGCTCGTGGATCTGCGCGCCTCAAAGACAGAAGCCGCCGGCAGGACGGGAAAGCGCGGAGGCCCACGCCACGCCCTCAAGGTTGGCGAGAGAAATGATGTCTTGTTCCGAACGGCCTGCGCGATTCGAAGACGGATCGATGACGAGAAGGTCATCTTCGACATGCTGAAGGTGGCGAACGCAACCGCCTGTGAGAAGCCGTTGTCGGAACGCGAACTTCGCAGCCTGATCGGCAGCAGCACGCGCTATGGCGAGACCCGCCAGGAGTTGTTTGGACCGCCGGTGCAACGTGAGCCACTTCCGATGGAATGGCTCTGGTATCCCTATATCCCGCGCTACGGCATGACGCTGATCGCCGGCGATCCAGGCGCGGGCAAGTCACTTTTGACGGCTCTGCTTCTGGCAACCGTGACAAGCGGACAACCATGGCCGCTTTCCAAGGAGCGCCCTACCGGCAATCGCGTCCTGGTGCTTGCCGCCGAGGACAACTGGCAGCGCGTCGTGCTGAACCGGCTGGTAAAGGCCGGTGTCGATCTCGACAATCTCCATCAGATGTACAAGTTCCGCGCCCTCACCAACGACCGGCTGGAATTGCTCTCCGAGCATATGGAGGAATGGCGCCCCGATCTCGTCATGGTCGACACGCTGTCCGCCTATATGGGCGGTGGGCGTGACATGCATCGGCAAAACGAGGTCGGGGAATTCATGGCCCTTTTGACCGAGATGGCCGAAGCGACGGGCTCTGCGATTGTCGGGCTCGCCCACCTCAACAAGCAGAGCACCGAGAACCCGCTTTATCGCATCGTCGGCTCCATCGGCTTTGCCGCCAGTATCCGGTCAGCACTGTTCTTCGGACCCGACCCTGACGATCCTGGACGGGTCGCTCTTGCCCACGGGAAAGCGAACCAGAGCGAGAAGGGCAAGACGATCGTCTTCGAAAAGATCGGCGGTGGTCGTGACGACGTACCGGTGCTTCGCCCGTTCGCCTTCAGCGATGCTGATCACTACGATGTCTGCCGGGTGCAGAAGAATGCGGTTGGCCGTCCGAGCAGCGAGCGGCAGGCGGCCGAAGAATTCGTCCTGGAGTACCTCTCTGACGAGCCGACTAAATGGAAGGCGGTGCAGCTCGCCGCAGAAGCGCGCTCGATCGCGTCTGAGGCAACGCTAAATATGGTGCGTGCCGACCTCGCCAAGTCCGGCCAGATCGTGCAGATCGGTAAGGGCAAGCAGGCCAAGTGGATACGCGGGAGCTCGGAGTCGGAGGAATAATCGATATAAAAATGTATGTACGCGAATTGTTATATCGATCGATCGCATTCACGCCCGGATCAAGGCCCGGAAGCTAGGGGACCAAATTCCCGGCAGTCGCCGTTAAAAAAAGGCCCATCCGGGGCCGACCTGAATTAACCGTTGTCGATCCTCATCGCGTGGCCAGCCGCCCTAGCCGCTGCTCAAAGCCGCCGAAGATCGACGCGGCAATCTCCTCGGGGAAACCGGCTGGGAGCGTTTGCTTGACCTCCTTGATTGCGGCTGGCGCGCGTGTCCGGATGTCCTCGAATACACGCTCGACGACCGAGGCGCCGATGCCGGCCTTGGCCGCCGTCTGGAGAAAATGGCGTGGCATGACTGTCTCGACCACATAATGCCGGCTATCGCCAACGGCCATTGCGAGCTTCATCTGATTGCGCTTGAGCTGTCCTGCGTCCGCGCTGGGCTGGGCGGAAATCACGTCATAGAGGGGCGCGAGGTGGAAATGCTGGCCGGGATATAGAAAAACGCTGAAGTTCTTGGCGTGGCCGTCCGTCGCGCCGAGAAGCCAAAATGTCACCAGCGCCCTGAGGAACATGGCCCGGTCGTCATCCGGTGTGTCGCTGCCCGTCAGCAGGTTCAGTATGGCGGCAATGCCCGGCCCGCCCTCAGCCTCATATTTGAGCGTGGGCGGCACCGAAAGCGCTTGGCAGCAGTCCTCTTGCGGCAGGCGCAGAAGACGTCCGTCGCGCGTCCACCGCCGATCGAAACGCTCGACGACCAGCACCCGCTTGCCGCCGAACTCCGCGATGTCGACTCCGGCGCTCGGAATGCCCAAAGCCGCCATGAGCTTCAGGCACAGATATTCATTCTCGACGCTGTATGAGAGGTCGATCCCGTTCGGCAGCCGTCCGATCTGAGGCTTCAGGATATGTGTCGTCGCCGTCGTGCCGGTCGGCTTGTGCCAGCGTCCGTTCCGGAGCAGCAACGCCGTCTTTTCCTGTGCCCCGGCAATTGAAATGCGGAAGTCCTCGTCCTCGCCAAGGCCGAGCGGGGCTGATGCGAGGTTGCCGAGGATATGGACAATCTCGTCCTCATCCACCGGCTTACCGTTCACAGCACCGGCCGCGCCCGGCTCCTCGCCATCGGGCAGGAACTGGAGCGCCCCGACGCAGTCGTGGCCAATGGCGCTGAGCAGGCTGTAAGCATCCACTCCTTCGGCATGCACGCGCTCCGCCACACGTCGGCGTATGGCCTCGCTGTCCGGCAACAGGTTGTCGAATACGGCGATAACGGGCGCGCCGATATAGCGTTCCTCGCGAAGCGGCAGGGACAGCGAGACGGGCAGCGCGTGCTCCCATACCAGCCATGAGGGGTCATACTGAAAATCGATGGCACCGGTCGATTGCCGGTTCAAGCGGCCGACCAGGCGGCTGTTGAGGAAGACATTGAGCGGCACATGCCGGCGCGGTCGGGCCATCAAAAGATATCCTCGATCTCATCGGGCGTCGCCTTCGAGCGCGGGCGGATGACGAACTCCAGGTCGAGCGCCGCCAGGATGTCGCACAAGGTGCTGAGCTGGGTACCCGGCGCGCCCGCCTCGACCGCCGAGATCGTCGCCTGGCGCAGCTTCGTGCGCTCGCCCAAGGTAGCCTGGTTCAGGCCGAGCTTGCGGCGGTGGCGGCGGATAGTGTCACCGATCTGCTTGGGGGTGCGGGCAATCTGGTCCATGACGAAACCTCAGACAGTTTCGCCATTGTATGCGCGAAAGCGTATAATTTGTCAATATCCGCTGTAGCGTATATGGCGTCTCAATACGGTTGAGCGTATAAAAGCAGATTATACGTAAAAGGGTATGAAGTCGCCAATGCCACTTTACGCAATTGGTAGAAAAAGGAAGGCACCTCTCTGGCCGCTTCAAACCTGCTCAGCCCGTTTGGAATGATACCCGGACACCGGCTTCGCCTGTCGCTACTCTGGTCTGCCCCGCCAAGATCAGGAGAGCAGGATGTCAGGGGAGCAGGAAGAGATTGAAAGCCCGCACAACAAGCCCTTTCTCTTTGACGGCGGGGAAAGAAAGCTTGCCGCGCATCTCCGGCAGGTCGCACGAGGAAAGAGCGTCCTCTTTCACGGAACCTCCCTCGGAAGCCTCATCGTCCGAACGGACACCTTGCTGGTTCCATCGAGCGGTGACCCATCGATTTCATTTACTCGTTCACCGGAATGGGCCGCACATTTTGCCGGCTTGCCGAAAACCGACGACGACGGTTTAGCGACCGTCTTTGTCTTCGAACGAGAGGCTCTTCGATACAATTACCGGCTGGAGCTGCATCAGGACTCCATTGAAGAAGGCGCGCACAACAAATTTGAAATGGAAGAGCGTGTGTACGAGCGCGACATCCGGCCTGTTTCGAAACTTCTGCATGCCATCACGTTCAGCGTACATAGCAGGGTGATCACGCTGACTCAGCCGGCGGACGTCAGGACCATCTACTTGCCCACTGCAAGGGCCTTCAAGGAGGTGAGACAGCAGGAAATCCGTGAGGCATTGGACCGCTTGTCACCGACACGCTGATGATTGATCAACGTGTCAGCGTAGCTGGCATGCGTGAAACGGCAACGAAATCAACGCCTCCGATCCGGGCGGCACGAGCGCGTTGCTCCGTGGGTGACGGTCGGGTGTCGAAATCCCTCAAAATCGCCCCGTGAGGCGCATGTTTGCCGCTACCGGCATATGACCTCGGCACCGGTACGCAATCGCGCTCCTGGCTCATGCAACGTGCGCGCACGCGCTTTTGGCGTTCTGCTTGTTCTGGTTGCCGGCTCATACTCGGCCATGGGCGCCCGCTGGCGAGGGGTTTGAGGTTGTCGCGCTCGAACGGGTCGAAATCGCGTCACACCTACGAGAGGCTCGCCATTGCCAACCGTGGCTGGTCCGGTTCTCATTCCAACGCGGCCATGTGCGCCGATGTCCATCTGCCGGTTCGGTTGAATGCAGATGCTATTCCCATTCTCTGGCACGATACCGTCGCCACAGCTCACGCCGAACACGCCGCCACCTCCCCTGCTCGTAGGTGTCGGAGTAGCGCCATGCTCGATCCTCCTCGGCATAGGCCATTTCCTCGGCACGCGGGCCGTACTTCGCGATCAGTTCGTCCACAACGGCGTTGATCTCGGCCTTCGGGATGAACAGGGGCCGAAGGCGAAAGTCCCACACATGCCAGATGGCAACACCGCCGATGAGCACGGTAAAGACCGGAATGGCGGGATGGGATCGGAAGAAATCAAGAATTACCTGCATTGCGAGACCCCAGGGAATGTTCAGTGATGATGGAACATATCCTACATAGACGCGGTCAGGCTGTCAGGAACATTTTGTTCCGCATGGAGATATTCGCCGCCAATTTGAGGCGGCGCGCCCAAGAGCTTGGCCTGTCCAATGCCGAAGTGGCCCGCCGTGTGGGACTAAGCGAACGCCGCTACGCGCATTATGTGAGCGGGCGGAACGAGCCCGACTTGGCCATGCTCTTAAAGATTGCCGAAGTCCTGAACTCGACGCCAAACCTGTTGCTTAGCCTCGATGCCGAAGAGCGGGACAAGAGCAAGCGGGCTGTCCTGGTCGAGCGCCTCAACGCTGCTGCAGCCGTGATGACCGACGATGACCTTCAAGCCGCTGTAGCCCAAGCCGAAGCCGTCATCGCAATTCGCCGAAAATGACCTGGGATTTTCCCTGACACGCCCGCATCGGTCATCTTAATAGAAAGATCGTCTGCAACCTGAAAGGGAGACGATCAATGACCGACAAGACTCCGGAACTCGTGACACTGAAGCAGCTCTGCGCCGAGCTGAAGGTCGATCCGCGCGAAGCCCGCGAGCGCCTGCGTGCTGCCGCACGCGACGCTAAGAAGAACCCGGAACTCGCGAAGATGCACAAGCCGCGTACGCCGTGGCAGTGGATGAAGGGATCGGCGGGCGAGAAGGAGGCGCGGGCGCTGTTCGCCGCGAAGAGCTAAACGTAGCCGCTATCCGGAATACAAGGCGCGTCTGGCGATGTTCAGGCGCGCTTCTTGCTTGATGACCTCGGAGATCAGATCAGCTCCGAACTGGTCGCCTCCAACTCCATGTCGGCGTCAGTGGCTCCTTTAGCAGCACCAAATCGCTTACTCATGCTGCGATAGACGTTACCTACGGCATCTCTCCATCCATCGGCCGCCAAGCTTAGGCTTTCGGGTTCCAACGCCTTCTTCACATCATCGGGGGTCCATTCTCGGATCAACTGCTTGGCCTGCGCATAGATGACCGCGTAGCCCACGCGCCCCATGATGAGACGCTCCGACCACTGACGTGCGAGTTCTCGCACCATCTCCGGATCTTCATATGTTGCATAGCGCAATTCCAAATGCTCCTGCGCCGCCTCCACTGCGGAATACGTAAGGTTGACGAACAACTGGTTCGTCTCGCGAACATAGCGTGCGGCCTTGCCGGCGATGCCCTTGTCAGCAACCTCATTCTCGTCGCGGAGCGGGATTATCTCCGGTGCCACTTCGAGGTTCTTGGAGATGTTGGCCCGCTTTGCTCCGGAAGGGTTGAAGATGAGATCGGTGGGACGAACCGAACCGCGTTCACCGCCACCCGAACCGTTTACGTGGCCGATAGTCGCACCACGCGCGCCGCCTTCTTCAACGGACTCGATACCATCCATCGTGAGGCGGGGACTCTGTACCTTCACCCGAAGCTGGTTCAGCAGCTCCTGCAACTCCTTGCGGAGATCATCGGTGGACGCGGAAGCCTTAGGCGCAAGCAAATTTATGATCTCAATCAACCACTCGGGCCGGTGCCGGAAAACGATCTCCGCGAAGTCGTCGACCATTACCTGCCGTTGATCGCCGGCCGCAAGCTGCACGAAACGCCGATATGGCTCGTGACGGACAGGAAACCTGTCCGGTATCTCCACATGGATGGAGATGTGTCGAGCGCCAAACGGAATGCCAAACGCAGGTGCGTCAGCAGCCCATTTTCTACCTTTCCGGACGTCGTACATCTCACCCCGAAATACGACCGCCGCAGTGCTGACAGAGGAGGTAAGCGACCCGGAAATCGACTTGTTGTGCCCACCATCTTGATACGGTGGATCATAGTAGTAGTGGACCTTGACGCCCTCCCCGACATCAACCGTCTCGACACGGCCAAAGGCGTCTGACCGCTCCGGGATCGGTTTGAACTGTCGCCGCCCGTCGCGAGGATGGGTCCCTTCATGCAGGTAGATCTCAGCCCCCTCGGGCAGTTTATAAAAGCGATGGTATAGATAGGTGGTAATCCACTGACGATCTTGCTTCGGATCGCTATCATAAGGATCGGCCACGGTGTCCTGATCGGGATCGTTGCCGAAAAGAACAACCTCGGTCCAGTCCTCATCGAGTTGATATTCCGCTTCCTCGCGAACCATCTCCGTTACGTCGACTACTTCCTCAAAGGAGTCTTCGACCGGAACCCACACCTTTCCGTAAATACCTTCGCGTTTCCCGAATATGACTTGGCTCACAATGCCATCATGGCAAGAACGATAACGCATTCCCAGCGTATTGGAGGGCAGTGAAGCCACCTTCGCGCCCATGCCAAAATTTCCTTCGAGCGCCATGTCTTTGCCAAGCGAAGCGGCGAGATCGCAGATATGGTCAAGCTCGGCACTGCTCATGCCCGGGCCGGTGTTCCAGATGGTAAGCTTACGAGCATCGCCGCATTCGGGGACCGATTTGCCCTTCAGCTCGATAATGCGCCGCCCCTCTGGCGCCTTCGCAGCGGCCTCAATGGCATTCATAACCAGTTCGCGAAGCATCATCGTTTTGGGGCACTGCTCGATCTGGCGTGCGACCGTGAAGTCGATGTCCCGAATAGTGATCGGCGTAATTTGCTTGATATGCATTACATTTCACCCCGCCTCACAGCTTGAATTCGCCGCCTCCACGGCTTGACGACCTGCCAAACCGCGTCTCAACTTCGGCTACGGCATCCCGGAGCGCCTTTACGATCTTTCGAACCTCGGCATCTTCGTAACTGTAAGTCTGCCGGTTGGAGAGGTTGCCGATCAAGCGAATTGCCTCAAGCGCCTTATTCGTCCGCTTCTCTGCAAGCTCGCGGAATTTCGCGTGCTTCTTATCGGTATCGGCCATTCGCTCCCTGCCGAAAATTTAGTGTTGTCCTGCAATGTATGCTGTTTCCATATCATATGGTCAAGATATCTGCAGAATATTTATCACATATGTCGCTGCAGGTGCCAAGTTGCAGGGCCGCTTCTGGTATTCAGTGAAGCGCCGGCGGATAGGGCCTGATGCATCGGGGCGCCCTCAAGCAGCGGTATGTTCAGGCGCGCTGTTTCGCGGCATAAGGAAAAGCAGGTTGATGGAAAGGGGCATTGTCGGCACATGACGAAAGCGGTTCTGATCACCAAGATCGATTCCACGTATGATGACCTACCAGAAGAGCGGTATCACTTCCCCCGTACCTATCTGCGCCAGGTTGAAGCGGCAGTCGGTGATTGGATTCTCTATTACGAGCCCCGACGCCGAAGCAGCGACTTGACCAGTATAGGAGGCCGGCAGGCATATTTCGCTACGGCGCGCATTACCAACATCATCCCCGATCCGAGCCGGCCCGACCACTTCTACGCGCTGGTGGCCGACTATCTCGAATTCGACCGACCCGTGCCTTTCAAGGAGGTCGATTTCTACTACGAGGCCGCCCTGAAGAAAGAGGATGGGTCGACCAACAAGGGCGCGTTCGGGCGTGCCGTGCGCAACCTTCCGGACCATGAGTACGATCTCATCCTCCAAGCCGGTTTCGCGCATGTGCTCGGTCGCGAAGAGCGTCCGCGCCCTTCACCGGATGCCGCCGAGGAGCCGCTGACGATTGCCGGTTTCGGCGAAGCAGCCCAGGTCCCATTCGAGCCCGAGATCCAAGTTCGCGACATGGTAATGACCATCTCGCAACGGCCGTTTCGCGATCGGGCGTTCGCCGTTGCGATTAAGACGGCCTATCAAGATACCTGCGCGGTCACCGGCCTGAAGATCATCAACGGCGGTGGGCGATCAGAGGTTCAAGCGGTGCATATTCGCCCCGTGGCAGACCAAGGGCCGGACAGCGTGCGCAACGGCATCGCGCTCTCGGGCACCGTTCACTGGATGTTTGATCGCGGCTTGATCTCGATCGATGACAATTACACAGTGCTCACCGCCGGCCGGTCGGTGCCGGACACAGTGATACGGCTGTTGGACCCGGAGAGGCAGCTACGACTACCTTCACGGGCCGAAGATCGCCCACACCCGCAGTTTCTCAAATATCACCGCGAGCGCGTTTTCAAAGGATAATGGAATCAGACCTCGGATCGGCTTGGTACAATTCCTTCAAGGAAAGCCTTCAACCGTCCGGCGACCTTTTCCGGACTGGTTGTCTCGCATTCCCAGATCACTATTACCAACCATCCTCGCAGTTCCAACTCGGCTACGGCTCTCTCATCACGCGTAACATTATCCTTGAATTTCGATAGCCAGTATTCTTGGCGTGTCTTGGGGACGGTTGATTTTGGACATCCTTCATGCCGATGCCAGAAACATCCATGAACGAAAACCGCGACCCTTCGAGATGGAAACACTAGATCAGGACTCCCAGGTAGGCTTGTACGGTGCAGACGAAACCGATAACCAAGTCCGTGGGCTACGCGCCGAACGATCATTTCTGGAGTGGTGTCTTTCTGTCGGACCCGCGCCATTAGCGCAGACCTCTTTGGATCGACGGCGCCGGGGGCTCGCGATTTGTTCATCATTGGTCAATATGGTTCGACTGGTTAGTCACATCGGAATTAGAACGGAAGTCTGCGTTGCAGAAGCTCAACTTTACAGTTGACGCCGCCCTTTTACAGGAGTTGGGCGAGCGCTTGATAGGGCAACCACACATCGCCCTCGCGGAACTCATCAAGAATTCATACGACGCAGATGCATTCACTTGCATCGTAACATTTGGCGAAGACAGTATCGAGATTGCCGACGACGGCCATGGAATGTCGTTCGATGAATTTCGCCAGTTTTGGCTTCGCATCGGGACTACTCACAAACTCGAAGACCGATTATCTCGAGAACTCCATCGGCCCCTGACCGGGTCGAAGGGCGTTGGGCGCCTGGCAGTCCAGTTCCTCGCTCGGGAAATGGAACTGCGGACAGTTTCCAAGAGCTCTCCCCAAGAAACGCTGCATGCGCTCATCGATTGGAGTAGCATAGTTCGAGGCAAGGATCTCGCTTCAGTTGAGGTTGCGTGGGCTCTTGAGCCGCATGGCTCCGTCTTCCCCTATGACTCCAAGTCGGGCACGACAATCACTCTCAAGGGGTTAAAGGACATCTGGAATGCGGACCGCATCCAAGACTTGGGTGAGCAACTGTGGTCGCTGCGTTCGCCCTTCAGGAGACGACACAGAAGTCCTACAACCAGAACAGCCGAAGATTTCGATGTTTCGGTGATTGCCCCCGAAATCGAAGATGCGCAGCAGAGATTCGATGCTCACATAAACGCATTGCGGAGCAATTGGAGGGCCCGCATCCGAGGCACGTTGAGAGAGGGGCGCCTAAATCGTCCTGCATCCGTGGTCGTCGAGTTCAAGGACGGATATCCGGCTGGAATGCCAGCCGAGCAATTTGAGCAATCCGTTTCACTTCCAATCAGAGGCTCCGTTGAACCGCTATTGGACCGCGTAAGCTTTGAGATACTCGTCTTCAAGCTTGAAGGCCGTCAGGCGGGCGGTGTTCTCGTTTCCCAGTTGAGAGAGTACTTGGAGAAATTCGGAAACGTAGCGATCTATGATGCCGGGTTTAGACTGCCATACTACGGCATGGAACATGACTGGCTTAATATCGCAGCCGACCAGACTGCTCGCTTATCGATCTCACAGTTGCTGCCGCAAAGTCTCCGGATCGGCCAGCGGTACATGTTAGATTTGCCGGATCCACGCCGGCTCTTCGGAGCGGTCGACATTAATACGAGCCATGAGCGTGCCGTGGCCGAGAAGGCAGGTGAGACTCCCGGTAATTTTCTACAATTGCAGCCAGGCCGTGATCGTCTTCACGATAACCAGGCACATGATCAGTTGCGTGATCTCGTTCGCTTTGCCATCGACTTTTATGCAAATCGTTACCGACTCCGGGAAGCACGCCGTGTTGAACAGGTTCGGACAGTAGAACGAGCTACGGTTAAACAAGCCCGTGCGTTGGAGGTCCTGGAAGAAAATAGGGAATCGATCCCGCAAGGTGTCTTCAACGAAGTACGCAAGGAGGTTTCCGATGCGTTGAAGACCTCGCGGGCCGAAGAGGAAGAGCAGGATCGTAGGGCGGCTTTATTGGCTCCCCTCGCATCAGCTGGAATGGCCGCTTTGGCGTTGAGTCATGAATTGTCACGAGAAAGGCGATTGCTTAAGAGTGCAATTGATCAGCTGCGTACCATCGCGCGTACACGACAGCTTTCCGAGCTTGATGGTGTGATCAGTAGTCTTTCTGAGGCTCATGAGCGTCTACAAAACCTTCAAGGTCTCTTTATTCCACTGCTGTCGGATGAAGACAAATCAGCACGCCATAGGCTCAGAGTGAAACCGATTGTCGAGCAAACGGTCAATGCCGTAAGGACCATTATGCCGGGCGTTACATTCGAGACGAATGGAATCCCCGATGACCTCCGGTTTCCTGTGGGTTCTGCGGCAGAATGGAACGCACTAATCCAGAACTCGCTAACCAACTCCTGGAACGCGATGCTCCAGACCCCCAAACCCAGCATCCGTTTCGACGGCGGGCAACGCGGACGGTCGACGGAGTATCTACGAATCAGCGACAACGGTAAGGGGCTGGGGATCGAAATTGCCGAGTCCGACAGGTTGTTCGAGCCGTTCGAACGATTGCTCGAACTTGATCCAGATCAAGTGTCAATTGCGATCGGAGGACAGGGACTGGGACTGACTATTTGTAGAATGATCGCCCGCCAGCGCCAAGCCGACATCCATTTCGTTGAGCCGATAGAGGGATACTCAACCACTTTAGAATTGACGTGGAGGGCTTGAAGCATGAAAATCCTTCTTTGCGATGACAGAGATCAGCAACGCGAAGAAGCGCGGCAGTCCCTGTTCCAAACGCTTGGGCCGGATCATGAAATCGTTGCATGGGACACGGATAAACTCACCAAAGACGTCGTGAGCTTCTTCGACAAAGTAAAAAATCTTCTGAATGGAACAGACTCCGGTCCGCTCGAATCCGATTTCGATGGCTTCGATCTCATACTCCTCGACAACAATCTTTCGGCATTAGCTATTTCCGGAACTAGGCTGACGGCCGAGGCAATTGCGGGATATCTGCGAGCCTTTTCGAATTCCCCCTACATCATCTCTCTCAACAAGAACCCTTATGTAGATTTCGACTTGCGATTCTTGATCGGCGATTACAGCACGCGGTCAGACTTTGCTGCGAAGACCGAACATCTCTCAAGTAGGTGGCTCTGGTTTGGGGACTTTGGTGAGCCGGGATCGTTCCAACCATGGTATTGGCCCACGCTAGCGACCGCGCCGGATCAAAGGCGAAATCAAATCAATTTCGTGCAGCGGAACCTCGACAACCCTATTCTTCCCGCGCTGGGGTTTAGCGAGGCATCAGTTCGTCTGCTTTCGAGGCATGCAGAAGGCGCCCTTTCGCCCAGCGCAGGACAAGGTGGAGACTCACACGACAAACCCCCGAGTTCGGTGACTTTTCGAGAGTTTTTCGAGTTCTCAAATCGCTCAATTCCGGTGAAAGAAGACAGAGATAAACTCCTGGCCCACAAGCTGGATGAGGTGATTGCTCGGATTGTCGCCGCCGAGATCGATGTTTGGCTGAAACGTGATGTAATCGGACCGCAAAGTGCGCTCGTCGATGCTCCTCATCTGCTGGCCCGAATGCCTTTTCTGCTGGCAAATAAAGCGACAGATATAGATGCGTGGAATGCCTCTGCTCGCAGCAGGACCCCTCCGTTCGGATTTGACCAGGCTCTGTATGACAAGCACATCGCTGCAGCGGTTTTTTCAGATGAATGCTGGGCACCAAAACCACTCTTTTGGTGGTCGATCCTTGAAGCCGACGATGGCCTTCAGAGCCTTCTTTATGAAGATGGGGGTGAGTGGGGTGATTTCGTATTTTGCGAAGATCTTTCGAGTTTCCGCCCCAGGAAATCAGAGGGAGGCTCTCCCAAAGAGTTCGCTGCAGAGTTTGAAGGCGAATGGAATCGTAGATACGTTGCTCTAGTCGATGGTTTTCACTACTCACCGCACAGCAGGTTTGCACTTTAGGTCATGTCTGTCGATTGGAGCAGCCCAGGCTTGCATGATTTCGCTGATCTCCTAAGGGACTATGCAATTTTTGGTGCTAAAGCCTTCAATAAAGTGCCTGAAGATTATCGCAGGCGTATTGAGAAATCGATTGAAGGAAAAATAGAGAGAAATGAACGTCAGATAGAAAGACTCTTCCATGAATTGAAGAGTGGGAATATACAATTATATTTTCCCTTTCTTCCAGTTCCGGAATCGGGGGCGAAGGGGTTTCAGCGCGCTTTTTTTGTTCCGCGATTTTCAACCCCACCTCAAGGGGGTTTCCACTGCGCCTTTTGCGTAGTCCTATGGATTGACCATACAAGCGAAGAGAATCGATGGGGGCACACAATGGCTTTTCGATTGGAGCCCGCTGATTCCGGTGATTCCGCACATGCCTATCCACATATTCAAATCTCGAAACGTGTCAGGTCGGTAGGGAATCAAGCGGGGGTCGTCCGTACAAGCCTTCCAGAGTGGATACCGGACAGCTATCCAGCTTTTCCCCTTCCGGCGGAGTCCCCAATGGGGTTCTTTGCATCGGCTTTGGCGTCAATTCATGGCTATAACAAAAATTATCTTGGAAAATTTGCGCCAAAAGTTTTATCGAACGTGTACTCAAGTACATCGAAATTGTCGTCCGTTCGGGAGATTATAAAGAGACTCGACCAATGGGCCACCTAGAGAATGCTGATCTTCTCCAAAAACCTCTTGTAGCATCTTGTGTAACCGCCTTTTACTTTTGGCGCGATGCCTTCTAAGGCGGCAGCCAAGCCGCCATTTGCTAGCTGTCTATACAAGCGTTCCAAATCATCGGGAGCACCAAAGATAGCATACACGCCGTGCGAGGGGATAGCTCCACTTGCATCGAAGGCTATCCGCGGAACCTTGGCAATCTCCGGTACCAGTAGCTTCGGTTTCTGCCAGTCGGCCAAACATACCTTGTCGATCGGACGGTACCACTTCGCACCGTTTCTGGTGATGGCCCGACGCTCTAGTGCGGCGCGGTGCTGTTTCATGTGACGCCAAGCAAGAGGATACTGCGATAAATCACGCAGCTTTCCGTCATCCCCATATGGGACAATGACCTGCCGACCCCGGTAGTCTATCGCGCCCTCCTTGACCTCCGTTCCGTCCAACCACGGCGCGAGAATCTCTGCCTCGATTTTTATCGTGTCGGCATTTACGACAAAGGCAGGCGTGCATCCTAACGCGGGACCTACCTTGACCTTGAACCCAGCCTCGCCCAGCGTAAGTTCTCTAGCCTGTGGCTTCCGTTCTGTTTCTCTTTTGGCAGGCCGTCGCCTAAGGACCAGAAATGTTGGATATGCGTCCACCTCGCGCATGTATGCGTCTGCAGCATCGATCGGCTCATCTATTTCGATGTCGATCTCCTGCAACCAGTATTCTCGAAATTCTTCGGCAAAGGCCATAAAGCGCCATCTATCCGAACACACCATTCCAAGCCGACCACCCGGGCGAAGACAACCTAGAGACAGGTCGAGAAAGGGCAAAAAGAGATCGCCACGAGCCATTCGTCTTGGTAGGGCGCTCTCGTACTGTCCTCTCAATCTTGCCGGGATGGATGACCAACGCGCATATGGGGGATTTCCAGCCACATGAGTAAACGTGTGCTCGTCGTGGTCCTCAAGTAGGAAATCCGCCGTGCGCAGCCACCGGGCTGCCAAATATTGGGCGTCCCCTGGCGAGAAGCCACGATCGGCCAGGTAGGCTCCAATTCGCAGTCGCGCCTTCTCGGCCTCGGTCTCAAGAATCTCGTAGGCGAGGATGGAGTCCTCGATCTCGCCTACTTCAGGGACATTGCCCCGTGCCTCCAGAGATTCGAGAAGACGCGCTGCTGCTCGGACGACAAATGCTCCGTCTCCCGCTGCCGGTTCTAAAAATCGGCTTCCAGAAAGATCTTCCTTTGCGCTCCAACCGATGGCATCCAGCAGTTCGTCCACAAGCTTTTGCTGTGTGTAGACCCCACAGCGCTCATGGAGCGCTACAACGTCGTCATGGAATGGGTGGGGCGACGTCGGTTCGAACATACTCACCTGGATGCAATGAACACAAGAAACGTTGGGACTGGCTATCACATCTCCTATAAGACCGAAACCGCATATGATTCGGACTTGTCAATGAAAGTTGCCGGGCTTTTCGCGGGAATCGGTGGTATCGAGCTAGCCTTCTCAAGGGCCGGCTTCGAAACGGTGCTTCTTGCGGAATCTGATCCTGCGGCACAATCGGTACTCAAAAGCCACTTCCCCGAGGTGGAGCTTTTTGGTGACGTCGAATTGCTCAATGCATTGCCGTCAGAGGTGAAAATAGTAACTGCAGGTTTCCCATGCCAGAACCTGAGCATGGCTGGCGACAAGAGTGGGATAGTGGGAAAAAAATCTGGTGTCGTCTCGAACCTCTTCCGCCTCATCAAAGAAGCGCATGCTCCTACTGTCGTGGTGGAGAACGTCTATTTCATGCTCCATCTCGATCGCGGCAAGGCAATGGATTGGCTCCTTACCCAATTCGAAGATCTCGGCTACGCCTGGGCATATAGAGTTCTAGACACACGAGGGTTTGGAGTGCCTCAACGGCGCCGACGTGTGTACCTTGTCGCGAGCAAGGTGCTAGACCCAAGAGAGGTCCTCTTCGCTGAAGACAAGCCGAAGCAGGCACAAGAATCTCCTGATCTCTCAAATCCAATTGGATTCTATTGGACTGAAGGGCGGTCGGGTGTCGGGCTAACCGCAAACGGAATTCCGCCCATAAAGGGAGGGTCTGGGATCGGTATCCCTTCCCCCCCCGCAGTGCTGTTTCCAGACGGGCATGTTCTAAAGCCCGATATTGTCACTTGCGAAGCTTTACAGGGCTTTCCTCGCCAATGGACGCAGGCAGCCAATGGGAACCGCAACCCGAGATGGCGCTTGATAGGGAATGCGGTCTCGGTGCCCGTTGCAGAGTGGGTCGCCGCCAACCTCAAAACACCGCGGCCGGCCCTCAAGTTCAAATTGACACCCATTTCGGAGTTTCGGAGTTGGCCGGACGCAGGCTTTGGCAACAAGGACGGAAGGTTTGGGGTACCGGCCAGCGATAAGCCAATTAAAATTGATAGTTCAACTATCTCCGCCTACCGAACACCAGCTTGGTCACAGCTATCAGCTAGAGCCTTACGCGGCTTCTTGTCTCGTGCGCGGGAAGGCGGTCTCTCGTTCCCGGAGGGATTTCTTGGGGCGCTGGAGGGCGCTTATCAACAAGTCAGTTGTTCGCCGTTGGAAATCTTGAGCTAAATTGCGTAGGCACAAGGTACCGCGTTCCAGCGCACGCCGCTGACACCCAAAATGACACCCAGCGCGATTTCGCCCGCCCCAGCGCAATCGCATCCAGCATCCAAATAATTGATTTCATTAAAGAAAAATGGTGCCCAGGGGCGGAATCGAACCACCGACACGCGGATTTTCAGTCCGCTGCTCTACCAACTGAGCTACCTGGGCATCACGGCGCGGGCCCGGTGCATCCGCTTGGGAACGGTGCGCACCGCGCCGGCGGGTGGGGTTATAGGAGATCGATCGGCGCCTGTCCAGTCGCTAGCGATGCTCCCGCTCGCGGGGCCGGCCCATCCCGCTCAGCTCTCCGGCTCGTCATCATTGGCCACCGCATCGGTGTCCGGCGAGCCCGGGATGCGGTAATGGCCGCCCAGCCAGCGGTGCAGATCCACATCGGCGCAGCGGGCCGAGCAGAAGGGGTGATATTTCTGCGCCGACGGCTTGCCGCAAATCGGGCAGGGCCGCCGCGGCCTGAGCCGCACAGGCTCCGCCGCCTCCGTCTTCTTCTCGGTACTCATCGCCCACTATATGGTTTCAGGCTGCTGCGCCCAGCGATAGTAAACGGGATAGCCCGTGCCCTGCAGCAGCGAGACCGTCTCGTACAGCGGCAATCCCACCACGTTCGAATATGTTCCGCCGATGGCCCGCACGAAAGCCTCCGCCCGGCCCTGAATGGCATAGCAGCCGGCCTTGCCGCGCCACTCGTCGGATTTGATATAGGTGGCGATGTCCTCGCGCGTAAGACGCTTGAAGCGCACCCGCGTCTCCACCACCCTGGACAAGTGCCGGCCTTTCGGCGTGATCAGGCAGATCCCCGTATAGACCCGATGCATCCGGCCCGACAGCAGCTTCAGGGCATCGACCGCGATTTCCTCGTCATCGGTCTTGCCGATATTGCGCCGGCCGACGGCGACCGCCGTATCGGCCGCCAGAATGAACGTGTTGCGGCCCAAGGCCTTCACCGCCGGGGCCGCTGCCGCCGCATTCGCCTTGTCGCGCGCCAGCCGCGTCGCGAGCAGGCGCGGCGCCTCGCGCCGGCGCGGCTCCTCGTCCACATCCACGGGATAAATCAGATCAGGCACGAGCCCGGCCTGCTCCAACAGCGCGATGCGGCGCGGCGAGGCGCTGGCCAGCACGAGCTTGACTGCATCTTCCGACATGAAAGGCCCCGGCAAGTCGATGGACAGAGATGATAGCGGCGTGCCGCTCCGGTCGTGACTACAACCTTGCGGGACCCCAATGCAATGACGATCACCACTATACGACCGGAGCAGACGGTGCCGGGAAACGCCCGCGGATCCGCGCCAGCAGGCTGTCGCGCACCGAGCGGTAAGCCTCGAGCCGTTGCTCGCGGCCGCCGCTAACCAAGGTGGGGTCGAGGGTCGGCCAATATTCCACCTGCACGGGCAAAAGGCGGGTCAGCTCCAGCGCCTGGTGGTGCGCTTCCGGCGTGAGCGATACCACCACATCCATCATCGTATCCTGCAGGTCGTCGAAGCTCATGGGATGGTGCTCGGAAATGTCTATCCCCAGCTCGGCCATGACGGCAATGGCAAAGGGATCGAGCGTTCCGACGTGAACGCCGCAAGACATCACATAGACCCGGTGACCGTAGTAGTGCCGCATGAGGCCGGCAGCCATGGGCGAGCGCACCGCGTTGTGGCCGCAGGCGAAAAGCACCGCCTGGGGAAGCTCGCCCGCCATGGATGCCCCCTTCAGCCACGCCAGTGCAGAACGCACAGCAGGGTGAACAATCGCCGCGCCGTATCGAAATCCACCTCCACCTTGCCCTTGAGCCGGGCGCGAAGCAACTCGCTGCCTTCATTGTGAAGGCCGCGCCGCCCCATATCGATGGCCTCGATCTGGCTGGGCGTCGCCGTCTTGATCGCCTGGTAATAGCTCTCGCAGATGAGGAAATAATCCTTCACCAGCCGCCGGAAGGGCGAGAGGGACAGCCCGAACACCGCGCATTGCTGGTGCTGGTGGTCGGCAATGTCGAACAGCAGCCGGTTCTCGGCAACTGACAGGGTGAGGCGGTAGGGCCCGCGATCCATTCCCACCACCTCGAACACGTTCTGCTGCAGGAGATCATAGATCGCCACCTGGCGCTCGTGCTCAACGTCGCGGGAATAGGTGGAGAGGCTGGCCTCGTCCAGGTGAACCTCGATCAGCCGGTGGATGGGTGGCGGCTCGCTTCGATCCGATGTGCCAGATGTCGCCATCGCCAGAGCCGTCCGTTCACTCCGTCGCGCTGTTGAGGCGGATCGCCACCGAGCGCGCATGGGCCTCCAGGCTCTCGGCCCGGCCGAGGGTGATCGCGTGTCCGCCGATCGCGCGCAGCGCATCCGCGCTGCATTTGAGGATGGAGGTGCGCTTCATGAAATCCAGCACGTTGAGGCCGGAAGAGAAGCGGGCGCTGCGGGCGGTGGGCAGCACGTGATTCGGGCCGCCGATGTAATCACCGACCGCCTCGGGCGTATGGCGCCCAATGAATATGGCGCCGGCATTGCGCACCTTGGCCGCCAAGGCCTCTGCGTGCTCGGCCGCGATCTCCAGATGCTCGGGCGCCAGCCGATCCACCAGCGGCAGAGCCCCCTCCAGGTCGGGCACGATGATGATGGCGCCGAAGTCGCGCCAGCTGGTCTGGGCGATCTCGGCGCGCGGCAGCAGCGCGGCCTGCCGATGCACCTCCGCATCCACCGCCTTGGCCAAAGCCTCGTCGTCGGTGACGAGAATGGCCTGGGCGGAGACGTCATGCTCCGCTTGCGCCAGAAGGTCAGCGGCGAGCCAGGCGGGATCATTGCCGGCATCGGCGAGTACCAGCACCTCGGAGGGGCCGGCAATCATGTCGATGCCGACGGTGCCGAACACCTGCCGCTTGGCCGCCGCGACGTAGGCATTGCCGGGCCCGACGATCTTGGCCACGGCACGGATGGTCTCTGTGCCATAGGCGAGCGCTGCCACCGCTTGCGCCCCGCCGATACGGTAGACCTCGGTTATTCCGGCAATCTTCGCCGCGGCCAGAACGGCGGGCATGATCTTGCCGTCCGGCGTCGGCACCACCATGACCAGCCGCTCCACACCCGCGACCTTGGCCGGCACCGCATTCATCAGCACCGACGAGGGATAGGCGGCCGTACCGCCGGGCACATAGAGGCCGACCGCCTCGATGGGCGTCCAGCGATGGCCCATCTCCACGCCGACGGCGTCAGTGAAGCGCTCGTCTTGCGGCAGCTGGCGGCGGTGATAGGCCTCGATGCGCCGATGGGCGAACTCCAGGGCGGCTAAGACATCAGGTGCAACCTCCGCGGCGGCGGCATCGATCTCGCCTTGGGTGAAGGCCAGCGTGGCCGCCGTGACGGGGTGACGGTCGAAGCGGCGGGTATAGTCGACCAGCGCCGCATCACCCCTGTCACGGACATCGGCGATGATCCGCGCCACAGCTTGATTGAGATCTTCCGCCACCTCGCGCTTGGTCGAGAGCAGGGCGTTGAAGCGGGCTTCGAAATCCGGGGCGGTCTGGTAAAGCGTAATGGCCATGGCGATCCAGGGGTCCGAATTGAAATGGCTGGAAGCGCCACCGATGGGACCTCAAAGGTTCCGCTATAGCGAGGCCGACCGGCATTCGCAATGCACCACTTCTCGCTCAACCGTTTCACGTCCGTCTCATCCGAAAGTCTCGTTCTTTATTCAGAACACACCGATTGACACGAAGAACGTGATGGGCCATGTTCTGCTCGTGCGAGGTGGAGCGCCCGCACCGCGGGATTTGAGCAGCAGCTTGCGCCGCGTCACCCCTTGCTAAAGCGCCCAAGGAGAGCCCGTGAGCCCCTTTCACAAGAATGCCCGAATGCGTCGGTGAGCCCTTCGCTTCGTGGCTCCACGCCCGTCGACGCGTTCGGATGGGCGACCAATCAATCCTGGAATTTGAGCAGATCGGAACCGGGGCACTCAGGGGCCCGGGCGGATAATTCTAGATGGCCACTTTCACAAACCATTTCGCCGGGCTAGAGGCCGGTGTCCTGCCCTACGGGGCCGTACCGGAAGATCATGGGGCACGGGAAGGCTCGTCTCACGAGCAGGTGGCGCCCATCCAGCGCGCCGCGACCGCCGACCGGCCGATGGTCGAGCTGGTCAAGGTCTCGAAGAGCTTTCAGCCGCGCGGGGCGGCTGCCGCGGTGACGGCGCTCGAGGATGTGAGCCTTACCATTCCCCGCGGCAGGATCGCAGGGATCATCGGCCGCAGCGGCGCCGGCAAGAGCACCCTGGTGCGCCTGCTGAACGGGCTGGAGCGGCCGACCAGCGGTCAGGTGCTGGTGGATGGCTTGGACATCTCGCAGCTTGCGGGGCATGCCCTGCGCCAGGCGCGGCGGTCGATCGGCATGGTGTTCCAGCATTTCAACCTGCTTTCGTCGCGCACCGCTTTCGACAACGTGGCGCTGCCCCTGGAGCTGCAAGGGCTGAGGCCTCACACCATCAGGGCCAGGGTCGAGCCGCTGCTGGAGCTGGTGGGGCTTGCGGACAAACGGGACCGCTATCCGGCGGAGCTGTCCGGCGGGCAGAAGCAGCGGGTGGGCATTGCCCGCGCATTGGCCACGCAACCCAAGCTGCTGCTCTCGGATGAGGCCACCTCGGCGCTCGACCCGGAGACGACGCGCTCGATCCTGGCGTTGCTCGCCCGGATCAATGCGGAGCTGGGGCTCACCATCGTGCTGATCACCCACTAGATGGACGTGGTCAAGCACATCGCGCAGGCGGTGACGGTGCTCGATCGCGGCCGCGTGGTGGAGCAAGGCGATGTGTTCGACCTGTTCACCCGGCCGCAGCACGAGGTGACGCGGGCCTTTCTCGGCGCGAGCAGCGGCCGCGCGCTGCCGGCCTTCGTGGCGGAACGCCTGCACGCGGCGCCCGGCCCGGGGCGGCGGGTGCTGCTGCGCATCACCTTTGCCGGCCCCCATGCGACGGACCCGATCGTGACCCGGCTCGCCCGGCAGCTGGATACGGACGTGACCATTCTGCAGGGCGAGGTGGACGCGATCGGCGGCCGCCCGTTCGGCAGCCTGGTGGTCGCCCTCGCGGATGCGGGAGATACGGTGGCCCGCGCGCGAGCCTTTCTCGAACAGTTCAACCTTGGGATGGAGCATCTCGGCTATGTCTCCTGAGCTCGTGAACATCCTTCTGCGCGCGTTGGGCGAGACCGTGCAGATGGTGGCGATATCCGCCGCGATCGGCACCCTGCTCGGCATTCCGCTGGGTGTGTTTCTGGCGACCAGCGGGCGCGGCGAGCTGTTTGCGGCGCCCGCCCTGAACAAGGCGCTGGGCGTGGTGGTGAATGTGGTGCGTTCGACGCCGTTCATCATCCTGGTGGTGGCGATCATCCCCTTCACTCGCCTGGTGGTCGGCACCTCCATCGGCACCAGCGCGGCCATCGTGCCCCTGTGCGTGGCCGCCACCCCGTTCATCGCGCGCATCGTGGAAACGGCGGTGCGCGAGGTGGACCAGGGGCTGGTCGAGGCCGCCTTGGCCATGGGGGCGACGCCGTTCCAGATCGTGCGAAAGGTGCTGCTGGCCGAGGCGATGCCCGGCATCATCCTCGGGCTCACTCTGTCGGTCGTCAGCCTGGTCGCCAATTCCGCCATGGTCGGCGCGGTGGGCGGCGGCGGGCTCGGCGACCTCGGCATCCGCTACGGCTATCAGCGCTTCATGCCGGAGGTGATGGCGGCCGTGGTGCTCATCCTCGTGGTGCTGGTGCAGGGGCTGCAGAGCCTCGGCGAATATCTCGCCCGCCGCGCCAACAAGCGCGCCCGGGTTACCGTCTGAACTTGAACAGGAGCTGTCCCATGTCGCTGAAAACCTATCTTGCCGCGCTCGCGATCGGCGTTGCGGCCTTTGCCGGGCACGCCGAGGCCAAGACCATCAAGGTGGGCGTGAGCCCCGGGCCCCATGCGGAGGTGCTGGAGAAGGTCAAGCCCGCCGCCAAAGCGAAAGGGCTCGACATCGAGATCGTGGAGTTCTCGGACTACGTCATTCCCAACGCCGCGCTCGACGCAGGCGAGCTCGACGCCAATTCCTTCCAGCACCAGCCCTATCTCGACAACCAGGTGGCGGACCGCAAATTCGACATCGTGTCGGTGGCGACCACCATCAATTTTCCGATGGGTATCTATTCCTCGAAATACAAGAGCTGGGACGAGGTGCCGGACGGCGCCACCATCGCGATCCAGAACGACCCGACCAATGGCGGGCGCGCCCTGCTGCTGCTGCGCGACAAGGGCATTATCAAACTGAAGGATGATGTTGGCTTCAAGCCGACGCCGCTCGACATCGTGGACAATCCCAAGGGCCTGAAGATCATCGAGCTAGAAGCGGCGCAGACGCCGCGGGCGCTGGCGGATGTGGATGCGGCAGCGATCAACACCAACTACGCGGTCGATGCGGGCATCGCGCCCACCAGCGCCATTCTGCGCGAAGATCCGAAAGGTCCTTACGTCAACGTCATTGCGGTGCGCAGCAAGGACAAGGATGCGCAATGGGTGAAGGACCTGATCGCCGCCTACAAGACGCCGGAGATCAAGGCCTTCGTGAACGAGCGCTTCGGCGGCGCGGTTCTGCCGAGTTGGTGAGATCAGCGGTGCGGCTGCGGTGGTACTCAGTTTGAACCGGCAGCCGGCTTCACCTCGGCCGTAGCAGCCGCTTGCTCATTGCGAGCGGCCTCACGTGCAACCAGCCGTTCACGGTGCGCTGTATAAAGGCCGCTCGCCGCGATGATCGCGCCGCCCACATAGGTCCACAAGCCGGGCAACGTGCTGAACACCAGGAAACCGATACCGCTCGCCCAGATGATCTGGATGTAGG
Source organism: Rhodoligotrophos defluvii (assembly GCF_005281615.1). NCBI lineage: Bacteria > Pseudomonadati > Pseudomonadota > Alphaproteobacteria > Hyphomicrobiales > Rhodoligotrophaceae > Rhodoligotrophos > Rhodoligotrophos defluvii. The sequence goes on along the minus strand of NZ_SZZM01000004.1, from coordinate 81,632 downwards.
AGAAGGGCGCCAGCACGGAGGCATTGGCATGGCGGTAGGCCAGCACGAACAGCCAGTGCGCCAGAGTCGACGACAAGCCGATGAGGCTGCCGATGGCGATCTCCGCCATTCCGGGCATCCGCCATTCGAACGGGACGAGCAAACTGAGCACCGCGAGGCCGACGACGGCCGAATAGACCAGGGTCGTCTGGGGGCTTTCCGTGTCATTCATGACGCGGGTGATGATGGCCGCGAGCGCCCAGACCGCAGCGGCGGCAATCGGAAACAGCGCCGCAAGCTGGAAGGCGCTCGATCCCGGCTGAACGATGATGAGCACACCGGCCAATCCGATGGCCGCGGCCGTCCACCGCCTGATGCCGACCTTCTCGCCGAGCAGCGGAATGGCGAGTGCGGTGATGAAGATAGGCGAGACGAAGTTGATGGCCGTGGCGTCGGCGACGTCCAGGTAGGCGAGACCGGTGACGAACAGTATGGTGGAGAGCACCATGTATAGCCCACGCAGCACCTGCCGGCCGGGATGCCTGGTGTGGAACATCCCCCAACCGCCGCGATACAGCGCCCACGGGACCACCAGGAGACAGAAGACCACATAGCGCATCCAGGCGATCTGGATGGCGCCAATGGTTTCGGTGAGATATTTGGCGGCGATGTCCGAAACCGAGAAGAACACGGTGGCCAGCACGATGAGCAGGACCCCCTTGGTCGCGCCGTCGCACGCGACCAATCGGCTGAACCTCCCCTGAATTCCGGCAAACTTGAACAGGTGGAACGCAGACGCGGGCGCGGCTGCGGGAACGGAAGCCATTGGACTCTCCGAGAAGACGCCTCAAGCTATGCTTGTGCTCGGGATCCGGACATTTTTAAAGCGCGCATTTCGCAGGCGAGCCATGCACGCCGCGAAGACGTCCGTTCATCTTTGGGTCATCTTTGTCGATATTGACTGCCCGGATCAATTCACCGGGTCGGACTGTCCGCGTTCTTCATCGATGCGGCCGACCGCGATCACCGCCTGGGTCCGGCTCTCGACGCCGAGCTTCTGCAGCACGGCGGAAACATGCGCCTTGACGGTCGCCTCCGAAACGCCCAGGGCATAGGCGATCTGCTTGTTCAGCAAGCCCTCCCTCAGCATCATCAGCACGCGAACCTGTTGCGGCGTGAGCGTCGCGAGCCGACGGGCGACGGCATCGGTCTCGTCGTCGGCGGCGCCCGCCGCATCGATGTCCGGCGGCAGCCACACACCCCCGGCCAGCACTTCCCTCACCGCCTCGCGGATCGCACTCACCGGGGTCGACTTCGGGATGAAGCCCGATGCGCCGAGGGCGACCGCCCGCCTGATCACCGGAAGATCCTCGGTGGCGGAGACCACCACGGTGGGGACATCGGGAAATTGCGCCCGCAGATAGGCGAGGCCGGCAAGGCCCTGCACGCCGGGCATCTTCAAATCGAGCAGCAGGAGGTCGACGGCATCGTCGGCCTCCAGCAACGCGGTGACCTCGTCGAGCGAACCCGCTTCCTTGACCTGCACCCCGTCATAGGCAGCGGTGAGAGCATGTCGCAATGCATCGCGGAACAAGGGATGATCATCGGCGATGATGAAATGATATCCGGCCATCGCCGCGTCCTTCCCCGCACCATTCCTCATGCTTCAGCTCTCGCGGTTCCGATGTAGTGAAGCGCCACTTCGCGGCGGTGCGGCCGGTCGCGATGCTCGAACACATAGATGCCTTGCCAGGTGCCAAGCATGGGCCGACCATCGTTCACGGGCACCGCCACGTTGGCGCCGGCCAAGGTTGCTTTGATATGCGCTGGCATGTCGTCTGGCCCTTCCACCCGGTGGAGATAGCCGGCGTTGCGAGGCGCCAGCCGGTCAAATGCGGCAACCAAATCCACCCGCACGTCAGGGTCCGCATTCTCCTGGATGACGAGGGATGCCGACGTGTGGCGAATGAACAGCGTGAGCAGACCCTCCTGCGCTTGCCTTTCCCTCACCCAGGCGGCCACCCGGCCCGTGATGTCCACGAAGCCTTGGCCTTGAGTGGCGACCTCGAGAATACCCGTAAATTGTATGATGCGCGAATTCAAATCTCCTCGCCCGGCTTTTCTTGAAGCGACTGCGCAAACCTGAACAAGCGCCGCACCATGTCTTCAAAGAAGCCGGCGATCTGGTCAAGCTGCTTTTCCGTGGAACCCTTGACGGTGGCCTCGGGCGCCTTGGCCGCCTGTTCGAGTTCCGCCACCCGCTGCTTCAACGCGCTGTTCTCGGCGCGCAGCTCGGCGTTCTCTTCCCGCAGCTTCTGGCTGTCATCGTTGATGGGCACGCAGGAGATCGCATCGCGCTCGCCAGCGCATTTCAGCATTCCGCCGGTCTGCTGATCGACGCGCACAAAGCCGCCATCGCTGGTTTCCTCAATGGTATAGCGGGTATTCTCCGCCTGCGCCGGCACGGCGAGGAGAACCACCAGCACCATGCACGCTGCACGGCACCGGGCCTTGCTCAGGACGTGCCGCAAATCACTGGTCATGCCTCGCCTCACAGGCTTCGCGAGATCAGCGTCTTCATGATCTCGCCGGTACCGCCACAGATCCTCTCAACGCGTGCATCGCGAAACATGCGTGTGAGCGGATATTCGTTCATATAACCGTAACCGCCGTGCAATTGAAGGCAGTTATCGATGATCTTGCGCTGCAAGGTCAGTCAGACAATACTTTGCCCGCGCGGCGGCGCGCCGAAACCCCGGCCATGTCGACCTCCTGGTTCATCCATTCGGGCCGAGGCGGATTGAAGGTTGAAGCCACCCCATTCCGTTGCCACACCCTCGATTTCCGGCTCAATCGGCCATTGCGGATGCAAGCTTTTCCTTCTCCCTCAGCATGCCGTCAACGATGGTGCAGGTGCGCTCGAGATCGGCAATGGTCTCGTCCAGCTCCCGCCTCTGCAGCTTGAGATCGTCCAGGCGCGCCCGCAGCGTTTGCGAGGCGGCGCGCAGCTGGCGGACATGGCCGTTGCGCAGGTGATAGAGGTCGAGGATCTCCTTGATCTCCTCCAGCGACAGCCCCACCCGCTTGCCGCGCAGTATGAGGCGGAGCCGGGCCCGGTCGCGGTAGCTGAACAGCCGGGTCCACCCCCTGCGGGTGGGCGACAGCAGTCCCTTCTGCTCGTAGAAGCGAAGCGTCCGCGGGGTGACATCAAACTCTTCGCAGAGATCGGAGATGCTGTAGATCTTCGCACGATCCGGCTGAGCGACGTCTTTTTGAACCATGCGCCTTCTCCAGACATTTTCTCCCTATGTAACAGGTGACGTCCACGTCAACCAGTAGCTATCGTGCCGTAGAGCCGGAAGCCCGCAAGGATAAAGGGCCGTTAACTTATAATTTACCGTCCTGGTTAACTTTTATCCGAGTGATTCCCTCGACACCGGCCGCAAGCCGTCGCACTGGGTCCTGGGTCCCGACAGGGGCCGTCCGTTATGGTGAGTGATCGCGAATGACAGCCGGCGCCCCATGGAGCATCAAAGGCATCGATCCTGACGCCCGGCTGGCAGCGAAGGAGGCGGCGCGGAAAAGCGGCGTGACGCTCGGGCAGTGGCTGACCGCGGTCATCCACGAGAGCTCGGGGAAGCCAGCAAGCGCCACCCAAGGCGCAGGACCAGCCGCGCCCGTCATCCAGCAGCGGATCGAAGATCTGGAGCAGAAGCTCGCCGACCTGACGCGCGCGCAGCAGCAGACCGCGGCCGGGCGACTGTTCGAGCACCGGGCGGCACAGGAGCCCGTAGAGGCGCTGCTCGCCAGGGTCGACCGCCACGAGCGGCGCACCGTGGAGGCGTTCGCGGCCATCAATGACCGCCTCTCCGGCATCGCACGGCAGGTGAGCCAGAACCAGACCAGCTCCTCGGCCGATCTCTCCGCGGCCATCGAAACCGCACTGCGCCGGATCCTCGACCATATCGCCAGCAACGAGCAGCGCAGCCGCGACGCACTCCTTGCGCTTCACGAGCGCCTGGCCGGCCTGAGCGCGCAAGCCGCGGCCGCGCAGCCCGTGCCCGGCCGCGCCGGCGGGCAGGAGCTCGGGGCGCTCGAACGGCGCGTCGATGCGGTGACCGCGCGGATCGAGGCGGCGGAGCAGAACATCGAAGCGGCGGCGAAGCGCTCGGCAGAGGCCACAATGGGCGGGCTGCGCGAAGAGATTCGCGAGAGCGAGCGGCGGATGTCGCGGCTCATCGGGGAAGCCCGGGCGGAGGGTGGCGGGCCTGGGGATTACGAGGACCTTTATCGGCAGATCGAAATCCTGTCGCAGCGGCTCTATTCGGTGGAAAGCGAGCGGGGCTCTTCGGCGATGGACGCGCAGGTCGCCGAGCTCGCCAATCGGGTGGACGAGCTGGACGGCCGTGTGCGGACCGCCATCGAGAACCAGCCCAGCAGCGCGGTGCTCATCGAGCTGCAGAGCCACATCGTGGCGCTGACCGACAAGCTGGCCACCATCGAGCGGCGTTTCGACGACATCGACGCGGTGGAGCGCAGCGTGGCCGACCTGTTCAAGGCCATGGAGCAGAGCAAGGTCGAGACGCGCGCGCTCGCCACACGCACGGCGGAAGAAGCGGTCGGCCGCAGCCTTGAGCTCAGGGCCGGCCCCTCGGCCGAGCTGCAGGCGCTGCAGAGCGGGCTTGCGGCCGTGAAGCGCAGCCTGGCCGAATCGGACCAGCAGACGCAGCAGACGCTGCTGGTTGTCCACGAAACCCTGCAGAAGATCGTGGACCGCCTCGCGGCCGTGGAACAACGGCTGCAGGACGGCGGTTCGGGCGAACAGCCGGGGCCTTCGGCGCCAACGGCTCATGGCGACGAGGGCCGCGCGGCCGATATCCCCGAGGTTCTGCGCGACATCCGCGTACCGGTCAGTGGCGATGACGTTGCCGAGGAAAAGCCCAGCGAGGGCGAGGCAATGCCAGAGGAAGCCCCGCCCGCGGCGCGCTTGGCTGAAGGAGAGCCGCCGTCCGAAGGCGAGACTGCCGGCGCTCCGCCGGATGCTCCAGCGCCATCGGAAGAGCAGGCGCCGGAGCGCGAAGAGGGCGGAGAGGTGTCTCCCCCCTCCCCGTCCGATCGGCCCATCGAGACGATTACCCGCCGGGACGACTTCATCGCCGCCGCCCGTCGCGCCGCCCAGGCTTCCGCAGCGGCGCCAGAGCCGGCCACGCGGCGCTTCAACCCGCTGAGCCGGCTGCGGGGCCTCGGCCGCCGTGGCGGCGAGGATGCTTCCGAGGGGTCGGCTACGGAGGAGGCAGCCGCCCGCCGCAAGCCCCTGATCCTGGCCGGCGCCGTGCTGCTGCTCCTCGCCGTATCCGCCTACAGCATCAGCGGACGGCAGACGGAAGCGCCGGTCGCCACGAAGGACGACATCGGCTCTTCCCGGCTTGCCGGCACGCCGTCGCCGGCAGGCGGGGCGCAGGCGCCCCTGCTCGACCGGATCGAAGGGCTGGGTCAGTCGCTATGGAGCGCAACCCAGGCCTCGGACTGGCTAGGCAAGCTGACGGCGCCTTTCGCGAAGCCGGATGAAGGCAGGCCCGCCGACCCTCCGACCACCGGCTCGATCGGCAAGAGCTCCTCGCTCCTCACCGTTCCCACCATCGCTGCGGTTCCGGCCGGGCTGAGCACCGCCGCTTCTTCAGCCAGCGCGTCTCCGGACCGTGAAGATGGGCGGGGCACCGTGGTGACCATGACGCGCGGCACCGCAGCCACGCGGGACGGCCTGCCCGAGCGCATCGGCTCGCCGGCCCTGCGGCGGGCGGCCCTCTCCGGCAGTCCCGCCGCCCAGTTCCTGGTGGCCACGGAGCTGCTCGAGGGCGAAGGGCAAAGCGAGCCGATCCTCGCCCTGCGCTGGTTCCAGAAGGCGGCCGCGCAGGGCCTGGCGCCCGCCCAATACCGGCTGGGGATGATGTTCGAGCGGGGCACAGGCGTGCCGCGCGACCTTGCGACCGCGCGGGTCTGGTACAAGCGGGCGGCGGAGAAGGGCAATATCAAAGCCATGCACAACCTGGCCGTGGCCTATGCCGGCGACGATCAGGGCGCGCCGGACTACGCCAAGGCCGCATACTGGTTCGGCGCTGCGGCCGAATATGGCATCCGCGACAGCCAGTACAATTACGGCGTCCTGCTGGAGCAGGGCCTGGGCGTGGTGCGCAATCTCCGCGATGCCTATTTCTGGCTGACCCTCTGCGGCCGATCCGGCGATGCCGAAGCGGCCCAGAGAGCCAACGCCCTCAAACGCCAACTGACCCTCCAGCAGATCGAAGAGGCCGAGGCCGCGGTGGCTCGCTGGCGTCCCCGGCTGCCGCGGCAGGACGCCAACACCGTGGCCTTCGATGAAGGCTGGCAGCCCCAGCGCACGCCGGGCCGCCGCGCCGATCTCGCGATCACCAACTGAACGCGCAGCCCCGCCGTGGCGCCTGCCGGGCGCCACAGCCCCGTCCGCATTTTAGAGCGCTTCCGCGAACCAGTGTCCACTTCGCTCGAAAATGCTCGAATCAAAAACTCAGGCCGCCGCGAGCGACTTTTCCCGCCCCAGAGACGCGCCGGTCGGCGCCGGCATCGGCGGGGGGCACTCACGCTCGCGCCGAATGCGAATCAGGAAATTCAGGAACGCTTCCGCCTCATCCAGCGTCGCGAAATCGCCGAAGGAATCAAGCTCGTTCCGCGTGTCCACGATGTAGAAGATGCGGCCCTTTTCGATCAGTGCGGGAACAACCCGCTTTCGAACCGAGAACCCGGAGCCCTCTGCAAGCGCTTGAAGGCGACGGTAGTGATCATCCGTTTCCAACATGCGTCCACCCTCGTCCGTTAACCAATTCTAGCCAATTCCGGGCGAAAGTAGAGACGTTTAGCGACGGATCACAAAAAATGTTAAGGTTTGGGGAGCTGTGTTGCCGACCGGCAACCGTGGCGCGCGGGCGGATTCCAAGGCAATCCAGCGCGACAGGCGCGATTTGGCCTCGATTTGATCTCTGTGCAGAGTTCTTGCACGGTCGATCAGCTTGCTGCTTTGCTGATTCGGGCAGCCGACAATTCTGCTCAGGCCGGGCCGCCGGATTGCAGGCTGCTCTCGTGGGCGGCGAGCACATGGCCGGCGAGATAGAGCGAGCCGCAGATCAGCACGCGCGGGGCGACCTCGCTGACCGGCAAGCCCGCCCTGCGCAGGGCATCAGGCAGCGAGGCCGCAATCTCGCTTTCTATGCCGTGCTCCGCGGCGATGGTGGCCAGCACGGTCGCGTCCACCGCGTTCGGCTCGCCGGGGATGGTGAGGGTGATCACCCGCCGCGCGAGGCCGGCGAAGGACCGTATGAACGCGCCGGGATCCTTGGTGTTCAGCATGCCCCAGATGATCAGCAGGGGACGCGAGACGCGCTCCTCGATCTCCGCCATGCTCGCCGCGAGCACCCGGCCTGCCGATTCGTTGTGGCCGCCGTCGAGCCACAGCTCCGCACCGGCCGGCAGCAGCGCATTGAGGGGCCCGGCATCGAGGCGCTCGAGACGGGCGGGCCAGTAGGCGCTCTGCAGGCCCCTGGCGATCTCGGCCTCGCCGACCCCCGGCATGTCGAGCGCGCGCAGGGTGGCGATGGCAAGACCGGCATTGTCGATCTGAAAGCGGCCATTGAGGCGCGGCAGCGGCAGGTCGAGCAGCCCCTGCATGTCCTCATAGACCAGCCGGCCATGCTGCTCGAAGGCCTGCCATTCCTGGCCGGCCACGATGAGCGGGGCGCCGAGCCGGCTGGCGACGTGCTCGATGGCGGCCAGCGCCTCCTCGCCCTGCACGCCGAGAATGCAGGGACGGCCCCGCTTGATGATGCCGGCCTTCTCGGTGGCGATCTCGGTGAGCGTGTCGCCCAGGAATTGCTGGTGGTCATAATCCACCATGGTGATCACGCTGGCCAGCGGATCGACCACGTTGGTGGCATCCAGCCGGCCGCCGAGGCCGACCTCCAGGATGAGATAGTCAGCAGGGTTGCGCGAGAAGGCGAGGAAGGCCGCGGCGGTGGTGATCTCGAAAAAGGTGATCGGCTCCCCGCCGTTGCGCTGTTCGCATTCCTCCAGCAGAGCCGAGAGCGCGGCATCGCTGATGAACTCGCCGCCGCCCGGGGCACCCAGCCTTATGCGCTCGTGAAAGTGGACGAGATGCGGCGAGGTGTAGACGTGCACGCTCTTGCCAGCCGCTTCCAGCATGGCGCGCAGGAACGCCACCACGGAGCCCTTGCCGTTGGTGCCGGCCACATGGATGACCGGCGGCAGCCGGCGCTCCGGGTGATCGAGCGCGGCGAGGATGCGCCACATCCGATCCAGCGACAGGTCGATGATCTTCGGGTGAAGCGCGGTCAGTCGTGTCAGGATGGCGTCGCTGAGCGACATTGGCCGATCTCCTGGCGGGCAGAGCCCGAATCAGTGGGTGGATTCCGTGGCAGTTTCGCCTTGCGCGTGGACAGGCGCATCGATGAGAGCGACGGATTTTGCATCGTCCGGCGCAGGCACCAGCAGCGGCTCGGGCACCTTCATCAACATGCGCACGAGCCGGCTGAGCGTGGCGCGCAGCTCGTGCCGGTGCACGACCATGTCGACCATGCCATGCTCCAGCAGATATTCCGAGCGCTGGAAGCCCTCGGGCAGCTTTTCCCGGATGGTCTGCTCGATGACGCGCGGCCCGGCAAAGCCGATCAGCGCTCCCGGCTCGGCGATATGGATGTCGCCCAGCATGGCGTAGGACGCGGTGACGCCGCCGGTGGTCGGGTTGGTGAGCACCACGATGTAAGGCAGGCCGGCGTCGCGCAGCATTTCCACCGCCACCGTGGTGCGCGGCATCTGCATGAGCGAGAGGATGCCCTCCTGCATGCGCGCGCCGCCTGACGCAACGAACAGGAGGAAGGGGGCCTTGCGCGCAACAGCCGCCTGCATGGCCGCGATGATGCTCTCGCCGGCGGCCATGCCGAGCGAGCCGCCCATGAACTCGAAATCCTGCACGGCGGCCACCACCTCGACGCCGTCCAGCTTGCCGGCGCCTGCCAATACCGCATCGTCGCGCCCGGTCTTCTGGCGCGCCTCCTTGAGCCGGTCCACATATTTGCGCTGGTCGCGGAACCTCAGCGGATCGGAGGCAACCTTCGGGCTGTCGATCTGCTGGTATTCTCCATCATCGAACACACTCTTCAGGCGCGTCGCCGGCGGCATGCGCATGTGGTAATCGCTGCCGGGAATGACGAACTGGTTCGCCTCCAGGTCGCGGTAAAACACCATCTGGCCGGTCTCGGGGCATTTCACCCAGAGGTTCTCCGGCACCTCCCGGCGGGACAGGATGTTGCTGATCTTCGGCCGGACGAAATTCTTGATCCAGTTCACGAAATTGTCCTCTCCAGGCGCCGGTAAGCAAATGGCTCCGTGTTCCCTTCGGTGCAAGGGAAAATGCAGGAACGTGGTTTGCCGCTTGCTATTCCGCCGCCGCGGCGCGGGCGCCGCGTACCCCTTGCGCCAACGACCTGACCAGCCCGTGCACCTCGCCCACTGTACGCGCGCTGGCCACACTGCCGTCAAGACTTGCACGGATGGCCTCGACCAGGGCCGAGCCGACCACCACCGCGTCGGCATGGGCGGCGATGGCCGCGGCCTGTGCGGCCGTCTTGACGCCGAACCCGACCGCGATGGGAAGCCGCGTGTGTGCGCGGATGCGCTCGAGCGCCTGCCGTATGGAGGCCGCCTCCGCGGCACGGGTGCCGGTGATGCCGGTGATCGAGACGTAGTAGACAAAACCGCTGGTGTTGTTCAGAACCGCCGGAAGCCGCTTCTCGTCTGTCGTCGGCGTGGCCAGCCTGATGAAATTGAGGCCGGCCTGCAGCGCGGGAAGGCAGAGCTCGCCATCCTCCTCCGGCGGCAGATCCACCACGATCAGCCCGTCGACGCCGGCGGTGCGGGCATCGGTCAGGAACCGCTCCACGCCATAGCTATAGATGGGGTTGTAATATCCCATCAGCACCAGCGGCGTCGCATTGTCGCTGACGCGGAATTCCCGGACAAGGTCCAGCGTCTTTTTGAGCGTCTGGCCGGCGGCCAAGGCACGCAGGGACGAGGCTTGGATCGCCGGCCCATCGGCCATGGGATCGGTGAAAGGCATGCCCAGCTCGATCACATCAGCCCCGGCGGCCGGAAGTCCCTTCAGAATGGCGAGCGAGGTGCCATGATCAGGGTCGCCAGCGGTGATGAAGGTCACCAGGGCCGCGCGGCCCTCCGCGGCCAGCGCGGCAAAGCGATCGTCGATGCGCGTGCGGTGATGGGCGGTCATCGGCTCACATCTCCACGCCGAGATGGTCGGCCACGGCGAATACGTCCTTGTCGCCGCGGCCGCTGAAATTGGCGATGATGATCCGGTCACTGCCCATGGTGGGCGCGAGCTTCTCCACATAGGCCAGGGCGTGCGCGCTCTCGAGGGCGGGAATAATGCCCTCGAGCCGGGTGACGCTCTGGAACGCGGCGAGGGCCTCCCGGTCCGTAATGGGGACATACTTGACCCGGCCGACATCATTGAGCCAGGAATGCTCCGGCCCGATGCCGGGATAGTCGAGCCCGGCCGAGATGGAGTGGGCCTCCTTGATCTGCCCGTCCTCGTCCTGCAGCAGATAGGTGCGGTTGCCGTGGAGCACGCCCGGCCGGCCGCCGCTGATGGAGGCCGCATGCTCATCGGTGCCCAGACCGCGGCCGGCGGCCTCCACGCCATAGATGGCGACGTCGCGCTCGTCGAGGAAGGGATAGAACAGGCCGATGGCATTGGAGCCGCCACCGACCGCCGCCACCAACGCATCAGGCAGCCGCCCTTCCGCCTCCAGGATCTGCGCCCGCGCCTCCTCGCCGATGATGGCCTGGAAATCGCGCACCATGGCCGGGTAGGGATGCGGCCCCGCGGCGGTGCCGATGATGTAGAAGGTGTCTTCCACATTCGAGACCCAGTCGCGCAGGGCTTCGTTCATGGCATCCTTGAGGGTGCGCGAGCCGGAGGTTACCGGGCGGACCTCGGCGCCGAGCAGCTTCATGCGGAACACGTTGGGCTTCTGACGGGCGACGTCGGTCTCGCCCATATAGATGACGCAGGGCAGGCCGAAGCGGGCGCAGACGGTCGCGACCGCGACGCCATGCTGGCCAGCGCCCGTCTCCGCGATGATCCGCGTCTTGCCCATGCGGCGGGCAAGCAGCACCTGGCCCAGGCAATTGTTGATCTTGTGGGAGCCGGTGTGATTGAGCTCCTCGCGCTTGAAGTAGATCTTGGCGCCGCCGAGATGCTCCGTCATCCGCTCGGCGAAATAGAGCGGGCTCGGGCGCCCCGAATAGGTCTTGTGCAGCCCGTCAAGCTCCGCATGGAAGGCCGGGTCGACCTTGGCCGCGTTGTAGGCCTGCTCCAGCGACAGGATCAGCGGCATCAAGGTTTCCGCGACGAAACGGCCGCCATGGTTGCCGAAGTGACCGCGCTCGTCGGGCCCGGAGCGGAACGTGTTGGCGATGGGGGCGGTCTTGTTCATTCGAAAATCGCGCTGACTTCGTGCCGATATGATGGGATCACGCAGGTTTCTTAGCCCGCAGCCTTCGCTGCCTCAATGAAATTCCTGATCAGGGCCGCATCCTTGCGGCCGGGCGCGGTTTCGACGCCGGAGGAGACATCCACGATGGGCGCGCCGGTCAAGCGGATCGCCTCGCCCACATTGTCCGCATCGAGGCCGCCGGAGAGCACGAACGGCCCCTCCGGCTTGGCGGCCGCGAGGAGCGACCAGTCGAAGGCAATGCCGTTGCCGCCGGGCAGCGCGGCCGCTGTCCGCGGCGGCGCCGCATCGAACAGGACCATCTCAGCGGCACCACGATAGCTCCGCGCTTCCGCCGCAGCATCGGCGCCGCTCACGCGCACCGCCTTGATCACCGGCACGCCGAAGCGCTCGGCGATCTCGGCCACACGTTCCGGGCTTTCGGCTCCGTGCGCCTGGATGAAGTCGGGGGAGACCGCCGCGCCGATCGCTGCGATTGCGGCGTCATCCGCATCGACCGTGAGCACCACCTTGCGCGCGCGCCTGCCGACGAGCGCCGCGAGGCTGGCGGCCTGCGCGATCGTCACGTTGCGGGGACTGCGCGCATAGAAGACGAAGCCGACCATGTCGGCACCCGCTTCCAGGGCGGCCTGCAAAGTGGCGGGCTCGCTGATGCCGCAGATCTTGACCCTTACGCTCAAACGGCTGCCTCATGCGCCAAATCGACTTCGGCCTTGATCGTCCGCACCGCCGCCAACGGATCGGAAGCGGCGGTGATCGGCCGGCCGACTACCAGAATATGGGCGCCGGCCTTGATCGCGTCACCCGGTGTGGCAATCCGCTTCTGATCGCCGGTGGCGGCATCGCCCGGCCGGATGCCGGGCACGACCGTCATGAAGTGCCTGCCGAAGCCCGCGCGCATGGCGGCCACCTCCGCCGGGCCGCACACCACGCCGTCAAGACCGCAACCGGCGGCGATGGCGGCAAGCTGCAGGGCATGATGGGCCGCGTCGGCCCCCTCGCTCATGTCGAAGCCGAGCGTTGCAAGGTCGATGGCATCGAGACTGGTGAGAACGGTGACGGCGACGAGCTTGGGGCGATCGGGGGACGGCACCGCGTGGACCGCCTCGCGGGCGGCGGTCAGCATGGCCGCCCCGCCCAAGGCATGGACATTGACGATCGCGGGGAGGATGGGCAGGCGCATCAGCGATCGGAGACCACCGGCCACCGTGTTGGGAATGTCGTGCAGCTTGAGATCGAGAAACACCGGAATGCCACATTCGGCGACGCGCTGATAACCAGCCGCGCCGTGGGCATAGAAGAATTCGAGGCCCAGCTTGACGAAGCCCACAGCGCCCGCGAGCGCGCGGGCCAAGCCGACGGCCCGGTCGAGATCAGGTGTATCCAAGGCGACGCAGATCGGGTTCGGATAAGGGCTCATGGCGCTCGCGACGTCTTATTTGCCTGGAGCGGGCTTATAGCAGAGGCCAGCCCGAAAAGGCACAAAATCTGGCCTGAGATGAACCGCCAGGGGCCGCCACGCCCGGTGATCTAGCCGCCGCACCCGCACCAGAGCAGATGCTTGGCCTTGCCTTGCTTGAGGCTAACCAGCTCCCAGCCGTCACCAAAGTCGAACGCGCTGTAATTCACGATCTCGAAGATGCCATCGCCGTCCAGGTCGACCACGGCCACGACCTCGTTGTCCAAGAGCGCCGGCAGAATTTCGGATTGCTGGTCCTCCGGCGGCACGACGTCAGAATGGATCGGGATGACCTCGTCGCCCTTCACGACGAGCAGCACGGAATAATCGCCGGGGCCGGCACCCTCTTCGCCCAGGTGGGCCGCATTGACGATCAGCTCGTCGCGCTTGTCGCCGTCCAGATCGACGGAGATGACTTGCTTGAACTTGAGCTCGGGCTTTGCAAGGCCGGCCGCCTCGAGGTGATCGCCGAGCACGCGGCGGGCGCGGCCGTCCGGCTTCTCCAGGCTGATGCTCGCCGGCAGCAAGGCTTTGGCTTCGCTCTCGCTCCCCGACAGGGCGACGGCGAAGGCGCCGGGCTGGCCCTCCGCCAGCGCGAGCTCGACCATGTAGCTTGCCTCGCAATCGCCCGTCTCGGTGAGCGCCGGCATGCCGATGGCGGTTACCTGCTGCAGCAGGCCCGTGAGATTGGCGAGCACATAGGGCTGGTTGAACGAAGCCTGCCGTGCGACCTGCTCGGCCGACAGGAAGCTTCCGGCCTGGGCGCCGCCCAAAAAGCAGGTCTCGCCTTCCGGCGTGACACCCACCACGGCGCGCACGGCCGCTTGGGCCGGCGCGGTGCTTGCTGCAATCCCGATCAGCACCAGGGCTCCAGCCAGTGCCTTGCGCATGGCGCTCACAGGGTCATACAGGGTGGAGCGGTGCGGGCACCTGCGTGGTGCGCGGCACAGGCGGCGTCTGCTGCTGTGTCTGAGCACGGCTGAGATCCCGCTCCGATTCCAGCCTGCGCACCTCCTGGCGGCGCAGGCGCGCTTCCCGGCGCCACTTCCCCTGGCTGATCCAGGCGGATGTGCCGCCGATCAGCATACCCAGGATGATGGTGGCGACAAGAAGGGCGTAGAGGGGCATCTCAACGGAAAACCACGGCCGTTCCATCTCGAAGGGGTCGAGGGAGAACACCACCGGCCGCCGGTTGGCGACGGCCACGACAATGACGAAGAGAGCGACGGGGATGCCCAAGATCCATGAGAGGATGCGCTTCAAGCCAGCACTCCATTGCGGCGTATGTGACAGCGGGCGACCAGGAGGGCCGGCCATCCGCGCCACCGGCAAATCAGCTCGGTAGCATATCAGAACGGAGGCGGACAGACAGCATCATCCGCCCCATGCGCTCTACCGGAGGCGCCCGTGCGAATGCCCCAGCGCGGGTGGATCATGCTCACATCTTGCCCGGGCGGCGCAGCAGATAGGCATCCATGATCCAGCCGTGGCGGGCACGCGCCTCGGCCCTCACCTGTTCGATGCGACCGGCCACCGCATCGAGCGGGCCGGCGATGAGAAGCTCCTTGTCGGTGCCGAGATAGGCGCCCCAATAGATCAGAAGATCATCGCCCACACAGCGTTTGAAGGCACATTCCCCATCCAGCATCACGAACACGTTGTCGATCGGGCGAACCTGGCCCTCCGCCAGCTGCCTGCCGGTGGTGATGCGGATGCTCTCGCCGATGCGGTTCATGGGAATCCGGTGCCGCGCCACCAGCACCTGCAGGCTGCTGATGCCCGGGATCATCTCGTAGGTGAAGGCGACGTTGCCGCGCGCCGCCACCTGATCGAGGATGCGCAGCGTGCTGTCATAGAGCGACGGCTCGCCCCAGCTGAGAAAGGCGCCGCACCCGTCCTCGTCCAGCTCGTCGCGAATCAGCGCCTCGTAGATCACCGCGCGCTGCCCGTGCCACGCCCGCACACCCGCATGGTAATCCGCCGCTGCCTTGTCGCGCACCGGGTCGGCCACCTCAACCGTGCGGTACTGCCGGCCGCGGATAAAGCGCCGGCAGATCTCGGTGCGCAGCCGCAGCAGGTCCGCCTTGGCCGGCCCCTTGTCCATGGCGAAGAACACATCGACCCTGTTCAAGGCCTCGATCGCCTGAACCGTCACGTGCTCGGGATCGCCCGCGCCGATGCCGATGACATAGACCTTGCGCACGCGCCGCCTCAGACGAGGAATGGGTTCGTCGCCCGTTCCCGGCCGATGGTGCTTGTGGGCCCGTGCCCGCAGATGAAGGCATAGTCGTCGGGCAACGGCATGAGCTGATCGCGGATGGACCGGAGCAGAGTGTCATGGTTGCCGCCCGGCAGGTCGGTGCGGCCGATGGAGCCGGCAAACAGC
The DNA here is from genome assembly GCF_005281615.1 of Rhodoligotrophos defluvii. Lineage (NCBI taxonomy): Bacteria > Pseudomonadati > Pseudomonadota > Alphaproteobacteria > Hyphomicrobiales > Rhodoligotrophaceae > Rhodoligotrophos > Rhodoligotrophos defluvii. The sequence goes on along the minus strand of NZ_SZZM01000004.1, from coordinate 66,232 downwards.
ACATCGCCCACAATGGCCAGCCGATTTTCAGCATTGACGAAAACGACGCTGCCCGGCGAATGGCCGGGGCAATGAAGAACATCGAAGCTCTGATTTCCGATCTGCAGGACATCGCCGTCCTTGAGCCAGCGGTCGGGCACCACATTGCGGGCGTCCATCATGCCATAGCCGCGCCCGGTCTGCTCCAGGGCCTGCAGCAGAAACAGATCCGCCTCGTGCGGACCCTCGATGTCGACGCCCAGGGCCTCCTTCAACTCGGCAGCCCCGCCGGCGTGGTCGATATGGCCGTGGGTCAGCACGATCTTCTCGACAGCCATACCAGTCTGGGCAATCGCCTGCCGCACCCGGTCGAGATCGCCTCCCGGATCAATCACCGCGCCGCGATTGGTTTGCGCGCACCACAAGAGGGTGCAGTTCTGTTGGAACAAGGTGACCGGCACGATGGCGGCGCGAAGGGTGGGTTCTGACATGAATTGGAGCCTGCTTAGGGGGTGATCGGCGAAATCCGTTCTATCTGCGGCGGCTGTCCTTGAGGCGCAGGGCATCGGCAACGAGCTTCTCGCGAACCGAGGGCGGCTGGGCACACAAGGCTTCCATGAGGTCGCTGACCGTGGCACGGAGCCCGTGCAGCTGGTCGAGCAGGCCGAGGATCACGTCGATGCCCTCGGCATTCACCCCAAGCTCGTGCTGCAGGTCGCGGATCAGGGCGGCGCGGGCCACGTCGAGCTCGGAGTAGCGGGGCTGGCCATCCTGCTCGACGGGAATGATCCAGCCCGCCTCGACCCAGCGGTGCAGCTGCTGGTTCTCCACTCTGACACGCATCTTGAACTCGGTGATGGTGAGCATCTAGACCTCCATCCCTCGCCGCGGGTCCTGAGCCGAGCTGCCGGCCCACGTGTTCATGAACGCTTCGAGCTCCGGATCCGGCGCATCGGGCAGCACCACCTTGAGCGTTATATAGAGATCGCCGGCCGCCCCGTTCCGTCCGGGCACGCCCTTGCCCTTCAAACGCATGACCTTGCCGGTATTCGACCATTTGGGCAGCGTGAGGTCCACCGCTCCGGACGGGGTCGGTGCCCGCACCTTGCCACCCAGCACCGCCTCCTTGAGGGTGACCGGCAGCTCCATGCGAATATCATCGCCATCACGGGTGAACACGGGGTGCGGCCGCACGGAGATCTCGACCAGGGCATCGCCCGCCTTGCCCTGGCCTATGCCCGGCTGCCCCTTGCCGGCGAGCCGCAGCACCTGCCCGTCGCGGGTGCCGGGGGGAATGGTGACGTCTATGGTCGAGCCATCGGGCATGGCCAAGCGCTTCTTGCCGCCGAGCACCGCCTCCAGGAACTCCACCTCAAGCCGATATTGCACGTCACGTCCCCGCATGTTCATCGTCCGGGCGCCTGCACCGGCCGCACCGCGCTGAGAGAAAAACGCGGAGAGAATGTCGTCCATGTCGGTGAAATCGGCATAGGCGCCACTGCTGGCATAGGCGTTGTCCGGTCCCCCCGCATAGTCGCGATAATACCGGCGCTGGTAATGCTGCGCCTGCTCGTTGCCGCTGGCATCGATCTCGCCGCGATCATAGCGCGCCCGCTTCTCCGGGTCGCTCAGCAGATCATAGGCGACGGAGATTTCCTTGAACCGCTTTTCTGCCTCCGCATCGCCCGGATTGAGGTCGGGGTGGTGCTTCTTGGCCAGCGCCCGATAGGCTTTCTGAATGTCCTTGTCCGAGGCATCGCGGGCTACCCCGAGGATCTTGTAGGGATCCGCAGCGGTCATCGGTCTTCCTTCAGTTGCGGTTGCTCATCCCGTCAGCATCAATGCAGGCTTTGCGGCCGCTTCGCAAGCCGACCGGTCGCCTCTTACGGCACATCGCCCAAAAGCCGCGCTTCGAGCTCGGCGGCGAGGCGCACCAGCGCCGGCCCGATCTCTTCGCGCAGCGCCCGGCCCGAGAGCAGCTCGCTGACGCCGCCGCAGGTGATGGCCACCACCGGGGAACCGTCGGCCGGACGGAACGGCACCCCGGCGGCGTTCACATAACTGTGCCACAGCCCTTCCGAGACACAGAAGCCATTGGCGCGGTAAAACGCTGCGCAAGCTTCCATGGCCCGACGCATGGCGCCCTCCTCGCCAGGCCTGGCGGCGGCCAGCCGCGAAAGCACGGCTTCGCACTCAGCCTCATCGAGGCCCATGAGATAGGCTTGGCCCATGGCGGTTTGCCAGACCGGGATGCGCGATCCCGGATTGAGCCTGAGGGTCACCAGGCTGTCGGAGCGACAATTGGCGAGATAGAGCATTTCGAGCTCGTCGCGGGTGCCGAGGGCGACCGCCGCACCGGTGCGGTCGGCCAGCCGCTGCATCAATGGCCGCGCCATATGCACGACGGCGCTGCCTTTGAGCGCGGTATAGCCCAGCGATACCGTGGCCGGACCAAGACTGTAGCGGCCGAGCTCCTCGTCATAGGCGAGATAGCCGAGAGAGCTCAGCGTCAATGTGATGCGCGAGACGGTGGCTTTCGGAAGCCCGGTGCGCAGGACGATGTCCTGATTGCCCAGGGCGCCGTCGCCGGCCCGGAAGGCGCGCAGCACATCCAGCCCGCGGGCAAGCGCGGTGGAGACCTGGTTCTCAGAGGGCCTCGCCGGCCGGCCCGTCGTGGTCGAGGTGAGGCTGCGCTTACGCAATTCGTGCTCCCAAGCGGCAATGCCACATCATATCAGGAGAGTCGGAATTTAATTCCACATATTGACGCGCATGGGGGCTGCTGGCACGGTCCAACGGTCGAGGAAAGGAAGGAACCCCCGTGGCCGAGCAGGACGAGGAGGCGAAACGCGCCCTGCCGCTGGCGGGCATCAAGGTGCTCGACCTGTCGCGGGTGCTGTCGGGCCCGTGGTGCACGCTGACCCTGGCCGATCTCGGTGCCGAGGTGTGGAAGATCGAGAACATCGACGGGGGCGACGATACGCGCGCCTGGTCGGTGCCGAGCTACAAGGGCACCTCCACCTATTACCTCTGCGCCAACCGCGGCAAGCAGAGCATCGCGGTGGACCTCAAATCCGATGGGGGCCTCGCGATCGTGCGGGCGCTGGCAGCGAAGGCGGACGTTGTGGTGGAAAACTTCCGTACCGGCACCGCCGAGCGCCTCGGCGTGGGCTGGTCGCAGCTTTCCGCCATCAACCCGCGCCTGGTCTATTGCTCGATCTCGGGCTACGGACAGACCGGACCGGATGCGCAGCGCCCGGGCTACGATTTCATCGTGCAGGCGGAGAGCGGCCTCATGTCGATCACCGGCCAGCAGGATGGCGACCCCTTGCGCATGGGCGTGGCGGTGACCGATACGGTTGCCGGCATGGTGGCCGCCCAATCGGTGATGGCGGCGCTGTTCGAGCGCGAGCGGACCGGGCGCGGCCAGCATCTCGACGTGGCCATGTTCGAATGCGCCCTCAACCTGCTGATCAATGTGGGGGCGGCCTATCTCAACGCCGGGGTGGTGCCGCGCCGCTACGGCAATGCCCATCCGAGCGTGGTTCCGTATGAGATTTTCGAGACGTCGGACGGCAATTTTGCGCTGGCGGTGGGCAACGACCGGCAATTTGCCGCCTTCTGCCGGGAGGTGATCGGCCGGCCCGACCTCGCGGCTGACCCGCGTTTCGTCACGGCGAGCGGACGGGCGACCCACCGCGATGCGCTGCTTCCGACGATTCGCGAGATCCTGAGGACGCGCACCCGCGCTCACTGGATGGAGGCCTGCGCAGCGGCCAGCGTTCCGGCCGGCATGGTGCAGACGGTGCCGGAGGCATTCGCCAGCGCCAATGCGCGCGAGCGCGAGGTGGTGCAGACGCTGGAGCACCCGCAGCTTGGTCCGGTGCGGCTGGTGCGCCCGGCCCACGGGCTCGCTGCCCAGCGGGAGGCGGCGCCGCTGCCGCCGCCGATGCTGGGGCAGGATACCGCCCGCGTATTGCGCGAGGTGCTCGGCTACGACGAAGCGACAATCCAGCATCTTCGCGAGACCGGGGCGATCGGCCTATATACGGCCGCACAAGAACCCGCGTGAGCACTTCGGCCCCGCAGCGGGCGGGCGAGAAAGGCCAATATGTATTCCGACGTTCTGCTTCATATCGACGGCAAATGGACTCCGAGCGCCGACGGCAAGGCCGATCCGGTCATCAACCCCGCCAGTGAGAGCCAAATCGGCACCGTGGCGCATGCGAGCATCGCCGACCTTGACCGAGCGCTCGAGGCCGCCGCACGCGGGTTCGAGGTCTGGCGCAACGTCTCGGCTTTCGACCGCTCACGCCTGATGCGCAAGGCGGCCGACCTGCTGCGCGAGCGCAGCGAGGGCATTGCCCGCACCATGACCCTGGAGCAGGGCAAGCCGCTGGCCCAGTCGCGCCTGGAGGCGCTGGCCGCCGCGGATATCATCGACTGGTTCGCGGAAGAGGCGCGGCGCACCTATGGGCGTATCGTGCCATCGCGGGCGCCGGGTGTGGACCAGCTGGTCTACAAGAAGCCGGTGGGCCCCGTCGCGGCCTTCACACCGTGGAACTTCCCGATCAACCAGGCGGTCCGCAAGATCTCGGCGGCGCTGGCCACCGGCTGCTCGATCATCGTCAAGGGGCCGGAAGAGACGCCCGGCTCGCCGGCCGAGCTGGTGCGCGCCTTCGTTGATGCCGGCTTGCCCGACGGGGTGCTCAACCTGGTCTACGGCACGCCTTCGGAAATCTCCGAATACCTGATCCCGCACCCGGTCATCCGCAAGATCTCGTTCACCGGCTCGACGGCAGTGGGAAAGCAGCTTGCCGCCCTGGCCGGGCTGCATATGAAGCGCGTGACCATGGAGCTCGGCGGGCATGCACCGGTGATCGTGGCGGCGGATGCCGACGTGGAGCAGGCTGCGCAGCTGATGACCGCTTCCAAGTTCCGCAATGCCGGCCAGGTCTGCGTGTCACCGACCCGCTTCCTGATCGAGGAGCCGGTCTACGAGGATTTCGTCGGCCGCTTCACCAAGCTGGCCTCGGAGATCAAGGTGGGCGACGGGCTGGAGGATGGCGTTCAGATGGGGCCGCTGGCCAACAGCCGCCGCGTGCAGGCCATGGAGGAGCTGGTGCATGACGCGGTTGGCCGCGGGGCCGCGCTCAAGACCGGCGGCAAGCGCATCGGCAATGCCGGCTATTTCTTCCAGCCGACGGTGCTGGCCGACGTGCCGACAGATGCGCGGGCGATGAACGAAGAGCCGTTCGGCCCGCTGGCGCTGATGCTGCCGGTGAAGGGCATCGACGATGCGCTGCGCGAGGCCAACCGGCTGAATTACGGGCTCGCGGCCTATGGCTTCGCCAAGTCGGCCGAGACCATCACACGGCTGTCGGAAGGCATCGAGACCGGCATGATCACCATCAACCACCTCGGGCTGGCGCTGCCGGAGGTGCCGTTCGGCGGGATCCGCGACTCTGGCCATGGCACGGAGGGCGGAGCCGATGCCCTGGATGCCTATCTCGAAACTCGCTTCGTCACCCGGCGCGGGTGAGCATCGACAGCGCGCACGGAACGGTGGGGCTAGAGTCGGGCTGCCGCACCGTTTGGTGACGTGCAATGTGGCGCGCGAAAGGCTAAAGAGGCGGCATGCTCCATTCTCGACACACCCGCGTTTTGCAGGCATTGGCCCTGCTCGCTTCCTTTGCGGCCTCGCTTTTCGCGATCGACGCGGGAGCCGCGGCCGCGCCCGCTGCGCAGCGGGCGCGGATCGAAGGCGCGTTCCGCCAGTGGATCGAGCAGACCGTGTGGCCGGATGCTGGCAAGGCCGGGGTGTCGCGCCGCACCTTCGAGAAGGCGTTCGCCGGCATCACCCTCGACTGGAGCCTGCCCGACCTGGCGCCGCCCGGGGTTGCGCCGGAGAGGCCCTCGCCACAGCGGCAGCCGGAATTCTCGAGCCCCGGCCGCTATTTTTCGGAAAAGCAAATCGCATCGCTGGTGGGCGATGGCCGGCGCCTGCTGACCACGTGGTCCAAGACGCTCGACCGCATCGAGCGCCAATATGGCGTGCCGCGCGAGATCATCGTGGCGATCTGGGGGCGGGAGTCGGGTTATGGCAGGGTCAAAATCCCACACGATGCCATCCGCGCCCTGGCCACCGAAGCCTTTATGGGCCGCCGCAAGTCGGCCTTCTATCCCGAGCTGATCGCGGCGCTCAAGATCCTGGAAGAGGAGCATATCGGGCATGCCGAGATGAAGAGCTCCTGGGCCGGCGCCTTGGGCCAGCCGCAGTTCCAACCCACCAAGTTCCTGCGCTTTGCCGTCGATTTCGATGGGGACGGCCATCGCAACATCTGGACGTCTGTGCCGGATACGCTGGCTTCCATCGCGCATTACCTGCAGCAGCACGGCTGGGTGCGGGGCAGCGGCTGGGGTGTGGAGGCCCGGGTGCCGGCGAATGTCTCCTGCACGCTGGAAGGCCCTGAGCAGGGACGCCCACTGGCGGAATGGGCGGCGATGGGCGTGCGCCGAGTGGACGGCCGACCGCTGCCGGCTTTCGCGGATACGGCCTTCCTGCTGATGCCCGCCGGACGGCTCGGGCCTGCCTTCATCGTGTCCAGGAACTTCTACGTGCTGAAGGCCTATAACGAGTCCGATCTCTACGCCCTCTTCATCGGGCACCTGGCCGACCGCTATGGCGGGGCCGGGCCGATCGCCGGCCGCTGGGCGGACGTTTCGGGCTTCACCCGGCAGCATGTGCAGGGCCTGCAGCAAAGGCTGGTGCAGGCCGGCTACGATGTGGGCGGGGTCGACGGGCTGATCGGCTTCAAGAGCCGCATTGCCGTCGGGAAATGGCAAACGCGGCAGGGGCTCGAGGCGACCTGCTTCCCCGACCGCGATTTGGTGTTGAGGCGGTGAGCGGGATCAGCCTCTACCGTGGACCATCTCTGCGGCCCCTGGATTGCCGCGTCAAGCGCGGCAATGACGAGAATGTTTGGACATTGCAAACATCCCTCCCCGCCGCTGCGGGAGGGAAAGTGCGGGGATGTTGAGCCTACTGCCTCTGGGTCTGCATGCGGACCCGGGTGCGGGTCTCGGCGACGATCCGGTCATATTGCCTGAGCTGGTCGGGGTCGAGAACCTTGGCCATGGCCTGGCGCTCCTGGCGCGCCACCGCCTGCAGCGGGCCGGAGGCCTGCATCAGCTTGTCGAAATTGGGCTTGTCGTTCGGATCGATTCCATATTGCCGAAAGATGGCCAGCATCTGCTTGCGGCTCTGCCGGGTGATCTGGCGGACCTGCGCCCGCTGGCTGCTGCTGAGCCCATCGATCTTCGCGGCCACGTTCGAGTCATAGATCGTCTGCGCGGCGGCAGGCGACGGGCTGCCAAAGGGCACTGCCACAAAGGCCATGCCGGCAGCCAGCATCAGCGTGCGAACGAATGAAAGAGACATCTGCTTTCCCCTGGATCTGAATGCGCACTAACGCAGCCCCCCGCATGCCGGTTGCAAAGCGAGCACGTATCGGGAGCGCTTCTGCCGCTCGCCTTGCGCTGGGCCATGCCAATCGCCACAGGCTCTATCGCAAGCTCGCGGCGGATGCAAATCGCGTTTTGACGCGCAACCGATCCAGAAAATAGGAAACCCCGTCGGGGAGGAGACGGGGTTTCCAGGTGACCTTCCAGCGCTGATGGCGCGGCGTGCTTCGGCCACTGCGGCGCCAACCGGAGGCGCTACGTGGAGGTGACGTAGAGGGGGGCGCCTCAGCTTGTTGCCGCAGCGTATATGATGCGCACGGATCGACCCGCTGTCCATTGTCTGCAATCGATCACCCCGTTGCATCTTTGGAATACCCCCTTCCGTTGATAAACCTTGATCAAACGTGTCGTCCTTAGGCTGACTTTTATGTGTATTTCTGGCACAGATCTTCCGTGCTCGAAATTTTTTATTGAAGGAAGTTTCATCCGGGCGGCCGCGGCGGCCCTGGCAAGGCGAACGCCGGAGCCGGTGCAAAACGTTCAGGCTGCGCGACAATAGGCTTCCCTAACCCGCGCGCAGGCCGCAAAATGGCGGGCAGACAAGGGCCAGCATGCGTTGAGAACGTCCTGTGCAGAGTTCAAGCCCGCCGGGGGCGATCCAGCTACGGGATTGCCAAGCAGAAGACATTCCCGCGATCACCGCGATCTATCGGCAAGCCGTCCTGTTCGGGCGCGCCAGCTTCGAGCTCGAGCCGCCGGATGCGGCTGAGATGGAGGCACGGCGCGAGCGGCTGGTGGCCGGCGGCTATCCCTATATCGTCGCCCTGTGGCAGGGGGCGCTGGCCGGCTATGCCTATGCGAGCCCGTACCGGCCGCGTCCGGCCTATCACGCAACGGTCGAGAACTCGGTCTATGTGGGCGAGGGCTTCCAGGGCCGGGGCATCGGCAAGCTGCTGCTTTCAACCCTGATCGACCAGGCGGCCGCGCGGAGCTTCCGGCAGATGGTGGCCGTTATCGGCGATTCGGCCAACCATGCCTCGATCCGGCTGCACGAGAGCGCGGGGTTCCATCACGTGGGGACCCTGCGGTCGGTCGGGTGGAAGCACGGCCTCTGGCTCGACACGGTGCTCATGCAGAGACAGCTCGGGCCCGGCAACGCCACGCCCCCCGCATGATCAGCCGAGGCCTGGTGCTGGCGCTCAGCCTATCGCAGTTCATCTGCTGGGGTGTGTCCTACTACCTGATCGGCGTGTTCGGGGTCGACATGGCGCGCGATCTCGGCTGGCCGATGACGGTCGTCTATGGCGGCTTTTCGGGCGCGCTGGTGGTGATGGGGCTGACCTCGGCACCGATCGGCCGCCTCATCGACCGGCACGGCGGCCGGCGGGTCATGTCCGCGGGCTCGGTGCTGATCGCGCTGGGCTGCCTTGGCCTGAGCCTCAGCCACGGCATACTGCTCTATGCGCTGTCCTGGGCCTGCTTGGGCGTCGCCATGCGCATGACGCTCTACGAAGCAGCCTTCGCGTCGCTGGCACGGATCGGCGGCCATCTGGCACGTCGCCCCATATCGCAGGTCACGCTGCTGGGCGGTCTTGCGTCCACCGCCTTCTGGCCGATCGGCTACGGGCTTGCTTCCCTGTTCGGCTGGCGCGGCGCGCTCATCGGCTATGCGGCGATCGCCCTGCTGACGCTACCCTTGCACTGGTCGATCCCCGACGAGCGGCACAGCGCCGGTGGCCGGGGCGGCACATCCCACCCCCAGCCGCTGGCCCAGACGCCGGGAGACAAGCGCTGGGCCGGCCTGCTCTATGTGGTGATGGTCACCGTGTCGGCCTTCCTCAATTCCGGCATGTCGGCCCATATGATCGGCATCATGTCAGCATTGGGCATGAGCGCCGGCGCCGCGGTCTGGCTCTCCAGCTTTCGCGGCATCGGCCAATCCTCGGCACGATTGTGCGAGCTGACCTTCGGCATGCGGCTGCACCCGCTGGTGCTCGGCGTGCTGGCGACGGTGATCCTGCCGGCGTCGTTCCTGGTCGGCCTCGGGGCGACCGGGTCGGTGGTGGCCGGCGCGGTGTTCGCCTTCACCTATGGGGCAAGCAACGGCCTCATCACCATCGTTCGCGGCACCCAGCCGCTGGTGCTGTTCGACCCTCACGCCTATGGCTCGATCGTCGGGCAGCTCACCGCGCCGGGGTTCATCGCCTCGGCCCTGGCACCGATCGCCTATGCCAGCCTGCTAGAGACCGCCGGGCCGGAAAGCGCGCTGGTCCTCTCGGCGGTGCTGGGCGGCGTCGTGTTCGCTGCGGCCGCCCTGCTCTATGGCCGCTTTGCCCGGCGTATCGCCGTGCCATAGCGCGATCAATAACCGCGGCGCGGATCTACCTGGTTCTCCATGACCCCGTCGCGTTCGAAGCGCTCGAGCTGGGCGAGCAGGGTGCCGGTCAGCGCCGTCGCATCGGAATCGGCGGAGTTATGAGGCGTGATCACCACCCGTGGGTGCGACCACAACGGGCTGTCGGGGTCGAGCGGCTCATGCTCGAACACGTCAAGGCTCACGCTGTGGAGGACGCCGCTGTCTAGGGCCGCAAGGATATCGGCCTCGATCTGGATCTTGCCGCGACCCGCATTGATCATAGACGGCCCGGGCAGGCGCCCGTCATGGGCCAGGGCCTTGAAGATGTCCATGTTCAGCAGCCCGGTGGTGTCGGCTGTATGGGGCAGGAGACAGACGAGGATGTCGGTGCGGTTGAGGAAGGGTTTGAAGCCATCCTGCCCGCTGAAGGTTTCAATGCCGTCGAGGTGCTTCGGCATGCGGCTCCAGCCGGCGACCTGGAAGCCGATCTGCCGCAGCTTGGCGGCCGCATCGCCGCCCAAGGCGCCGAGGCCCATGACGCCCACGCGGACATCGCAGGCCGCGGGCTGCTCGAGGGATGCAAGCCATACCCGGTTCTTTTGGGCCTCGGCCAGAGCCAGGTGCTGGCGGTGATGCAGGAGCACGTGAAACACCACGTATTCCGTCATGCGCATGGTGAGATCGGGGTCGACGACCCGGCCGACGGGCACGTCGGGCAGATCCGGATCCAGCAGGATGTGGTCCACGCCGGCGCCGAGGCAGAAGATCGCCTTCAGGTTGCGGAACTGCTTCAGCACGCCGTGGGGTGGCTTCCAAACGAAGGCGTATTCGATGTCATCGGGGTTGCCGCAATTTGGCCAAGCCCGAACGTCGCGCCCCGGCGCCAGCTTGGCCATGCCCGCCGCCCATGCCTCCGTATCCCACCCGCTCGTCACGTAGAGAAGTGCCATGGCCCGTCCTGATCTCTCCCCGCCACATGCGCCCGTGCTTTTGGCCTAAGTCGCCACGGCGGCCGGATTGGTCGCCTCAAGGGCGAAGGCCGCCGCTATGAGCGCTTTCGTATAGTCTGTTTTCGGATCTTCGAAAATCTCCGCCGTGGTGCCTGTCTCGACCACGTGTCCATCTTTCATGACCATGACCTCGTGTGCAAGCGCGCGCACCACCTTGAGATCATGGCTGATGAACATATAGGCGAGCCCATGGCGCTGCTGGAGCTCGCGCAGGAGGTCGACGATCTGGGCCTGCACCGACATGTCGAGCGCGCTGGTCGGCTCGTCCAGCACGACGAAGCGCGGCTGCAGCACCATGGCGCGGGCGATGGCGATGCGCTGCCGCTGCCCGCCCGAGAACTCATGGGGGTAGCGGTCCATCGCCGCGGGCTCGAGCCCGACCTCCTCCAGCGCCTTCGCCACCCTCACCCGCTGCTCCTGGCGCGTGAGGCCCCTGTTCTGCACCAGCAGTCCCTCCGCCACGATCTCCGCGATGGACATGCGCGGACTGAGCGAGCCGTACGGGTCCTGGAAGACGACCTGGATCTCCTTGCGGATGCTGCGCAGCTCGCCGGCCGGGAGCTTGTCTATGCCCCGGCCGAGATAGGCGATGCGCCCTTCGGACGAGATCAGCCGCAGGAGGGCCAGCCCGAGCGAGGTCTTGCCCGAACCGGATTCACCAACGACACCGAGCGTCTGGCCTTCGTGGACCCGGAGCGAGACGCCGTCCACCGCCTTGATGTAGCCCACGGTCCGCTTGAGAAGCCCCCGCTTGATCGGAAACCAGATCTTGAGGTCGTCCGCCTCCATGACGACCGGTGCGGCCGGGTCTGCCGCGGGCGCCTGCCCCTTGGGTTCGGCCGCGAGCAGGCGCTGGGTGTAGGGGTGCTGCGGACGGGTGAACACCTGCTCAACATCGCCGGCTTCCACGATGCGCCCCTTGGTCATCACGCACACCCGCTGCGCCATTCGCCGCACGATGCCCAGATCGTGGGTGATCAGCAGCATGGCCATGCCGAGCTCCTGCTGCAGGTCGCGCAGCAGCTTGAGGATCTGCGCCTGGATGGTGACGTCGAGCGCGGTGGTCGGCTCGTCCGCGATGAGGAGCGCAGGCTTGTTGGCGAGCGCCATGGCGATCATGACCCGCTGCCGCTGCCCGCCGGAAAGCTGATGAGGGTAGCTGCCGAGCCGCGTCTCGGGTTCGGGGATGCCGACCCGGGTGAGCAGCTCGATCACCCTTTCGCGCGCCTGCGCATCGGTCATGCCCTGATGGAGCTTCAGGACCTCGCCCACCTGGTCTTCAATCGTGTGCAGAGGGTTGAGCGAGGTCATCGGCTCCTGGAACACGATGCCGATCTCGTTGCCGCGGATCCGGCGCAGCTCACGGTCGTCTGCCCGGAGCATGTCATGGCCTTCGAAGAGGATGTGGCCGGTCGGGTGACTGGCGGCCGGATAGGGCAGCAGGCGGAGGATGGAGAGGGCCGTGACGCTCTTGCCCGAGCCCGACTCCCCCACCAGGGCCACCGTCTCGCCCGGCTGCACATCGAAGGATATGCGGTCGACCGCGAGGGTGGCCGCGCCGCCCTGGGTGAAGGCGACCGACAGCTCCTCGACCGAAAGCAACGGGGTGGGTTCAGTCATCGCGCGGGTTCACCTTGGAGCGGGCCATGCACGTCACCGGAAGGTCTTGCGTGGATCGAAGGCATCGCGAACCGCCTCGCCTACGAACACCAGCAGGCTCAGCATGATGGCAATGACCATGAAGCCCGAGATGCCGAGCCATGGCGCCTGCAGGTTGTTCTTGCCCTGGGCGAGCAGCTCGCCGAGCGACGGCGAGCCCGGCGGCAACCCGAGGCCCAGGAAGTCGAGGGAGGTGAGCGTGGTGATCGAGCCGTTGAGGATGAAGGGCATGAAGGTGAGCGTGGCCACCATGGCGTTCGGCAGCACGTGGCGGAACATGATGAAGAGGTTCGAATGGCCCATGGCCCGCGCCGCCATGACGAATTCCAGATTGCGGCCGCGCAGGAATTCGGCCCGCACCACCCCGACCAGGGCCACCCAGGCAAACAGCACCATGATGCCGAGCAGCACCCAGAAGCTCGGCTCGATGACCGCCGCCAGGATGATCAGCAGGTAGAGCGTCGGGATCGAGTTCCAGATCTCGATGAAGCGCTGGAACAGAAGGTCGGTCCAGCCGCCGAAATAGCCCTGGATGGCGCCCGCCGCGACCCCGATGATCGAGGAGAAGAAGGTGAGCGCCAGGCCGAACAGCACGGAAATGCGGAAGCCGTAGATAAGGCGGGCGACCACGTCGCGTCCCTGGTCGTCGGTGCCAAGCCAGTTAAGGTTGCCGAGCACGCAGTTCGGATCGTTGACGCCTTCCGGATAGGCGGCGCAGCGCTGCTCCTCGCCCATCATCCAGAAGGGGGGCGACGGTGCCGGCGTCGGCAGCTGGAGATTGATGGAGCGGTAGGAGTAGCGGATCGGCGGCCATACGATCCAGCCGTTCTGATTGATCTGTTCCTGGATGAAGGGATCGCGGAAATCGGTCCGGGGAAGAAAGCCGCCAAAGGTGCTTTCGGGAATATTCTGATAGATCGGGAAGTAGTACTGCCCGTCATATTTGACGAGGAGCGGCCGGTCGTTGGCGATCAATTCGGCAAACAGGCTGAGGACGAACAGCACCAGGAAGATCCACAGGGCCCAGAAGCCGCGCCGGTTCGCCTTGAAATTCTCCCAGCGACGCCGGTTGATGGGGGAAAGGAAGCCCGAGCGGCCGGCGCCGGGCTGGGCAGCGCTGCTCTGCGCGGCGCTGAGCGGCCCCTCTGCCGGCCGGGTTTTTGGGTCGAGCACGTCCACTCAGCTCTCCCGTGCTTCGAAGTCGATGCGGGGATCAACCCACGTATAGGTGAGGTCGCTGAGCAGGTTGATGAGCAGACCGAGCAGACCGAAAATGTAAAGCGTGGCAAACACGACCGGATAATCGCGGTTGATCACGGACTCGTAGGATAAAAGGCCAAGGCCGTCGAGAGAGAAGATGGTTTCGATGAGCAGGGAGCCGGTGAAGAACGAAGCGATGAACGCACCGGGAAAACCGGCAATCAGGATAAGCATGGCGTTGCGGAAGACGTGGCCGTAGAGCACCTGGCGCTCGCTCAGCCCCTTCGCCCGCGCGGTCATCACATATTGCTTGCGCACCTCATCGAGGAAGGAGTTCTTGGTCAAGAGGGTGGTGGTGGCGAAGGCGCCGACCACGAGGGAGGTGATCGGCAGCGCCAGATGCCAGAAATAGTCGGTGATCTTCTGGTACCAGGGCAGCTGCGCCCAGTTGTCGGAGGTCAATCCGCGCAGAGGGAACCAGTCGAGGAACGATCCGCCCGCAAACAACACGATCAGCAGCACGGCGAACAGAAAGCTCGGGATCGCGTAGCCTACAATGATGACGGCGCTGGTCCAGACGTCGAATTTCGAGCCGTCGCGCATGGCCTTGGCGATGCCCAGCGGCACGGAGATGCCGTAAGCGATGAGGGTCATCCACAGGCCGAGGGAGATGGAGACCGGCAGCTTCTCGATGATGAGGTCCACCACCGACACATCGCGGAAATAGCTGTGGCCGAAATTGAAGGTGGCGTAGTTCTTCAGCATCAGCAGGAAGCGCTCGTGGGCGGGCTTGTCGAAACCGAACTGCCGCTCGAGCTCCTTGATGAACTGCGGATCAAGGCCGCGCGCGCCGCGATACTTGGAGGTGACGTCGCTGCCCGGCCCGCCCGGCGCCACCGTGCCGCCGCCCAGGGTATCGCCACCGCCGCCGCCGATGCGGGCGGTGGCGCCGACATCGGTGCCGGATATCTGGGCCAAGATGCGCTCCACCGGCCCGCCGGGCGCGAATTGCACGATGACGAAGCTCACCAGCATGATGCCGAACAAGGTCGGCACCATCAGGAGAAGCCTTCTCAGGATATAACTGGCCATGGCAGGCGGTCACCTCGCAGCGTGGCGGATGCGGGAAGGGGTGCGCTGCCCAGTCACTTGAAGCCCAGCTTTGCTGCCTTTTCCGCTTCGTACCACCACGTATCCTCGATTCCGAGATCGTAATCGGCGATCACCGCCGGCCGTCCGAACACATCCCAGTAAGCCAGCCGGTGCTTGGCGCTGTACCAATGTGGCACCCAGAAGTGCTCCGCCCTCAGCACACGGTCCAAGGCGCGGGCGGCGGTGGTAAGCTCGTCGCGGCTCTTCGCCTGGATGATCCGATCAATGAGGGCGTCCACGGCCGGATTGCTGATGCCGGCCAGGTTGTAGCTGCCCACCTGGTCGGCCGCGGCCGAGCCGAACAAGGCCAGCAGCTCCGGCCCCGGCGTGACGCCGAGGACGAAACGCTGGCTGGTCAGCTCGAAATCGAAGTTCTTGAGCCGCTCCTGGTATTGCGCGGAGTCCACCATCCGCATCCGGCCTTCGATGCCGAGCAGGCGCAGGTTCTTGATATAGGGCGCAACCACCCGTTCGAAGGTGGGCTCGAACATGAGGAACTCGACCGTCAGCGGCTCGCCGGCGGCATTGGTGCGGCGGCCGTTCTTGATGGTCCAGCCGGCTTCCTCCAACAGGCGCCCCGCCTCGCGCAGCAATGTGCGATCCTGGCCGGAGCCGTTGCTCACCGGCGAGACATAAGCCGGCCCGAAGACCTCCTCGGAAAGCTGCGCCTTCAGAGGCTCGAGCAACGCCAGCTCCTCAGCCGAGGGTGGCCCTTCCGCCTTGAGGGTGGAGTTCTCGAATACGGAGTTCGTCCGGGTATAGGAGTCGTAGAACAGGTTCTTGTTCAGCCACTCGAAATCGAAGGCGTAGTTCAGCGCCTCGCGCACGCGCGGATCCCTGAACTTCTCCTTGCGCATGTTGATGAAGAAGCCCTGAGCGCCGGACGGATTGCGATCGGGCAGCTCCTCGCGCCGCAGCTGGCCGTTGCGCACCGCAGGGATGTCGTACTGGGTTGCCCAGTCGCGGGCGGTGAACTCCTGCCGCAGCAGAAAGGCGCGCGCCTTCAGCGCCTCCAGCTCGGCGGTGCGGTCGCGGAAATACTCGAAGCGGATCTCGTCGAAGTTGAAGCGCCCGCGATTGACCGGCAGGTCCTTGGCCCAATAGTCCGGCCGGCGCTGGTAGGTGATGAAGGCTCCCTGCTTCAGCGGGCCGACCTTGTAGGGCCCCGACCCCAGGGGCGGCTCCAAGGTGGTCTGCTCGAAGGGGCGGGTCGCGTAATAGGCCTTGGACAGGATCGGCAGGCCGGCAACCCGGGCCGGCAGGTCGCGCACATTCTCGCCCTGGAAGGTGAACGTCACCTCGTGGGGCGATTTCACCTGAACGCCCGCCACGTCGCGCAAAGCGATCCGGTAGGCGGGGCTGCCCTTGCTCTTCAGGGTCTCGAAAGTGAAGGCCACGTCCTCCGCGGTGAGCGGGGAGCCGTCGGAAAAGCGGGCCTCGGGGCGCAGATAGAAGGTCGCGCTCAGCCGGTCCGGCGCGATCGCGACCGATTCCGCCACCAGACCGTACATGGCGTCCGGCTCGTCCTGCGCGCGCACCATCAGGCTGTCGAAGGTCAGCCCCATGCCCTGGGCGGCATCGCCGCGGACGATATAGGGATTGAGGCTGTTGAAGGTGTTGACCGATGAGGTGCCGGTGCGCGAGAGCTGGCCGCCTTTCGGGGCCTCCGGCTTCACATAGTCGAAATTCCGGAAGTCCGGCGGGTATTTGAGATCGCCGAAGGTGGAAAGGCCGTGGCGGCGCTCGCCCCCACCCGTCTGCGCGGCAACGCGAAGGATGGACGGCGGTGCCAAAGCACCAGCCGCTATCAATGCACCAAGGGTGATCGCCTCCCGGCGTGTGATCGGCGCCATGCTCAGCCCTGCCCTCCGATCTTTGCGGCCTTCTCGGCGTCGTACCACCAGACGGTGGGAAAGCCGGTCTGATATTTGGGTATGATTTCCGGATGTCCGAATCTGTCCCAGCGCGCGGTGCGGGTCAGGGGCGAGTACCACTGGGGCACCACGTAGTGGTTCCAGAGCAGCACCCGGTCGAGCGCCCGGCAAGCCGCCACCAGGTCTTCGCGGCTTTCGGCATAGATGACTTTGTCGATCAACGTGTCGATGGCGGGGTTTTTGATGCCGACCACGTTATCGCTGCCAGGCTCATCAGCCGCGGCGCTGCCCCAGTAGGTCCGCTGTTCGTTGCCGGGAGAGAGCGATTGCGCCCAGATGTGGGTGATCACGTCGAAATCGAACGTGTTGACACGCGCCTGGTACTGAGCGGTGTCCACCGTACGAATGGTCGCGTTGATCCCCAAGCGCTTAAGGCTTTGAACGTAAGCCAAGACGACCCGCTCCAGGGCCGGGTCATCGAGCAGGAACTCAACCGACAGCACCTCGCCGGCGGCATTCTTCAGCGCCCCCTTGTCGAAAGTCCAGCCAGCCTCGTTCAGCAGCATCATCGCCTTGCGCAGGTTTTCGCGCTGCTGGGCCGGCGTCGCATTGACGGGGTTGCTGTAGGGCTCGGTGAACACTTGGGGCGGCACCTGCTCGCGCAGCGGCTCGAGCAGCGCGAGCTCCTTGCCCTGGGGCAACCCGGATGATGCCAGCTCGGACCCGGCAAAATAGCTATCCGGCCGCTTGTATTGGCCATAGAACAGCGTGCGATTGGCCCATTCGAAATCGAAGGCGTAGTTGAAGGCGAGGCGCACGCGCGCGTCGGCGAATTTCGGCCGCCGCGTATTGAAGGCGAAAGCCTGCATGGGGGCAGGATTGTCGAACTTGAATTCCTCGCGAACGACATCGCCCCGCTGAGCGGCCGGGAAGTTGTAGCCCGTGGCCCAGTTGCGGGCGGAGTTCTCGGTCCGCCAGTCGTATTGGTCCGCCTTGAAAGCCTCGAAGGCCACGGCGGGATCCAGAAAATATTCCTGCACGATCTCGTCGAAGTTGTTGGTGCCGCGATTGACCGGCAGGTCCTTGGCCCAGTAGTCCTCGACGCGCTTCATAACGATGGAGCGACCGACATTCATGCGTTCGAACCGGTAGGCACCATTGCCGAGCGGCGGTTCGAGCGAGGTTGTGGTAATATCCCGCTGGTTCCCGGATGCATCCTTGCCTTCCCACCAATGCTTCGAGAGCACGATCAGCTGTCCGGTGATGTTGGGTAGCTCGCGGTTGCCCTTCTGGTCGAAGAAGAAGGTGACCTCGTTATCGTCCGTCTGCTCGCCGCGCACCACATTCCGGTAATAGGCTGCGTACTGAGGCAAGCCCTTCTTGATGGCTTCCATGCTGAAGATGACGTCCGCCGGCGTGACCGGCTGCCCATCATGGAAACGTGCCTCCTTGCGCAGGCGATAGGTGACTTGCGAAAAGTCAGCGGGGAACTTGATCGCCTCCGCGATGAGCCCGTAGGACGTGCTCGGCTCATCCATCGACGGCATGGTGAGGGCATCGAATGCGTAGACAATCGCGGTCGCGGGGCGGCCCTTGTAGGTGAATGGATTAAGACTGTCGAAGGCGCCCAACGCCTGGAACCTCACACGGCCACCCTTCGGCGCCTGCGGGTTCACGTAATCGAAGTGCTGAAAATCGGGTCCGTATTTGAGATCCCCGAAAAGGGAGCTGCCATGGTGCCAGGTATCCGGCGCCTGCATGGAAGCCCATGCGCTTCCGAGGCCAGGTTGTAGCAGACCCCATGCGGCCGTTACGCCGAACAGGCCAAGAGCCTCCCTCCTGGTCACTTCCATCTTTTCGTTTCTCCCTCCGATCGGTTGATCCGTTTTGTCTTACGAGCCTCTATGCCACAAATGAAAAAACCGGCGAAAGACGTGCCGGTATTAATTTTCTGCAATCAAATCCGTTCGATCACTGCGGAAGCGGCACCGGGTTATCCGCAAGCGTGCGCAAATAGGCGATGAGCGCGGCACGATCCGTCTCGCTCCTTATGCCGGCGAAGATCATCTTCGTTCCGGGGACGAGCGCCGTGGGCCGCTCCAGATATTGGAACATGTGCTCATAATTCCAACTCCCCCATTCCTTGGCCTTGGCCTTCATGGCCGGCGAGAAGGCGTAATTGCGCGAGGGCGAGGCGATCTCCTCGCCGAGAATGCCGTAGAGATTGGGACCGACCTTGTTGCCCTCGCCCTTGCCAAAGGTGTGGCAGGCGATGCATTTGCGTGCCTGGGCCCGGCCTTTGGCGACATCGGCTGCAGCAAGCAGCTGCCCGAGCTTGGACGGCGCGCCACTTGCGGACTGCCCCCCTGAAACGGCAGCGGCCGGGGTGTTATCCCCGGCCGGCTCTTCTGTTTGCTCATTCGTTTGTGGCGCCTGGGCTGATCGCTCGCCGCCTCCGTCCGGCTCATCCGGCGGCAGCGAACCTTGGCTGCTGCCGGGCTGCGGCGCCTGTTCCGGCGTCACCTCGGGCTGCAGCGGCGGCGTCTGCTGGCCGGGCTGGTTAGGCTGGTCCGGCGGCGGTTGGCTGATGGGGGCGCCGGATCCCGGGCTTGCCGGCTGGGAAGGTGTCGGCTGGGCCGGAGCCGCGCCCTGCGCCGGCGCGCCGCCCTGGGCCGGAACACCCTCCGCCGTGCCCTCGTCCTGCTGGGGCGAGGCGGGCTGTTGCGCCGGGGCAGCGCCTTGGGCCGGGGCAGCCGGGGCAGTGCCCTCCGCGGGAGCCGCACCTTGGGCTGGGGCGGCCGGGGCAGTGCCCTCCGCGGGAGCCGCGCCTTGGGCCGGCGCGCCACCTTGCTGCGGTGCGGCTCCTTCGGCTTGTGCGGGCGCGCCACCCTGGGCCGGCGCGCCACCTTGCTCTGGCGCTGCTTCCTGGGCAGGCGCTTCCGGCAGCGGCGGCGGATTGTCGTTCATGGTCCGCAGATAGGCCAGCAGGTCGGCACGATCCTGGTCATTCCTGATGCCGGCGAAGCTCATCTTGGTGCCGGGCACGTATCTCTGCGGGTTGGCAAGGAAATCGCTCAGCGTCTCATAGGTCCAGTGGCCGATTTCCTTCGCCTTCTCCTGCATGGCGGGCGAAAACGCAAAGCCGAGCTCGGGAGAGGCAACCTCCTCGCCGATGATGTTGTAGAGGTTCGGTCCGATCTTGTTACCGCCCCCCTTCTCGAAAGTGTGGCATGCTGCGCACTTGCGGCTTTGCGCCTCGCCCTTCTCGGCGCTGGCATTCTGGAGAAGCTGCGCCAAAGGCACGGCAGGCGCGCCACCGCCGGGCTGACCGCCCGCGGTCTCCTCTTCGACGGGAACGGAGAAGCCGGGCTTCTCGGGGGCGCCGGAGTGATAGATGATGCTGCTGAGCTGGCCCAGGCCCATGGCGACGAGAAGAGAGAAGAGAATCGCTCCCGCGATTTTGTTGAATTCAAACGAATCCATCATCTGCAGTGCGTCCCCTCTCCGTTTGCCAATGCCATGGAACCATAAGAATGCGTGGGCCGAGATGCTCCCATCTGGCGGGTGCCCATCTCACGCGCGGGGACCCTAATTCGTTCGCCTTTTCCTTGCAACATGCATGACACCATGCGCACATATGCCGCGCTCGTCGGGCGCGAATCGCGAGGGGGACCATGACAGCGGTGCACCCAGAGAATACGTTGGTCGTCATTCCCACGCGCATGGGAGCAACGCGGCTGCCCGGCAAGCCGCTGGCCGACATCTGCGGGCTGCCGATGATCGTCCACGTCATGCGCCGCGCCGAGGCGGCGAATGTCGGCCGGGTGGTGGTGGCCAGCGCCGATCCGGAGATCAGCGAAGTCGTCACGGCAGCAGGCGGCGAGGCGGTCGCGACCGATCCGAGCCTCGCCAGCGGCTCCGACCGTGTTCATGCTGCCGCGGCCGCTATCGATCCCGAGGGGCGCCATCACGTTGTGGTAAACCTGCAAGGCGATCTGCCAACCGTCGACCCGGAGGCGGTACGGGCGGCCCTGCGGCCGCTCGACAACCCGGACGTCGATATCGGCACCCCCGTGGCGCCGATCTGGGGCGAGGACGAGGAGGCAAGCGAGTCGGTGGTCAAGGCCATCGCCAGGTTCGAGCCGGGGGCGCGCACCGCCCGCGCGCACGACTTCGTGCGCGTTCTGCCCGAGGGCGTCGCGGGGCCCCACTACCACCACATCGGCATCTATGCGTTTCGGCGGCCGGCGCTGGATCGGTTCGTGCGACTGCCGGTGGCGGCGCTGGAGACGGAGCGGCGGCTCGAGCAGCTGCGGGCGCTCGGCGCGGGCATGCGAATCGATGTCGCACTCGTTGACTCGGCCCCCTTCGGTGTCGATACTCCCGCCGACCTTGAACGGGCCCGGAGCGTCATCGCGGCGCTCAGAGCCTGATCGCTCACGACCGGCCCAGCGATGGCCGCCGGCCGTCCAGAGGCTGTTAACCTGTCGTGTCGAAGCGTAAAATCATCTACCAGGGCGAGCCCGGCGCCAATTCCCACATTGCCGTCACCCAGATGTTCCCGGACGACGAGCCGGTGGCGAGCGAGACGTTTCACGAGGCCTTCGCCGCGCTCACCGAGGGCCGTGCCGACCTGGCGATGATCCCCATAGACAACACGCTGGCGGGGCGGGTGGCCGATATTCACCATCTGATGCCGGAGTCCGACGTCTATATCGTCGGGGAGCACTTCCTGCGGGTGAACCACCAGCTGCTGGCCATTCCTGGCGCGACGCTCGCGACCTTGAAGACGGTGGCGAGCCATCCCCATGCGCTGGGCCAGTGCCGCAAATCGATCCGCGCCCTGGGCCTGACGCCGATCACCACGGCGGATACGGCGGGCGCTGCACGGGAGATTGCCGAGGCGGGGGACCCGACCCGGGCGGCCATAGCCACCAGCCTCGCGGCAAGGATCTACGGGCTCAACGTGTTGCGCAGCGAATTCGAGGACGCGGCGCACAACACGACCCGGTTCGTGGTGCTTTCGGCAACCCGCCGTGATGCGCGGCCGGAAGATGCGCCGGTGCTGACCAGCTTCATCTTCAAGGTGCGCAACGTGCCCGCGGCCCTGTACAAGGCGCTCGGCGGCTTCGCCACCAACGGCATCAACATGGTGAAGCTCGAATCCTATGTGGACGAAGGCTTCAACGTGGCGCAGTTCTATGCGGACATCGTGGGCCATCCGGAGGACCGCAACGTGAAGCTTGCCCTGGAGGAGCTCGCCTTCTTCACGAGCTATCTGCGCATTCTGGGTACCTACAAGGCGAGCCCGCTGCGCGACTTGTGGAGCTTGAGCCAGAACGGTCATTGAGGTCAGGGCGAGAAATGCCCCTGGCCAGGGCATCGCGCCTCACCCGAATGTTACGGGTGGAAACCGCCGCCAACCTGGTGCAAGGTGAAAAGCGGCATAAGTTTTGCGCAGCGCGGACCTGGCGCTGGCGCCAATCGTCACCATTTCACGTGGGCGACGAACGTGGTCGAGGTGAGGATCAGGCGCAGTCGGCGACGAGCCACTGGCCCGAGCGAGATCAAGGAGACGATAGTTATGGGTGCGATGAGCGCATGGCACTGGATCATCTTGGGACTGGTCATTGTCCTGCTGTTCGGACGCGGCAAGGTGTCCGAGCTGATGGGCGACGTCGCCAAGGGCATCAAGAGCTTCAAGAAGGGCATGGCCGAGGACCCGGACGAGAAGCCCGCCGATACGGGCCGGCTCGAGCATAACGCGGCCGCCGACCGGACGACCGTGCCGGCTGATGGCGTGAAGACGGCCTCGCGCGACTGAGCCTCGCCCCAGGCTCAACGTCCGGCGCCGGGCGTGCTCATGCCGCCACCGCCAGATTGACGTGACCCTGCGCGAGCGCTCCAGCCGGCTTGCGCGATGCGCAGGAAATGTACGGTCACTTTGCCGTTTCCATTCCGTTCAGGCTCAAAGATCCAACGCTGCATGGATATGGATCCCGTCCATCAGAACGTGCCAGTGGCGGCGGCCGGTGGCTTCATGCGCCGGCTATACGACCGTATGCTGGTGGTGGCCGAGGGGCCGCGCGCACTCTGGGCGCTCGCGGTGGTCTCGTTCACGGAAGCCTCGTTCTTCCCCATTCCGCCAGACCCGGTTCTGGCCGCTATCGTGCTGTCGCGGCCGCAGCGGGCGTGGCTTGCGGCCTTCGTCTGCACAGTCGCCTCGGTGGCTGGCGCGCTGCTCGGCTATTTCATCGGCTATTTGCTTTATGACCTGATCGGCCGGCCGATCATCGAGTTCTACGGCATCCAGGCGGCGTTCAATGCCTTCCAGGCCAATGTGCAGGAATGGGGCGGCTGGATCATTCTCGCCAAGGGCCTGACCCCCATTCCCTTCAAGCTGGTGACCATTGCCAGCGGGGTGGCCCAGCTCGACCTCGTCGTCTTCGTCGTGACCTGTGCCATCACGCGGGCGGCCCGGTTCTATGTGGTCGCCTTCCTGTTCCAGCGGTTCGGCCCTGCCGCCCGCCAGCTGATCGACAACAATTTCAATACGGTGATGATCGCGGGGATAGCCGCGGTGGTGCTGGGCTTCGCCGTGTTCGCCTTCCTCGGCTGAACCTTTCCCCAATTCGTGCGTTTGTTGCGTGTGATTGGGAAAGCGCGCTTAGACCTTGTAAACTCCGCCAATGATATGGTCTGCCGCGGAGCAAGACATATGTTTGACCGACTTGAAGCCGAGCTTTCCCTTCTGCTGACGCAAATGGAGAACCAGCCGGGCGATCGCCATGAGCTCTATCTGCTGCTCAGGGAGAAGCTCGGGCAGATGCGCGCGTTCGGTATGCCGATACCGGACGACATTGTAGAACTCGAGCAACAGCTGGATGCAGAATTTTCAGGAACGAAGATTTGACTGCCTGTGATGCGTCGTCTGACGTTAAGGAAAGCTGTACTGGCTTAGGGTGCTGAGGGGTGTGACATGGTGCGGATAGTTTGTGCAGGTGTCGTTTGCGTACTGTTCATTATGGGGGCACTGTTTGCAGGGGAGGCCTCCGCGCAGACGACGCGCTTCAATTTCACCACTGAAAGCGGCGGGCTCGCCAGCAAGTACAAGCGTCAAGTGGTTTCCTATACGGGCCCCGAGTCGCCCGGGACGATCATCATCGATACCCGGCAGCGGTTCCTGTTTTTCGTTCTTCCGGGTGGCCAGGCCGTCCGTTACGGGGTCGGCGTCGGCCGCGAGGGCTTTTCCTGGAGCGGCGAGGCGGTGGTGGAGCGCAAGCAGGAATGGCCGCGCTGGTTCCCGCCGGCGGAAATGATCGCGCGCGATCCGAAGCTCGAGCCCTATCGCAACGGCATGGATGGCGGGCCGGAAAATCCCCTCGGCGCGCGGGCTTTGTATCTCTACAAGGACGGCAAGGACACGCTGTTCCGGATCCATGGCACGGCGCAACCATGGAGCATCGGCCAGAACGTCTCCAGCGGCTGCATCCGGCTGCTGAACGAAGACATCATCGACCTCTATGAGCGCGTTCCGATCGGGACGACCGTCATTGTTCGGTAATGGCGGAGATCGTGCGCCCCGAGCAATGCGTCTGCTTCAATGACGCATTGCACCAAGGTCTCCTTGACCGGTGAAGCCGTGCTTCCTACTTTGGCGTGAGCTTCCGGTGCGGGGTGGGCCGCGCCGATTTTGCGAGGTACATCAATGGCTACCACCAATTCCGCCACCGTGAAAGTTTCCGACACCAGCTTCGAGCAGGACGTGCTCAAGTCCTCTTCCCCGGTCATCGTCGATTTCTGGGCCGAATGGTGCGGCCCGTGCAAGATGATCGCGCCGGCGCTGGAGGAGATCGCCGTGGAGCTAGGCGACAAGGTCAAGGTCGCAAAGATCAATATCGACGAGAACCAGAACACGCCGGCAAAATACGGGGTGCGCGGCATTCCCACCTTGATGCTGTTCAAGGATGGCCAGGTGGCGGCAACCCAGGTGGGCGCCCTGCCCAAGGGCAAGATTCTCGAATGGATCCAGAAGTCGATCTGAGCTGTACCGGCGTGTTCTAGGATAGTAGCGCAATTTCAGCAGCTTGCGTCACAGCCGGGCTTCGACCCGGCGGTTGAGGCCCCAGGAGGAAAGCTCGCGCCGTGTAGCCCTGGATGCTCGGCTCAAGGCCGAGCATGACGTAAGCTGTCGATTGAAAGGCAAATCGTCATCACCGGGCTTGACCCGGTGATCCAAGGCGACAAGCGGAAAGCCTTCGGTGTGCCGGGCCCCCGGATGCCGGCTCGAGGCCGGCATGACGGGCGGGGGAAGGAACACCAGTCCCTCCAGTCATTGCCGCGCTTGACGCGGCAATCCGGGGCCAAGCGGAATGCCTGCCAGGGTGGTCCCCGGCTAGGCGCCGTCGAGCTCCGCCATGCGGCCATCGAGAAAGGCGGCCACACGCGGGTTTTGGTATATGGCCGCCAGCTCGTCCTCGCTCGGCAGCTGCGGCTTGTCGCGCTTGGCATTCACCATGCAGAGAAAGCCCAGCGGCTCGCCGGCGGCCGCCCGAAACTGATGCCAGGTCCATGGCGGAATGGTCACGAGGTCGCGTTCGGCGACCGCGCGCACCTCGTTGCCGACCAGGCAATGGCCGCGGCCCCTGAGGATCATGACCCCGTGCACATGCTCGTGCCGCTCCAGGGTCGAGTAGCCGCCGGCCGCCATCTCGAAATAGCGCAGCTCGCAGGCGAGGTTCTCGTCGGCGATCAGCACCTGGCGGGAGATGTCCTTGAACGGGGCCGAGCCCTCTTCCTTGTAGGCGAGGCGGTCCACGCCCTCCCAGCGGTAATCCTTCTGAGCCTGGCGATGCACGGGCGATCCTCTCATCCAACCGTCATCCATATGTGTATTCCGCTACCGCCCGTGTGAAGGCTTCGGTCGCCTGCGTCAGGCGCGCCCCGGCGGAGAGCAGCGCACCGCCGATCAACAGCATGACGTCCATGCCATAGAAGCGCAGCATTTCCGGGACACGCTCCAGGCTCATGCCACCCGCGGGTACCGGGATCGCGGGTGCGATCTGCTGCTTGCCGTAGCGCCAGGGCGAGAGGGCCGCGCGGGCTATGGCCCGGCAGGTCTGGTCGGAATAGCTGAACCGTCCGCCGTGGTTGGGGAAGATGACCCCGTCGGCCCCGACCAGGCGGAACAACTTGCCCAGCAGGAAAGGGGGCGCGATGCGGGCCGCCCCGGCAAGGGTCGGATGAGCGAGCACGGCCATTTCAGGATATTCGCGCTTGAGCTGCAGGCCATTGGAGAGGCCCGCGATCATCGGCGCGATCATGACGGTATCGATACCTGCATTGCGCGCGACCTCCATCTGCTGCCGTAGGGCATCGAGGCTACCGGTCAGGCTCGGCACGTAACGGGTGGGATGGCCGGTCTTCTCGGCGGCGCGGGCAACAGCCTCGGCGCAGGCCTGCACCCGGTCGGCGAACGGACTGAAACGCTGATTGCTCAGGCCGTGGTCGTCCTTAATGCAGTCGAGCCGGCCCAGTGCCATGTCATGAGCCAGCGCGGCCAGCTCCTTGGCCGGAAGCCCCTGCGGCTTGAGCGCCGAGCAGGTGAGCGCCCGGCCATCGGCTTTGAGCCGGGCGCGCAGGCCGGCAAGCCCGTGGCCGGGGCCGGCAAAAGCTTGCAGAAGCGGCTCGGGCAAGATGGCGTCCTTGAGGATCACGTCGTCATGGAGAGAGCTGTTGCCGAATAGCATGTTGACGAGCTGGCCGGGATCGTCGCCGACGGTTTCGACGCTCAGGCCGATGCGCACCTCGAACAGCCCGCCGCCAAGGTCTCTGATGTCCCGCACCTGGCCGACGATCTCGTCCAGCACACGGGCCGCCGTGATCGCCTCGACCGGCATCTCCACACTCTGCTCGACGGCAATCTGCCTTGCCCGGGTGGCGATGGTCGCCCCGCTCGCGCGGATGCGATAGATGGCTTCAATTCGCGATGTCACGTGCTGGCCCCGCTGAACACTGCCGGACCCTGCGCCTCCTCGCAGCGGAATCGTCCGAACAGTTTGCAACCTTTTACCCGGTGCTCTACGGGATGATGGGCAGAAGGGCAATGTCGCAAGATGACTGCACCCAAGATCATACTGTTCGCCGGGCAGCGCGTGAATGCCGAGGACCAGCCCGGGCCGTTTCCAGCGTCGCTGGAGGCGGCGGCGCAGGCGGCGATCCGGTCGCATCTCGAGGGGGCCGGACCGCTCATCGGCTATGCCTCGGCGACGGCAGGCGGCGACATCCTGTTCGGCGAGGCGGTGGTTGCGCTTGGCGGCAAGCTCAACATTCATATTCCCTGCGAGCGCCAGGACTTCATCGACCAGTATGTGGCACCGGCCGGGCACGCCTGGGTCGAGCGGTTCGAGCGGCTGTGCGCGCGGGCGGCGACCTTCAACGTCAACTGCGAGGAACGGCTGCTGGGCGACCCAACCCTGATCCGCTTCAACAATCAGGTGCTGCAGGGCCTCGCGCGGCTGGAGGCGGAGGCTGTGGGCACCACCGCCCACCTGCTGCTGCTGTGGAGCCCCAGCGCCGTGGCGGAGCTGGGCAGCCCGGCGGATTTCATGGATCATTGGCCGGAGCTCGACCGGCTGTCGATCATCGACCTGGACGAGCTCGGCGGTTCGGAAGCGGCCGCCAGCCCTGCCGAGCTGGATCCGCTGGCCTCCGACCTCGGCATCAGCCCGCGCGCCATCCGAGCGATCCTGTTCGCCGATATCGCCACCTATACCAATTTCCGCGACGACGAGATCCCGCTGCTGTTCGACCTTTTGGGGGAGGCACAGCAGATGGTGGAGGACGCCTGCCGGCCGCCGCTGCTGATCAACACCTGGGGCGATGCGATCCATGCCGCTGCCGAGACGGCGCATGACCTTGCGGATTATGCCGCGGCGCTGTCGCACGCCGTGGCCGAAATTGACCCGGCCCGCTATGGACTGGCGCGGGCGCCTCGGTTCCGCATCGCCCTGCATGCGGGCCCGGTGTTCATCGGGCTGCACCCGATGACCGGGCGCAGCATGATCTTCGGCCACCACGTGAACCGGGCGGCACGGATCGAGCCGGTGGCGCTGCCAGGGCAGATCTTCGCTTCCCAGCATTTCGTGGCGCTGCTGCGGGCGGAAATCGACGAGCGGCTCTACGAGGCGGCGATGACGGGCACCCCCTATTCCCCGCGCTATGCGGTGGAGTATCATGGCTCGGTCGAGCTTCCGAAGCGGTTCGGGCGTGAGGCGATCTATCGCGTGATCGACCTCAGTCGTGCGGCCTTGCCGGGAGATGTGGAAAGGCCTTCCGTGTCCGATCAGTCCGTTCCGCCGAGCCTGCACGCCACGATCCGCAACGACGTCGCCGAAATCGAGGTGCTGGCGCGCAAGGTGGATGCGTTCTGTCAGGGGCATGGGCTGGGGCCGGACATTGCCCACGCCGTGAACCTCTCGCTGGACGAACTCATCACCAACACCATCAGCTACGGCTATGACGACGGTGAAGCCCACTGGATCGAGGTGGGCTTGAGGCTCGGCGGCGGCGTGTTGACGGTGCATGTGAGCGACGATGCGGCGCCCTACGACCCGCGGGAGACACCCGCGCCGGATCTGGAAGCCGAGCTGGACGAGCGCGCGATCGGCGGGCTCGGGGTTCACCTGGTGCGGGAGATGATGGACCGCATCGACTATGAGCGGCGCAACGGCCGCAACGAGGTGCGACTCACCAAGGTCGTCGGCGAGCGCACCTGAGGACAGGAGGATGAGGAGAGCGTGATGGAGATCAACCGCGAAGAGCGCGACGGGATCGGCATCATCGCGCCGGTCGGGCGTGTGGACAGCAACACGGCGCGCGATCTGGAGGCGGTTCTGTTGCCGGCCTTTGACGGTGGCGGCAAGGTCATCGTCGATTTCTCGCGGCTGACCTATATTTCGAGCGCGGGCCTGCGGGTGCTGCTGATGGCGGCAAAGCAAAGCAAAGCCAAGGGGGCGGCTCTCGCCCTGGCCGGCATGAGCCCGGCGGTTAAGGAAGTGTTCACCATCAGCGGCTTCGCCAAGCTGTTCAAGATCTATCCGGACGCGGAGGCGGCGGCCTCAGACCTCCGCGGGTAAGCCGTTCCTCACATAGATCCGGCGGGTGCCGGCGCCGATCTGGGTCAGCACCGCGTTGGGCGCGCAGCCAAGTCTGGCGGCGAGTTGATCCACCGTGTGGCGCTCGTCGAGGAAGACTGCCCTTTCCCCTACTTGAACGCACGCGGTCGGCGCGTCGGTTGCGTCCAGCATGGTCAGGTTCATGGCGATGCCGCCGACGACGGGGAGCTGGCATTCGCCTATACGGGCGGCGCCATGGGCCGCGAAGGCCTGAGGCAGGCCGTTACCATAGCCGATCATGGCGGTGGCGATCAGGGACGGCCGGCGGAGACAGGTGGTGCCGCGGTAACCGATCCGCGCGCCTCGCGCGGCGTTGTTGATGCGCAGGATGGGTGCTGAGAGGCGATAGCACACCGCAAGCCCGTCCTGCCAGGCGGTCGAGGTCTGCACGCCATAGAGGGCGCTGCCCACCCGGGCGATATCGAAATGCCAGTCCGGGCCCATGTACAGCCCGGCAGATGATGCGAGGCTGACAGGCGCGGCGGGCAGGCCGCGCAGCCAGCGCCGCAGGCACTCGCGCTGGGCGCGGTTGCTTTCCGCATCGGGCAGATCGAAGGCGGCGAGGTGAGTGACCCAGGCCTTTACGTCGAGCGCCTCCAGCTGGTTGCGCCGCGCGGCGAGGCGGCGAATATCCGCCTCGTCCAGGCCCAGCCGGCCGAGACCGGTGTCGAGCTGAACGGCAACGCCAAGCTTTCGGCCGGTGCGGCGCGCTTCGGCCACGCAGCGCTCCACCTCGTCCAGGCTCAGCAGCACCGGCGTGATATCGGTGGCCGCGAAGGTTGCGGCCGATTCGCCCTGCAGGCCGTGCAGGGTGAATACCTCCGCCTGGGGTGCGGCCTGCTTGACCATGGCCGCTTCGGCGAGATCCAGCACCCAGAAGTGCGTGCAGCCCTCGGCGGTCAACGTCTCGACCAGGGCCGCGATGCCGAGGCCGTAGCCGTTGTTCTTCACCACAGCGGAGAGGATTCGCCCGGCATAGCGCCGGCGCAAGGCGCGATAATTGGCGGCGATGCGGTCCAGGTCGATTTCGAGGACCGGGCCCGCGCGCAGCAGCGTGTCGAGCGGGGTGTGGGGCGGACGTGTGGCGGCCATGACGGTCATGGCCGCGGCACATACAAGATGGCGTGACCGTCCTTGCCAGCGCGCCAGGCGGCCCCTTCGCGGCCTGAGGCGATCAGGTCGCGCTGGCGCCCGATATCCGCCACTTCGCACCAATCGCCGTTCGTATCTGCATCGGCCTGCTTATCCACCGGCCGGGCCAGCAGGTAGCGCAGATGACCGCCATACTGCTCCTTGACCGCCCGGACGCGAAAGCCTTCATCCATCAGATTGGTCCAGCTGCGGGCGTTGCCCGGGGCGGAGGTCGCATAGAGGTGGCGGAAGCCGAGCCTCCTTGCCTCGATAATGCGCCAGGCGATCAGCTGCCGGTGCAGGCCCTGGCCCCAGGCGCTCGGCCGCACCGCCGTGCCCGCCAGCTTGGCCAAGCCGTCCCCAGGGCCGAGGCCAAGCGGGCCATAGGGGTCTTCCTCGAAAGAGAGGTCCCATTGCAGAACCCCATAAGCGCGCAGCCCGGTCTCGTCGAAGACGCCGATGATCTTGCCGGCGGCGGCAACGATCTTCTCGAAGAACGACCGACTCTCGGGCCGGATCAGATCGGGGCGGCCAACCACCTCGGTGGCGGCCAAGTGCAGCGCGTGCACGGCGGCAATATCCGCGGCGGTTATTTCTCGCCACGCCAATACCGGCCGTTGCAAATATCCAAGCGCAGTCACCTCCCCTTCCCCCATGAATAGCGTCATCCGGTCAGGACTTCCGCATAGTTCAGCATCTCAATCGGGGGATATAGATCCAACTCCTTTGCAACTTTCATATTAATGATCAGCGAAAACCGCTTCAGCGTTTCTATGGGAATGTCCTCCGGCGGGATACCCTGCTCAAGGATTTTCAGAGCCTTGGAGGCGGCCAGCTGGCCCACGGAATAGTAGCGAGCCACCAGGGCCACCAGCGCGCCGCCTTCGCGGATGGCAAGCTCCGCGGCCCCGAAGGTGGGCAGCTTCTGCGCGAGCGCCACCGGGGCGATGGTCTTGTATTGAGTGCCGAGGAAGGTATCGGGCAGGAGATAGAGCCAGTCGGCGCCTTCCGCCTTGATCTCGGCCACGAGCTCAGGGATGCCCTCGGCGCTCGGCTTGCCGTCGACCATCTTGAAGGTGCGTTCGACGAGCGCGAAACCGAGCTTGCGCTGAAGCTGGCGCAGCTCCTCGACGATGGACACCGAGTTTTGCTCGGTCAAGGTGTAGAGCACGCCGATCTTCCTGAACGGCAGATAGGACTGCATGGCCCGGAGCTGGGTTTCGGTGGGCACCACGTGCACCGCGCCGGTGACGTTGCGGCCGGGGTGTTCCGTGCTTTTCACGATGCCGGCCTGCACCGGGGCCGAGACCAGGGCGAAGACGATGGGTATGCGAGTGATGTACTTGGCCTTATCCGGCGTATCGTAGCGCCCGGCCACGCCGAGGGTGACCGGCGTGCCCCAGGTATAGACCAGGTCGGGCTTCAGTTCGCGGAGCTCGGCGACGAAGCCGGGTATGCGCGCCGGATCGCGATCGGCGTCGCGCTCGATGAACTCCACATCGGCGCCATTGGCCGCGAGATAATCGTCAAAGCCTTCCTCGACCGCGGTACGGCCGCGATAGGTGATGCGATAGATGCGCTTCGGGGCCGGCGCCTGCCCCCGGGCCGGCAGCGAGATGCCCGGCACGGCCGCACCGGCCGCGAGGGCAAGGCCGAGAAAGTCGCGGCGCTTCATGCGGGGTGGCCTCCAATCATATCGGGCGTGGGCTTGGCCGCCCTATCGCGCAATCCGGTGGCGGTCACGGTGAAGATCAGCGCTCCGGCCGCCACCATCAGGCCGATGAGCACCACGGTCGTGGCAAAGCCATAGAGCCCAAGCAGGAACCCGGCGATGACCGGCCCGAGCGCGTTGCCGGTGCGCTCGACCAGGCGGAAAATGCCGTAGAGCGCGCCGTCGCCCACCGGCTGGGCCAGCTGCTTGCCATATTCGCCGACCAGGGCCGATTGGGAGGCGATGCTAACCGCCTGGCCGATGCCGAGGCAGGCCAAGGTCGCACCGATCACCAGCAGGCTCTTCTCGTCGAGCAGAACCAGCAGGCAGCCCAGCCCAGCGATGAGGGCGCCCCCGACGACGAAGGCGGTGCGCCGGTCCCAACGATCGGCCAGGGACGCGAATGTCGGCACCAGCAGGACCATGAGCAGGGGATAGATCATCAGCATGCGGCCGATGGAGGCCTGGTCCTGGCCCAGGTCCTTCATGTGCAGCGGCACCAGGAAGAAGCACAGAGCAACCAGCAGGATCTTGGCCGGCATGGCGCAGCAGAAGAACAGCACCGTCAACCGCGGCGAGCGCAGGGTGGCGGCGAAGTCGCGCGCCCTGATGGGCGGGCCGGCCGCGGCCCGGCCCGGCGCCGGCGGCAGGCAGATCAGGGCCATCAGCAGGCTTGCGCCGGCGAAGGCGCCCGCGATGAGGAAAGCCGCCTTGATGCCGATGCGGTCGGCGATGATGCCGCCGATGGGCGGCCCGCACAGGCCGGCGACCAAAATGGCGCCGATGAACACCGCCATGCCCCGCGCGCGCTGGCTCGCGCTGGTATTGTCGATGACGAAACCCTGGGCGCCGACGAAGACCAGGGCAAAGCCGATGGCGGACAGCGCCCGGGCGAGGGTGAGGCCGAGAAGATCGGTGGCGAAGGCGGAGGCGCAGTAGCCGGCCACGCCGAAGGCCGCACCGCACAGGAGCGAGCGGCGGCGGCCATAGCGCTCGGTCAGACCGCCCAAGACAGGCTGGGTGAGCGCGACGATGGCGAGGAACACCACCATGGGCAGGCTGATGACCAGCGTGGGGGAAAGGCCCGGTATAGGGGAGGCCAGCTGCTCGATATAGATCGGCAGGAAGGGCCGGGTCAGCTCTTCCGCGAACATGAAGACGAACAGGGGCGCCCTGATTGCGATCACCGAGAGCGCTTGCGGCGCACCGGTTTCCCCCAACCGGAAGCGCTGCTGAAGGCTGCCCAATGCGTGCTGCGCGGCAGCGCTGCCCTGCTCAAGCAGCTTGGCCCGCAGTTCGGCGAAGCGGCGGTTCAGCCCAGTGAGCCGTGCATCGATGCGCTTGGCGAGCCGGCCGAACTCGCTCGGCTCCTCGATGGGCGGATGCAGGCGGAGGTCCCCGCGGCCGATTGCGTGTACCCGGCTTTCCACCCCCTCGATGGCGCCATAGAGGCCGGCACCGAAGCTGATATAGACCAGTTCCAACGCCACCAGCGCCGTGACGACGGTGACGATCGCGAGGTCGATCCACATCTTGTAGATGATGCTTTGCGCGAAGGCCGGGTCGAGCGCCACGGACACCAGGGCCGCCGGTGCCTGTGGCGGACCGACGGGAACGCTGACCGCGCGGTGGTCGGCTGCCACAGCCTCCCCTGCCCCATAAAGCTTGCGGCCGTCCGGCGCCGCGATCGTCACGGCGGAGAAGTCGGCATTGGTCGCGAGAATCCGCGCGAGATACTCATCCATGCCGCGCAGCTGGCTCACGGGGATGCCGACCTCCAGCGCCCGGCCCATGAGGCCGCCGACCGAGCGCGCCACCGTTGCCGCCTTGCGCTCCAGCTCGGGCAGCAGCAGCGCCTCGGCCCGATGGGTCGTCTGATAGGAGATGAGCGCCAGCGCCGCCACCAGGACCGCCACCAAGGCCGCCGACAGCCTGAGCTGGATCGAGTGCATGGGCTGCTAGCTCCTCTGCTCGATCGCAGCCAGCGCGTCGCCAGCGCGGGTAACCGCGTCGGGCGCACCCGGTTCGGACAACCGACGCGCCCGGCCGTGCAGACGCGTCATGATCAGGAAGGCGGCGAGGCTACCGGCGAGCATGGCCATGAGCCCCGCCGGCACCGCATCTCCGGCAATGCCGGCCGCCAGACTGCCGATGCCTTCGCGCATGCCGGTGCGGTCATAGCGGACCACCACCCGGCCGATGACCGCGCCGAAGTCGTTGAGGACGGGCTTGGTCACGTCAAAGGACTGGCCGTCCGGCCGATGCGGTGCGCCGACCCGGGCCGGCACGCTGCTGAACAGGGTTGAGCCCTCGGGGCTCTCCACATCGATCGACAGGATGGCGGGATCGGCGGCGGCCTGGCGCGCCAGCAGGGCGGGCAAGGTCGTCTGCTCGCTCAAGGGAATGGCGAGGGCGGTGGCGGAGAGGATGTCGTGCTCCACCTCCTCGGCGACCATTTGCAGACGCGAGCGGATCAGCTCCGTATAGGCGCCGCGGACACCGCTGAAATTCATATATGCGCCAAGCGCCACCGCGAAGCTCACGATGATCGCGAAAAGCGGCAGTGTGCGGAGAGCTAAGCGAAGCATATTCCCACTGGTGTGCTTTCACGCCGGCGCCGGGCGCTTACCACGATTGTGGCGAAATTCGGTCCTGCGGTGACATTGAGGCTGTCATCCGCTACCGTCAAATGGAGTTTTCCATCCTGGTTGCCTCCTTCATGTCGCCTTCGGCAAAAATCGTCTGCGTCGTGTCGCTGCTGACGGTGGCGGGGCTCATGCTGTGCGCGCTGCTGATCTATGGCAGCCTGGATCGTTCGCGGGTGATGGCGGCGGAATCGAACCTCAATTTCGCGCTCAACCAGCTGCGCAGCTCGGTGGAGGCCAATGTCAGCTTGGGCCTGCCGCTGGAAAACATCCGAGTCGCTCAGGACCTGGTCGAGCAGGCGCGGGCGGGGAATGCGGAGATTCTGGCGGTGGAGATCTTCTCCAGCAGTGGCATCTCGCTGTTCAACACCGATCGCGGCAGCATCGGCGAGCCGATCCGCGAAACCTGGCGTGAGGCGATCCGCCGCGCCAATGGCGGACGCTGGGCACTCGAGGAATTCGGCGACATCGTGCTCGGCGAGCCGATCCGCAACGACTTCGGCGAGCCGGTCGGCTATGTCGCGATCACGGCAGCGGGGGCCGGCCGCGATATCCACGGCAACGCGATCGCCTCCGCCCTGGCGAACAGGCTGGCCATTGCCGCCCCGCTGGCCTTGCTGCTGGTGGGGGCGCTGTCGGCTCTCGCCATCCGGCAGGCGGAGCAGGGCTTGCGGCGGGCGACGGAGCGGCTTCGCTCGACTGCGCCCGTGGCCGCCGATGCGGAACCGGCAAGCGGCGAGCTCCCGCGGCTCGTGGATGGCGTCAAGGCATCCATAGCACAGCACGTGGCGGCGATGGACACGACCGCAAAGGCCATTCTCGCACTGGACGAGGACGACGAGGCCGATGCGGCTGCTTGAGCGTGCATCGCCGGTGGTGCTGGCCGGGGTGCTTGGCGCTCTGGTCGCGATGAGCGTCGGGCTCGGCGGCCTGTTCCTGCTGCGTGGCGCCGAGACAGAAAGCGCGGCCATGGTTGCGCAGACCACGCAGGCCGGGGCGGAGGCGGTGGGCCGCGCCGTGGCGGGCGAGCTGAACAGGGCCTTGGGCTATGGCATACCGCTCAATCGGCTGAACAGGGTCCAGCCCTATCTGCGGCGGATCGTCGAGGGCTCGCCGCAAGTCGAGGCCATCGCCATTCGCGATGCGACGGGCAAGGTGCTGTATTCGACCGCCAACCATGTGGAGGGATTGACGTTTCCCCTTCAAGTGGGGGCGCAGCCGGTCGGTTCGGTGGCGCTGGAACCGGCGCCGCCGCTGAACGGCTGGCTCGTTTCCCGGCTGGAGGCGGCGCTGGCGGCGGCAGCCCTGCTTTGCGGCCTCCTGGCGGGCCTCGCCCTCTATCTCTTCAGCGCCTACTATCTGCGCGCGGCCGAGCAGCGATTTGGCCAGTCGCTGCTCGCCATCCAGAACGGCCGCTTCCCGACCGGCGGGCTCGACACAGCGGGCCGAGGGGTGGCGGTGGAGGCGTTCCGGGCGCTCGACCGGGCACTGGAGCCGATCCGCGCCGCCAGCCGGCGCCTGGATGATGCCGCCGCGACCGTGCGGGGCATCGATTTCGACGGCAGCTTGGGCGACAAGGTCGATCGGCTGCTCGCCGGTGCCGGCCATCAGCGCCTCGTCAGCTCAAAGGATGAACCAGCGGCAGGCGGCCGCGCGAGCAGCGCGCGGCTTTGGCCGGCCGCGGCCGTGGTCGGTGTTTATTGCGCCGCTGCGCCATTGCTGGCGAATTACGCGATCGACCGGGAGTGGTCGCTTGTCTCGCGGGCGTGGTGGCCCACCGTTCCGATCATCGTGGAGGTACTCGGCGTGATGGCCGCCGCCGTTGCCGCCGCGCGTCTGCCAGGTGCGCTGCGCATGCCTGCAGGCCTCCTGGGGCTGCTCATTGCGGCGCTAGCCACGGGGACGATCGCCTTCAGCCGTTCCTATCCGGCATTTGCCGGGCTGCGCCTGGGCGCGGGGCTGGGCCTAGGGCTGCTGCTCGGCTCGATTTTCGCGGGACGAAATCGGCGCGAGCGTCCCGGCTCAAGCTGGCTGCTCATTCTGCTGGCCGGCACCTGCCTCGGGCCGCTGCTCGGCGGACTACTGGCCGAGGCGGTCGGGCGGCGCATGGCCTTCCTGCTCATCGGCGCAGGCCTGGGGATAAGCCTGCTGCTCATCCCGCGACTGGTGAAGGCGGGGGTGGCGGCCGCAGCGTCGCCGCGCGGCGACCGCGGGTCGGTGGCGACCATCCTGGTGGCCTTGGGCATGGTGCTTGGGGCGGCGTCTCTCGTCTGGATCCCGGTCGAGCCCGGCTATGACAGCTACCTGGTGGGCGGCGGGCTCATCGCCGGCGTGGGCCTCGCCTCGACCGTGCTGGCCTATTTGGCGCTCCCGGCCGTTTCGCCGGCTGCGGCCTGGGCCCTGCCGCTCGGCCTCGTTGCTGGCTCGAGCCTGCTCAGCACCGCCGGGCTTCACGGAATGCGCCCCCTGGGCATCGTGCTGGCGGTCGCCGCCGGCTTGCTGCTGGTCGGGCTCGTGCTGACGCTACGCAGCGGCAGGCCCCACGCGCCTCAAGCAGACCAGGCGGGGTAGGCGCGTGCCGCTGCGAACCCGAATCATCCTGCTGGTGAGCCTCGCCTTTGCGCTCGCCTTTGCCGGGCTGGTGGCGGCAGGCATGCAGCGCGAGCGGCTGGCGGCCGTTCCCTATACGGATATCGGCACGCTCGGTCAGACGGCGCTATGGCGCGAGATTCTGGAAGACGACACCCAGAGACTGGTCACCCTGTCAGATGAGATCCTGGCGGACGACGGCTTGCGGGAAGCCGTCGCGGCGCGCAGCCTGCCGCAGATGCGCAGCCTGGCCACCAGCTGGACCATTCCGCGCTTCGCCAGCGGCACGCTGACGGACCTGCAGATCCTGGATGACAGCGGGCAGGTGCTGTTTGCCAGCTCGACAGCGGCCGAGCCGCCACGGCTGCTCGATTTCAGCACCATCCGCAATGTCCACGCCGGGGCGGCGCCGCGCGGCATCCGGCAGATTACCGCGGACCGGTTCCTGGTGATCATGGCCCGCCAATATCCCACGCCAGGGGGTGATTTCGTGCTGGCGCTGGCCGCCTCTGCCCAACCGGCGCTGAGGCGGTTCGCCAGGTCCATGGAAGCGGACGCATTCCTGCTCAGCACCCGCGGGCGGCTGGTGGAGGGCACAAAGCCTGAGCTTTGGCGCGCCCTGTCGCTGGACCTGCCGCAGCGGGTCGCAACGGTGCGGCAGGCAGCGCTCGATGGCCGGCTCTACTCGGTGACGGCCATACCGCTGCAGGATCTGTCCTCGGGCTCGGCAGGGCTGCTGGTCACCGTGAAAGATGCGACGGAGAGCCTGTCGGCCCTCCACCGGCTGACCATGATCACCGGCGCGGGAGTGCTCGGCTTGCTGGCGCTGCTGCTGGGCGGCCTTTACCTCTATCTGCGGGAAAGCTTCCGCCCGCTGGACCGGGCGGTCGGCGTGCTGGGCGCGTTGTCGCGGGGCGACACCAGCGTGGACCTGCCCAAGGAAAGCAATGACGAGATCGGCGAGATCGCCACGGCGGTGCAGGGCTTGAGAGCAAATCTCGTCGCATTCAACGACAGCCGACGCCAGCGCGAATTGCAGCGGCGCCGGCAGGAGCGTTTCGTGCGGCGCCAGATGGAGAACCTCGCCAGCACTCTCGAGCCCGGGGCGCGGGAAGAGGTGCTGACCGATCTGCGCCGCATCGTGGCGGCGACCAGCGGGGCAGCGCCCGAGGCCGAAGGCGCGGAGCCGGCACCGCAATCGCTGGCGCGCCTCATCCGCGAGGACGACCAGCTCGGGCCGCTGGCAGCGGTTCTTCAGCAAATGTCCGGCCGGGTCGTAGACCAGCATCGGCGGCTGTCGGAGCTGGTCACCCGCCTGCGCGAAGCCCTGGTGCGCGAAACGCAGCTTGCCAGCCTTCAGCAGGAGCTCGCGATCGCCCGGGACCTGCAACGATCGGTGCTGCCGGTGGACTTTCCGGACAGGCCGAGATTTTCAGCCTTCGGCCTCATGGAATCCGCGCGCGAAGTGGGGGGCGACTTCTATGACTTCTTCGAGCAGCGGGACGGCCGCTTCGCCTTTCTGATCGCGGATGTGTCCGGCAAGGGGGTTCCGGCCGCCTTCTTCATGGCGATCGCCCGCACGCTGCTCAAGGCGATCGCCCTGTTCGAGAGCGACCCGGCCAGCTGCGTGCGCCAGCTGAACGAGCTGCTCGCAGCCGGCAACGACCAAATGATGTTCGTGACGTTATTCTTCTGCGTGCTCGATCCGGCCACGGGCGAGGTCGAATATGTGAATGCGGGGCACAATCCGCCCTATCTTGTCGGCCGGTCGGGCGAGGTCACCATGCTGGCGACCAGCGACGATCTGGCGGTGGCGGTCATGAGCGGGGTCGATTTCAGCAGCCGCCGGATCCGGCTTGCGCCGGGCGACACGCTGGTGCTCTACACGGACGGCGTGACGGAGGCCTTCAACAACGAGGACCAGCCGTTCGGGGACGCGCGGCTGAAGGCAACGCTCGAAGCGGCGCCGCGGCGCGATCCGCAGAACCTGGCCCGGGCGGTCGCCCAAGCGGTGAGAACGTTCGAAAGCGGCCACCAGCAGTCCGACGATCTCACGCTGCTGGCGATGAGTTACAAGGGGTGAGCGAGCCGCAGGCCAGAAAGGCAGCGTTGAGCCCTGCGGCCCTGGATGCCCCGGTCGAGCCGGGGCATGACGGCTTTGCGGGGAATTCAAGGGCTTGACGCGGCAATCTAGGGCCGAAGGGAGCGTTGGTGCCGTGTGGCCCTGGATGCCCCGGTCGAGCCGGGGCATGACGTAAGCTAATGACTAGCAAAGCAAATCGTCATTGCCGCGCTTGACGCGGCAATCTAGGGGCCGAAGGGGGCGTTGGTGCCGTGTGGCCCTGGATGCCCCGGTCGAGCCGGGGCATGACGTAAGGTATTGACTGGAAAAGCAAATCGTCATTGCCGCGCTTGACGCGGCAATCCAGGGGCCGCAGAGGAGCTCGTGCCGTGTGGCCCTGGATGCCGGCTCAAGGCCGGCATGCCGGTCTCAAAGCGTGTGCTCAGGCGGAAGTTTCGCCGGACAGGCGGCGGACGGAGCTCGCCTGGGGGCCCCAAGGGCCTTCGGTGGTGGCGCGGGTCACCTGGACCATGGTGCCCACTTTCAGGTCGTCGAAACTGCCGCCGACCACCGCATTGCGGGTGAAATAAAGGTCGGGGCTGCCAACCACCTCGATAAACCCGTAGTTCTGCTCAGGAAACAACCGAACGACCGTGCCCGTGTCCGCGGCGGCCTCGTGCGTCTTCACCTGCTGGCTGCGAATGTCGGCATGCTCGCCGAGCTGCCGCTCCATGGCCTCGAATACCCGGTTCACCAGGGCAGTGCCGCCGTCCTTTCCGTCGTAGGTGTCCTTGCCGTTCTTGGCCACCAGCGTGCGGCCCGGCACCTCCACTTCCACGGTGATGCCCAATGGGGGCTTGCCGGAACCGGAGCTGCGGTGCGGCGCATCCACCACGACACGGCAGGCGGTGATGTTGTGGTGAAACCGCTCGAGCTTGCTCGCACGTTCGCGGATATGTCTTTCCAGAAATTCCGAGGTGTCGAGATTCTTGAAGGCGATCTGGATCGGCGTTTCCATGTTCGTCAGCACTCCAGCATTCGCGCGCCCAAATGCGGCGCGCGCCGTCCGAGGTGGCGCTGCGGGTTGCGCATTCCCACCTCACCTACAATTTGGCGTTGGTCCAGCGGCAATACCAGGGCCCTCCGCTGCTGTTAACGACGGTGACGCGGGCCGGTTGCAATTGGTCCCGTCAGTCGGCGTAGGAGGGATCCTTGGCGTCCAGGATCTCCTTCATCTGCGCGAAATGCGCAAAGGCGCTGGGCTTGTAAGCCTCCCAGCCCTTGGCCGTCTTCTCGGCGACCTCGTCGGAAAGAACGCTGAGCGGGCGCCCGGTCGAATAGGCCAGCACCAGCGTCTGGCAGGCCCGCTCGAGATAATAGAGGTCGTCGAACGC
This sequence comes from Rhodoligotrophos defluvii, assembly GCF_005281615.1. NCBI lineage: Bacteria > Pseudomonadati > Pseudomonadota > Alphaproteobacteria > Hyphomicrobiales > Rhodoligotrophaceae > Rhodoligotrophos > Rhodoligotrophos defluvii. The sequence goes on along the minus strand of NZ_SZZM01000004.1, from coordinate 25,830 downwards.
CTCCGCGACCGTTTCGGCCACCACCAGCACGCCGTGATTGCCCATCATCAGGCGGTTGGCATTGCCGAGCGCGCGCACCAGCCGCTCGCCCTCCTCCTGCTCGTCAGCGATGCCGCCGAAACCCAGGTCGATGGCGACACGCCTGAAATAGCGCGCCGTGTTCTGGTCGATGGGCTTGATGTCCGGATCGGCGAGAGAGGCGATCGCCGTGGCATAGGGCGGGTGCACATGCAAGATGCAACGGGCATGCGCCAGCGACTTGTGCATATTGCCGTGGATGCACCAGGCGGACGGATCGGGCGCATCGGGCCGGTCCATGGTGGAGGGATCGTCGCTGTCCAGCAGCAGAAGATCGCTGGCCTTGATGCGGGAAAAGTGCCGCCAGCGCGGGTTCATGAGGAACTTCTTGCCATCTGCCGAGACGGCGAGGCTGAAATGGTTGGCCACCGCCTCGTGCCAGTTGAGCTCGGCTGCCAAGCGGAAGGCGGCGGCGAGATCAACCCGCAGCTGCCATTCCTCCGAATCCGTCTTCCGATTTGCCTTGAAGCTTGCCACAGTCGACATGGGGGTTCTCCTCGCGGCCGGAGCCGCCGCCGGCGACATTTCCTTCAGATTAGCACGGCCGATGCCGCCGTCCAGCGGCAGTCGCCTACGTCCTGTTCTGCTACTGCGTTCCTCCCGTCTTGCGCGGCTGCCGCCAGCGCCACCAGGCCAGCGCGGCGATGGCAGCGACAAGGGCGATGAGCACGCCGGCCACGCCCAGGTGCTGGGCAAGTTCGGCGAAGGCGTGGACATGCGTGCCGACGAACATGGCGAGCGCGCCCCAGAAGCCGACCCACAGGGCGGCGCCGATCGCGTTGAAGATGAGAAAGCGCAGCCAATGCATGCCGAGGCTGCCGGCGACGATGCCGTTGAGCTGGCGCAGGATGACGACGAAGCGCGCGCCCGCAACGATGGCCGGGCCGTAGCGGCTGAACTGGGCTTCGGCCCATTCATAGCGCTCAGCCGTAACGCCGACCCGGGTGCCAAAACGAATGACGGCCTGGCGGCCGAGCAGGCGGCCGATGAGATAGCCGATATTGTCGCCGAGCACCGCGGCGGCGAAGGTGCCGAGAAACAGCAGAGGCGGATCGAGCAGGCCGCGCGCGGCGAGGCTGAACGCCGCGATCAGCAAGCTCTCGCCCGGGAGCGGCGCGCCCAAGCTTTCCAGCAATATGATCGCGAAGACGGCCCACTCGCCATAGTCATGGAGATAGGCTGCGAGATGCTGCGGAATGTGCGCTTCATGCATGACCAGCGGCTCCGGCACGCGGCAATCGCGTGGGGTCACTGCATCCAGCGCTGATACAGCTTCTCGCCGATGAGGCAGTCGAACGGCTCGGATGTCGACGTCGTTTCGCTGGCATGGATCACCCTGGCCGTGTCGGGCTCTCGCCCGACGATCTCGAGCACCAGCTTGCGCCGAATCGCTTCGGCGATGGTGCTCAGCTCCTGGACCGGGACGATGAACGATCCGGGCCCCCCGATCACGCACTGTTCGTAATAGGCATCGAGATTGTCAATGGAGTAGAAGCCCCCGGCGGACTTGATCATGATCGGCAGGCCATTGATCACGATGCCGCGGGCGAGAACGGCGTCACGGGCGGTCAGCACCGGCGCGCCCATGTTGTTGGGACCATCGCCGGAAATATCGATCACCTGCCGCAGGCCGTTGAAGCCGTTGCTCTCGAAGAGCGGAGCGGCGAACTGCAGCGCCGAGGAAATGGAGGTGGCGCGGTAACGGGAAATGGGCGCCGATGCCAGCGCGTCGGCAAAGGCCCGCGCGGCGGCTGCGCCGTCGATGACGGTCCAAGGCACCAGCACCGTCTCGTAGCCGGGGCCGGCCCATTCCACGTAGGTGAGCGCGATCCGGCCGGTCAAGCCTGAGCCGATGGCGCTGATGACCTCCGGATGCTTCAGGGCTTCCACATAGCCCTCTCTTTGCAGCGCCTGCTCGTCCAGGTCCATCGACCAGGAGACGTCCACCGCCAAAACCAGCTCCAGATCCACGTCCGCGTCGGCCGCCCTGGTGGCGGATGGCAACATCATCACGAAGGCCAGCAGGCTAAAGAGCGTCCGGAGCATCATCCTTCTGTCTCCTTGCGGTCCCGGGGCCATGGGGCAGCCCTGCTCGACGGAGGGTGATGCGAGGAGCGCATGGCCGCATGCATTGTCGTCAGAGGACAGGCTCGCGCGTCAAGGCCAAAGATCTAAGTAGCTGAATTGATTTGTAAAATCCCATTCGTGCTTGGCAAATCACACGGCATTTAGGCCGATTCTGGCGCGCCAGTTGGCGCGGGAATTACCCGCTGTGGTTTTACAACAAAAGTCACAAAACACAGAGAGCGGCGATAAGCAGCAACCAACCCCATCCGTGTTCGTAGCCGCCGGCGATAAGAGCGCTGGCCATCGCCGCGAAGCACAGAGCTAGGAAGTTGCTAGACGAGAAAAAGGTCTTCCAATTCATTTCCTGTACCTCTCCGCGCTAAAGCCCTCGGCCGCCACCGGCAGTCCTTCATCCCAGTTGTCTCGCTGAACCATGAGACTCTTGAAGTGTTCGAAGGAGCCAAAGCTGTGCTCTACCTCCGCTGCGCTTTCGTCATGGACCGTCAAGATCATCGGGTAGCCATACTCATGCTGTCTGAGCATACCGTAGGCCATTTTGTCCCGGGCGACGCCTTGGGTGGCGTTCTCAGCGATCAAACCCCCGTACGCCGCTGCTCGGACGAATTCGCGGTTGTTGCTTTCATCCTTTATGATCTTGGTATTTGGTCCTGGCCGAGTCTTATACGTGAGCGCGTCTTTCATCGCGCCCCAAGGTGTTTCGATCTTCTGAATCCGTGGATATGGATAGAAAATCGGTCGTCCGCTCGGCAGGCGCATCAGCAGGAACGAGCCCACTTTGCGAAAGGCGATTCTGCCACAAGGAACCAACTTCCCAGGGCTGTCGACAGCCTCGATCGCGCAACGTTCTAAGTCGTACCACAGCTGTTTTATTTTTGGGTGTTTCGCTCGCCAATTATCGACGATTTGGCGAACCTGCTCGTCTGGCAACTGTACCTGGTAGTTGACCGCCATGGATTGAAACGCGCCGACGCCGCCCTGAAACCCTAGTGCGAGCTCGGGCACCTTGCCGTGCGACTGACGTTCCGGACTATCCTTTGTCAGGCGCGTCACTCGCACGCCGAGGATCTCAGCTGCTGTCAGGAGATAGATGTCCGGACCTCTCCCTTCATCGAAGGCGCGGAACGCATCCAGCTTCCATGTTTCTCCAGCCAACCACGCCAAGACGCGCCCTTCGATATTCGATAGATCGACGGCCATGATCACCCGGCCGGGTGGTGCGCAAATCATCCCTCGAATGCAGTCGGAGATCACGGCGTGCGGGGACCCGTACACCATATCTATGAGTTCCGTATTCCCCTCGGCCAGCATGTCGATAAGCGGCCCGACGTCCTTAACCGACGGGCGCGGGAGGTTCTGTAACTGAACGCCGCGGGCAGCCCAGCGACCGGTCGCCGCCCCGTAATACTGGACAGTCCCTCGGATCCGACCGTCCTCCTGACGCATCGTCAGCATCTTCGGCACCTTGGCCGTACTGCTGCGCGCACCGTTCTGGCGGAGCTCCATTGCGCGGCGGACCTGAGGGTCCAGATCGGGGGTCTTGAGGATTTCCTCGAGCTTACCTTTCGCCACCGAGTCGGCGTCTAGGCCCATCTTGCGAGCCCACTTCAACAACTGTCCGGTGTTCGTGATCGCGGATACCTCTCCATCGGTGACGGCGGCCATCTCTTCGTTGAGCTTTGCCTCCGACTCCTGCAACACCTTCGAAGCCTGTTGGACCAAGCGCAGATCGATGAACACGCCCCGCTCGTTCATTTGCTGGTCCATAACCCAGATACGCTGCTCGATGGGCGAGAGAGGCAACAAGCGCTTCTCTAGCGCGCGCTCTACGTCAGCGTCAGTTATGCAGTAAGCGTGCAGGCGCTCCCTCTTGTCTGGGTCCGCCCACCACTCCACGACCGACCCGTCCGGTAGCAACGTGAATTTCCTGTCGTCCAGGAGTGAGCCCGTGCACGCTTCATCGTAGCCCGCGCTACCGGGCAGGTGGATGCGCCGGGGCTTGGCCATCTGAAGCATCAACCGTCGCCCGGCCATATCCTTTTGGATTTCCAGCCCTACAGCGGCGCCTGCCCCCTCTAGAGAGCCGGGAAGACCCATAGCCAATGCCTGGGCCATCGAGCACCGTTGTCGCTCCAACGGGATTTGAGGCCACCCGTAGCGCGGGCCCATGATGAATTTCTCGGCTGCCCGCTCAAACTGGTTGTTGTGCGCAGAAGCCAGGATCTCCGGGTTGTTGGCGGCCTCTATGAACTCTTCCGGGACCGGGTCCCCCGGCAGCCACAGCTTCGTGGGCTCGTCGTCGAAGTGGTACGCGCAGCACCACACATCCGCAGACGGATGTTCCATATATTTGTAGACACCAACCTGGCGCAGATCGAGGACGTTCCTTGTCTCGTAATCTCGGCGGAGAACGCGTTTTGATTGGTTCATCCCAGCAGGTCCTCGAGCGAGGCCACCGGCTCCGGCGCCGCCTTCAGGATCGCGTTGGCGAGCGACTCGGCAGCCGTCGCGCCGTCGCCGAACTCCATGCCGGCCTCGCCGCGGCGCACGTTGGAGCGCCACCCGTCCTTGAATTCGAAGATGTTGTTCACGCGCAGCCCGCGGGCGTGGGCCTCGTCGATCAGCTGCTCGATCGTGAGGGTTTGGAGATCAGTCATTTTACGCCCCCAAAAGGACGCGTCGGTGCCCAGACAAATCATGACATTTTGGACACCGACGACGCAGTTAGAGCATCCCGAGCGCGCTGAGATAGAGGTCGAGGATAGCTGCCTCCTCGTCCCGCTCGGCCTTGTCCTTCCGCCGGAGGGCGATCACCTTCCGGAGGATCTTCGTGTCGAAACCATGGCCCTTCGCCTCGGCGTAGACCTCCTTGATGTCCGTGGCCGTGGCGGCCTTTTCCTCCTCGAGGCGCTCGATGCGCTCGACGAGGCTGCGGATCATGCCCTGGGATATCGAGGTGGTGGTCTCGGCCCCGTCGCCCATGAGCTCGGTGGCGCCTGAGTTGTGGCCGATGTTGGTCATACGTACTGCTCCCTCATTCTTTGAAGCTGTTCCCATTGGCGGCCGGTCACGATCGTGTCGACACCCCACTTCTCGACCCGCTTGAACATGTCCTCGACGAAGTTGCGATCCCAGTTCGAGAGATCGCGGTCTTCGAGGTCCAAGAGGGTCCTTTTGAGGTCGTCGAATTCCGAGCGCATCATTCGGTCACCTCGACGCACTCAGCCGAAATGAAGCGATGGTCCGGGATGAGCAACAAGCTCGTCGCTCCCCTCTTGAAGCTGAGATAACCCAGCGAGCGGTGTATCTCGACGTCGCCAGGTAGCACTAGCCGCCTGGAACCGCTGGCGTCCTGGAAGACAACGATGGTTTCCATGCTCTTTACGGGCGCTGCCTTTCTGGCCATATCACCCTCCAATCAGATCGAACGCACCGTCGGCCGAGCCGCCGCCAGTCTCGACGGGAGCGAACTCGTCCTCAGCCCGGACCCGGGTGCCGCCCCACGGCTCCGCGTCGTCCAGGATCTGCACGTTCTGCAGGCCGAAGCTGACGCCATAGTTGCCGTGCTTGGCTCCCTTGCCGTAGGCGAACGCCCGCAACGACGCGACGCCCCAGCGGCCGGAATACGCCAAGCTTTCCTCGTCCACCGTCAGCCCGCGGGCATCCACGATCCCCGGCCGCTGCTTCGAGTTGGCGCGGATCACCGTCCAGTCATCGCACTCGTCGGGGAAGTGCTTGCCGTTGGCACCTTCGCACTGCTCGCCTTTCATGAACGGCCAGCGGAACTTGCCTTGCTTGAGCAGCTTCTCGAGCTGCTCCTTGCCGAACTCGGCGATGGCCACGTCCTGGGCCACCTTCTTCAAGAGCGAGATATCCGCCGTCGGCGGGATCACGATCGAGCACCCGTATTCCGGGTCCTTTCCCTCAGCCCGGGCGCGCGGCTCGAACAGGGTCTTTGTGAAGCCGAGGCGGCTCTTCGGCGTGCGCACGTTGCCCGCCGGGGTCATCACTGCAACATTGAAGTCTACCATTTTGCATCTATCCTTCTGACATATCGCGACATTTTCGACACTTCGGGCATAGCTCCGCCCCGGGGTGCCGAGCCCTATTCGATGCGCCAGACGCGGACGCCCTTCTGGCCGCCGACGACCATGGTCCGGCACCTATAACGCCCCCCGAAACGGTGGCGCCGCCGGGTGGCCGCGCTGGACGCCTGGTTGGCATTGATGCCGGGGATGAAAAAACTGTCCCCGACCTTCAACTCCGCCCAGGGATACTGCGACTCCTTCTTCCTCACCGGAGGTATGGGGACGCCGCTTTCCACGGGGTATTTGATAGTCATTCCACCCTCCAGACACCGGCCACTTCCCGGCCGTCCTTCTCCATCTTCCTGACCACGAACACACGCCCCAACCGGCGCCCGAGCCGCGATGCCAGGACCTTCACCGAGTTGTATTTGTCCATCGGCACCGAAAAGTGCTGGCCGAGCTCCATCTCCTCGAAGGGGTAGGCCCGCAAGGTCGCGGATCTCGGCAAGACCGGGACGTCTTGTTCGATCGGTTTCATGCAGCAAACTCCGTGGCAGCATCCGGCTTGGCCGCCGGCCGAGGATCGCTGTCCGGCACGAGCGAGAGCCCGCTGCTCTCCTGCGAGATCGCGCCCCGCAACAGCGCCATCGACTTCTTGCCGACGAGCTTCTCGATCCTGGCCGGGCTCTTGACCTTCGGCTCCTCGTAGATGTCTTCGGGCGCCAGCTCGAACGTGAGCTCCAACAAGGACACGACCGCCGCTTCGTCCTGCCACTTCCGCGTGGCGCGCTTCTGAACCAGCTTGAAACCGGTCGGCAGGTTGCCGGCGAGTGCCTGCTGGTGGGCGAACTCCTTCACCCGCTTGACCCAGCCCTCGAGGATCTCGGCCTCGCTCAGGATATGTGCGAGCTCGTCCCGGTCGAGCTGAACCGGCGACGGGACCACAGGGTAGCCCTGTTCATCCGGGATAAACTCGGCCCTGGCGATCTCCAGCGCCTTGTCACGCAGCGCCGGGCAAACGGCCGCCGCCTTGCAGAACTTGCAGTGATCGCCCGGCACCAGCGGCGCGTCGTCCCGGGCTGTGTCCTGGGCTCCGCGGCGGAGCACGTCCTCGAACTCGACCACCGTCGCCGGATCGGTTTCCCAGCTGCGCACCTCCCCGTCCCGGTGCGGCGCGCGGGGTTGAACGACGGTCAAGGTGACCTTCTCGACCTCGCGGTTGTGGTAGCGCTTGAGCGCGCCCACGGCGTAGGTGAGCAGCTGAGGGTTGTTCTGCGGGTCGACCGGGACCCCGACGCCATATTTCAGGTCGACGACGTGCAGGTGCTTCTGCTCGACCTGATAGACCAAGGTGTCCCCGGTGCCGAAGCCGTCCGGGATCACGTGGGTGAGGTCGAGCTTGCACTCGATCTCCAGCTCGTCGGCCGGCGCGATGATGCTGCGGCAATGATCCAGGTAGATCTGGACGCTGTGCACCATTTCCTCGTCGACAAGCCAGCGGTTGTCGCCGTTCTCGGTGCCGGCATCGCCGAACATCGCGTTGCCCTCGGCCGTGATGTCGATCACACAGTCGAGGTATCGATCGGCGTCCCAGCCGTGCCGCAGGCAATGCTCGGCCAGCATGTGCGCCGCGGTGCCTTCGTTGGCGTAAACGCTCGACTTGTCCGGGATGCCGTCCGAGAGCCGGATCGACCCGGGGCACACCAGCCACCGGTAGGCGGCGCTGGGGCTGAGCCTGGCGTGGGCCCGGGTGGTGTGAGGCGCGTTCATGACGGCACCTCGACACCGAGCTCGCGCAGCTCCTCCAAGAGTTGCTCACGGTACCGATCTAGCATTGTGACAACGACCGGTGCGGGTAATTCCACTGTGTGGTAGAAGAGGGTCGCACCTAGCCTGTCGTGCACTCTGAGTTCGGCGTCATCTCGCGACGCAACGGCCTGTTTGATGTCTTCAACCCGGCGCAGCCGGTCCAACTTAGGGCTGGCCTTTCGAATCTGCTCTGGTGTCATGACGGCACCTCGACACCGAGCTCTTTGAGCCGCGCCCGCGCCTCGCTGATTAAGGCTTCAATGGCTGATCGAGCCACGCTCGGAGAAAGAATAATCCAGCTCCGACCGGCTTCGCGCTCGACTTCCAATCTCGCGCACAGCTTTTCGGCGCCCTCATCCAAAAACTCCTTGTAGCAAGCGATATCCTGGATGAGCCATCCCGCCTCCCTCGCTGCATCAAGGGTCATGACTTGACCTCCTCCCAGTGCGGTTCCTCTTTCGAGGACGCCTCTTCGACGGCCTGAGCGTGGTCTTTCCACTCCACGATGTATTGCTTCACCTGGCGCCATGCGCAGGTGACATTCTTCTCGTCGGCATGCCGAGCCCATTGAAGGAGTGATTTTGCGACCAATCGCGCTCCTTCAGGCGACATGATGAGGGGATCCCCGGACGAGTGAGAAATCGTCACGAAGTAGCGCCCGCCCTCGTTGTAGGACCCGACGGCGATGTAGACGTCCGTGCCCTTGGCCATAGCTCACCCCTTCTTGTGAGCGGCGATGAACTCCAGAAGCCGCTGGTGGAACACGGGGTAGCGCTCAGGCGGGCAGCTCTTCACGCCGACGATCCCGAGGGGCTCGAACACTTCCGCCTTGACCTTCTGCGCGCCGACATTGCCGCCGCCGGCCGCCTCGACCGCATCCTTGACCGCCTGGGCGATCTCCATCTGCGTGACCTTCGGCTCCGGCGTCGGCTCGGGCTCCGGTTCGACCTTGGCCTCGATGACCTCGGGCTCGGGCTTCGGTTCGTTCAACGGCAGCCTCGGCTGGTCCATCGGCTCGGCATCAATCACCTCGGGTCGGGGCTCTGCCTTCTTAGCCCGGCCCTTCGGCAGCGGGGCATTGAGGCCGGCCTGCAGCATGCTGATCATGCCGGCCGCCTTCTTGCCGAACTCCTCGACCGAATCGCCGGTGATTTCCAATCTGATCATGTCCTGATTTCCTTTCGACACTTCATGACATTTTTGACAACATAGGCAAGCGTTTACCTCAGAGAAAATCTGTCAGGCGCTTCAACAGCTTCTTCTTGTCGGTGTAGATCTCGCGACCGCTGGTCGATGGCCGATTATCCAGGTAGAGCCATCGCGAGTAATCTTCGATCTTGCGCGGATCGTGCCAATCCAGCACCCAGCCGCCTTCCAACTCCTCGACTACGACCTTCTTCATCTCAACCCTCCATCAGCTTCTGAACCGCGCGCCGGGTGCGCATGACAATCCGGTGCTTCGCCTTCTCGTCCTCGTTCCGGTACCGGTGGATGTAGCGCTGCCCGGCCGGGGTGATGTAGCGCCACACGAGGGTGTGGCTCACGTCGAGCTCCTTCGCGATCTGGCGCACCGGCACGCCCATGGCGTACAGCGCCAGCCCTTTGTCTATTTTCTCGCGCGTCATTTTGGACATTTTGGACACTCTAGCCAAAAAGTTGAGCGATGTCGGCCGTCTTGCGTGCCACCGCGGCTTGAATCTGCTCGTCGATAGACCCGGCCAGCGTGGCGAACCGCACGGTGCAGGCGTTGCGCTGGCCGATGCGGTGCACGCGCATGGCCGCTTGTTGATTGTCCGAAGGAACCCATGAGCTCTCGACGAACAGCACATCGCTGGACGCGGTAAGCGTCAACCCGGTGCCGGCCGCCTGAATCTGGCCGATGAAGACCTTCACCTTCGGGTCGTTCTGGAACTCGTCCACCGCATACTGCCGGAGCCCCTGCTCCTGGCTCCCGGTCACGAACACCGGCCCGGGGTCGAGGAATTGCACGAGCCCGTCATGCAGCCGCTCAATGACTTCCCTATGGTGAGCAAACAGCACCAATTTCGAACCGCCGCCCTCGAACCATTCCTTCACCCAGGCGACCACCGGCTCGATCTTGGCGAGCCCCGTCACCCGCCGCAGAGACGCGACATGGGGTGCGATCTTCTGCAGCCCTTCGATGCCTTCCTTATCGAGCACCTCGGCGATCCGCTTGGCTTCACTGCCTTCGGCTGGCGCCTTGCCCTCCAGATAGATCTGGTCGAACCGGATCGGCGGCAGATCTTTCAGAACCTCGTCCTTGCGCCGGCGCAGGTAGAACGGTTTCATGCGCTCGCCCAGGTCGGCGAGGTTCTTCGACCCGATGATCTGCACCCCGAAGCCATTGTCCCGGGTCTTGCAGTAGCGCTGCACGAAGTCCCAGTACGCCATGGGTTTGCCGGGTCGCTTCGGGTTCTCGATCAGCTCCGGCGCCAGCGCTCGGAGGTGCGTCCACAGCTCGCTCGCATTGTTCGGCGCCGGCGTGCCGGTGAGCAGGAAGACGTGGCGCGCCCGCTCCACGAGGCCGCCCACGCCGTCGCATTTGGGACCGTAGATCGCTTTGGTGCGCTTGGCTGAGCGGTTTTTGGCATAATGCGCTTCATCGATAATGAGGACGTCGATTTTGCCTGCCATCTCAGCAAGCGCCAGAGCCTCGCCGCGCGCGGCCCTGTCGTAAGACATGACCGTCAGCATCGGGCGCCCGGTCCCGAACTTGTCGAACTCGCGCTTCCAGTTCTCGACCAAGGAAGCCGGGCAGACGACCATGACCCGCCCGTCATCGCCAACCGCATCACACGCCGCGATCGCCTGGGCGCTCTTGCCAAGCCCCATGTCGTCCGCCAGCAGCGCGGCGCGCTTGCCGGCGAGCCAGTTGGCGCCATCGATCTGGTATGGGAACAGGCTGGTCATACCCGCAACTCCCGCTCTTCGCCCGTGTTCAGGTCGACCACCCGCGGGGGATGGTCCGGGTTGATGATCACGAGCACGCCGTCATAGATCTTCCACCGATCGGCGTCCCGTAGGATGCAGACGACCTTGGTGTCGGGTATGGAGATGGAGCGTTTCATGAGACACCTCCCGAATTAAGTGAGGACTTGCACGGAATGCGGCTCTCAATGCATATCCACCTGTCGGTGGACCCCGGCCTGGGCTACCGTTCCGTGCCCTTGTTTGTGCCCGCCCTGTCCTCTCTGGGCCGCGGGTGGAGGCCCCAGGCTGGGGTTGTTCACCTAAGTCCAAGAATGAAAAGCAGCCGGCCCCAGAAACCCATGGCCCGGAAGCGTTCCCGAAACCAAACGTCGATATCTTTTACGAACCTATCGAGGGTCTCGGCAGCGACGATGTAGTCCCGAGCGTGATCTCTCTGCCGCAGCCGCTCAATCTCATCGAACAACTGCTCCCGAGTGGCCGCGGCGGTCAGGTGAGTCGGGGAGTGCAGGCTCTCCTTGGACTGCATCGCGCGGATCTTCTCCCGCGCAGCTTCCTCCACGGCCCGAGCGTGCTGCACTTCAGTTTCGGTCTGGGGCAGCCACACGCACATCACGCCCTCCCGCTGATCTTGAACAGCAACACCCCAAGCGCGTCGGCCTCGTCCTCGGTCTTCGGGTCGTGGCCCATGATCTTGAGAATGTCGATGACGTCCTGCTTGCTGGCGTTGCCTTTGCCGGTCAGCCACCTTTTCCAGGTCCCGACGGGAACGCTGTCGTAGGGAACGGCGTTTGATTCGCACCACTCGGTGAGGACTGCCAAGTAACCACCGTATGCGTGGGCGGCATCGACGCCCCGGTGCCGCCGCACCTCCTCGAAATAGACCCGGTCGATCGGGCAGCCCTCGAGCATCTTGTCGAGATAGGCCCGGAAGCGCACGAAGCGCATGCCGCCGCCGCTGAACCGGTCATCCTTCAAGTTCCATTGGCCGTATGACAAGGCGCGATCGCCACCTTCAACGACCCCCAACGCCCAGCCGCAAAGCGTGCCGAGGTCGAGCGCGAGGACGACGGTCATTTGAGGTAGGATGCGCCGCGATTTAGAGCTTCGACGGCCCTGCAGAGGGGCCCAAAATCCTTAACACTGCGCAAGAACGCCTGCAGATCGATCTCTGTATTGAAACAGTCCTCGGCCTGGTCACGGGTCACCAGATCCACGCAATGCATCGGCGCCCAGAGATCATTCTCCCTGTCGTCTATGTCGCCCTCGAACGATAGGCGCACGGTGCTGCCACGCTCGTCGACAGCGACGATCTTCGCCAGCTCGTCGAGCCGGTCCTGGAGCTTCCAGAAATGCCGCGGCGCGGAATGGAGGCGGACCACATCGCCCACCTTCAACCCGCGCCGTTGCGACGTTTCACCCGACGTTTGCGACATTTCGGACACGTCGGGCGCACCTGTCGCGTATGTCACCTCTGCGCCGCAAGCGGCGTATCCAGCAAGGTCGACCCAGCTGTCGGCGTGGTCGGGCTTATCCTCGAGCCGGGCCACCTTGACCAGGCCCATCATGACGGCAACGTCGGCCGCCCTAAGGTGTGGGATCAGCAGCTGGGAGCTGCTGTCCGGCGCGTATGCGTTCAGAAGGTGAGCGGTCCAAAGCCGTGCAATGCGGTTGAAATTATTCTCTGGTGCCCCATAAACCCCTGGCCGGTCGCAGACAGCCGCTTTGGCCCGCTCCAGCGTTTCCGTGCGATCCATGATTGATCTCCGTTGCCATCGTCGTCGAATCTGTCCCGTTGCGTTCGACAGATCAACCTTCCTCGACCCGCCGATTAACGACAAGTTGACAGATCGCTAACGATGATGCAAGTCTTATTTGTCAAATTCACACGACACAATATACGACATTTTTGACGGAGGGCGGGATGGTAGACGAGCAGACCGACGGCAACGCCAATGGGCCGAGCGCTGAGGAGTTCGAGCGGCCGATGAGGATGGACGCCTACTACTACGGCTTCACCTCGACCGGCGTTCAAGCAATTGATCGCATCTTATCGGCGGTCGCCTGCGCCGGGAAAGCGTACCACCACACTGGAGACTGGACCGACGAGACCGCACCATATGAGCCATTCTTTCGAGGGGCGTGCCCGGTCGATTGGATCCAGAATGCGGCTTACGATGCTGCCACCGCCCTCCGCGAGGCCGCAGAGCGCCGCCGATCCCGTCGAGAGCCTGATCTTACCAAGTGCCCAAATTGCGGTGGTGAAGCTGATAACGGTTTCGATCGTGGGTTACCGCCTTCGCCTTACTACTGCTCGAAGTGCGAGGCCGCAGAGCGCCGGAAGGATGACGCCGCTTACGACGATCTCGTGGAGATCTTGGACAATCCGCCTCCTCCGAATGAGGCGCTAAGGCGGCTGATGAGTGAGCCGTCACCTTGGCCCGACGCGGGACGGGAGGCGGTGATTGAGGCGGCGTTGGATGCATACTTTGATGCTGACGGCATAGACCCTATCACAGCCGTTCGTGCCGCCATCTCTACCTATGAGGCTCACCGGGGCGGCGGGGCGGTGAAGGTCAAGCCGCTGGAGTGGCATCGCGGGGACGGTATCAGAGCTAGTAAGGATTGCTGGACTGCGAAGTCTGTAGCAGGCGAGTACGTTGTGATCGAACGGCAATGGTGGCTGGAAGGCGACGGTGTTAATCGAGGGACCGGTTCTCACTTATGCGAAAGTGACGACGAGGCCAAAGCAGCAGCCCAGGCCGACTATGCCCAGCGCATCCTCTCAGCAATCGAGGTGAAGCCATGACGGAGTGGCGTCTTGTGCCGGTCTCTCCCACGCAGGAGATGATCAAAGCTGCCCGCGAGAAATTCATTGAAGGGCGGCCGGAGGTGAGCCCAAGCAATGGGGCGATGCACGAGATTTTAACTGCTGCCCTCGCCGCCGCCCCACAACCACCAGCGGCGCAGGAGCCGGTCGGCGTAGTCGGAGGGATGGCTGGCACTTCAGGCTTCACTATGGCCTGTTTTGAAGCAGCGAAGGTGCCCGTGGGGACCAAGCTATACCTTCACCCGGCCCCGCAGCCGAGCGGGCCGGTAGCAGAAGGCGCCTATAAAGAGCTTATTCGGGAGTTGCGTGAAGGCTTGGCGGCGATACCGTCATTCGGACTCTATGAATTTGCCGATGAGCTCATGGACCGCGCGGCCGACGCAATCGAAGCCCTCACGGCATCCAAGCCGGACCAGGCTGTGCCGAGCGGGTGGCAGCTCTACGCCCACCCCGCCCCAGCCGATGACCGGGCGCGGGAGCAGATCCGGCGCGAGGCGCTGGAGGAGGCGGCGGAGGCAGCAGACCAGTGGGGCAGGCATCAGGAACTGCTACTGCGCTGCGGGGAAATGACAGCGCAAGAACTCAGGACAGCTGTGGCCGTGGCGAACGGGATCTCCCGCGCTATCCGCACCCTCGCCAATGGAGGCAAGCCATGACCGGCCGGATTTATTATGTCAAACGGGCCGGATGGCGCGTCGAAATTTGGTGGTCCTATCAGGACGGCCGGGCCGATCCAGCCAACGGCGCCACGGCATGGCAGGCAGCTAGGCAACGGTTCTGGCGCAGAATATCCGCCCTGCGCGCGGCCAACGACATGTGGCATGCCTACAACGACGGGGTGTTTGCCGGGCGCTGCGCCGAGATCGACGCCGGCCGCGCCGCCCTCGCCGGTAAGGAGGAGGGGTGATGGCAGACAGAGTGCGCGTCTATTTTTTCTTAGACGGCCAGGAAATCGCCGTCCGTTTCTGGCTTATAATCCCGCGCGTCGGTGATGAGGTGATGCTCAGGGAGCCACCCGAGCCGTATGTGGTGAAGCGGGTAGTGTTCGCTGCCCCGAGCCTGGATCCCAAGAACAAAACCCAGCGCATCAATATCGAGATCGAGCCCGTCCATGACTGACCTAGCAGAGATCGAACGGCTGGAGCAGCGGTTGCGTGAGTTAGCAAAGCATCGCACCTACGGCGCCAATCATTGCTATGACGCAGCCGAGGCCCTCGCCAGCCTGCGCAAGCGCATTGCCGAGCTTGAGGCAGAGCGCACCATACGAGAGGCCGTGCTGGTGGAGAGGGATAAGACGGTGGGGGAGCTGCGGCAGGATCGCAGTGACATTCTAGAGGTCATGAAGGGAATACGCAGGGCGATCTACAGCGAGTGCGCCAGGATCGCCCGCAATGGACATGGAGAGCTGAATGCCGAAGGCATCGCCCGCCTCATAGAGGCCCGAAGGGATGAGGTTTGCGCTACTCCCCCAGATCCGGCAGCCGGGTGACCTGAAAATAGACCGCGTCCTTCACCCCGCAGGCAGAGCACGCCAGATACTCGTGACGGACCAATCTATCGCCAGGCGGGAACTGGCTGATGTCGATCTCCGCGACGTGCCCACACAGCAGGCACTTGCCGAGGACTTCCCCCCGGCGCATGTCGGAAAAGCGGATCTGTCCCTTGATCTTCTTCATGGGAACAGAATGAGAACACTAAGAGCAACGTGTCAATAGCGGGCCCAACCCGGGAGGCGTTCACGCACGCCTACCGTGTCCAATTTGTCTATATACGTCGCAAGATCTTCTCGACAAACGAGGGCCGGTATGGCTGCATATCCCAAAGGCCCGGCGGCGCACGGAACAGCGCCCCGCTCAGTGGCGTCAATGCCAAACGGACACATCAAATGACAGACCTCCCGCCGTTCGAGGAGCCGCCCAGCGTCACCAAAGCGGTCGCCCACCTCAAGCTGCTCGACCCGACCGGGTGGCACAACCTCGTTGCGATCGACCCGGACGAGGGCAACCGAATCGACCGCGTGATCGGCCGCACCTTCCCGCCGAACTCGTGGGATCAAATCGCGGCATGGATCAAGAAATGGCTCGGCAAGCGCAACATCTATTACAGCGCCAACGAGCCCAAACCACACGCCCGCCACACCAAGCTGCTGAAATCCGAGATAGCGAACATCCGCTGTTTATACGCTGACGTGGACCCGAGTGGCGACGCAGCCCAGCTCGAGCAAGAGCGACAACGGCTGCTCGATCTCATGAGAGAGCTGCAGAATGACCTGATCGCCCCGCCATCGATCATTGTCGATAGCGGCGCCGGCTATCAGCCGATCTGGCGGCTAGCAACCAAGCTGCCAGCCAAGGACTGGGCCCAATGGGCGGAGGCCCAGGGCAACGCCATCCGGCTCAAGCTCACTGGTGACCCAGCCTGGGACATCAACCGGGTGCTCCGGCTGCCGTTCACGATCAACCTCCCGACGGCCAAAAAGATCGCCCGCGGCAGAACCACGACGGTCGCATCGGTTCTGGCCAGCAGCGACGATGTCTATGACGACCAGACGCTTTCGATCTGGCTGCCGCCGGTGCGACCCGAGCACAAGGCCGAAGCGGGCTTGCCGGATATCGACATGGCCCAGGTCGTGGCGCAGCTGGAATATGACGAGCTGCCGGACGTGCTCCGCAACAAGTTCGAACGCGAACTGAAGCGCAACGACCCACTGCGCCGCTTATGGGGCGGCGAGCCACTCGGCCACGACCAATCGAACAGCGGCTACCTCTGGCAATTCGCCATGCTCATGCGCAAGGCGGGGTTCGATGTGCTCGAATACGCCCAGCTGGCTTGGACCTGGGAGCATATCGACCTGCAGGAGCGCGCCGAGCACGACGCGGAGCGTCAACTGCGTCGGGCGTGGGTGCGGGTTGATACGGTCCCGGCCAGCGAGGAATTCGGCCCGGTCGAGTTGGATGTCGGTAATACCGATGCCATCGATTTAACCGAGCCCACCCCCGAATCGATCGAAGACACAATGCGCCGGCTTGGGCTGGAGATCCAGGATGAGAACGAAGAGTTCGACCCCGCCGAGATCCCGCGGCGTGAATGGATACTCGATGGCTTCCTGGCCAAGGAATTCGTCGCCGAGATCGTTGCCGCGCCCGGGGTGGGCAAGACCACGCTCGAGATGGCCATGGCCGTTGGCCTGGCAGCCGGCCGATCCGACATCGCCGGCATGAAGGTTGTCGAGCGAACCCCAGTGCTGTTCTGGAACCAAGAGGACGACCTGAAGGAACTGCGCCGGCGGTTCGCCGCCATCATGCAGTATTACGAACTCACGTGGGATGATCTGCGGATAGACGGGAGGCCCGGGCTCAGGCTGCGTTCCGGCGTCGGCAACCGAATGGTGCTGGCCAAACTTGGCCCGGACGGGCGCACCGTAAGGCCCACCGAGCATGCAGCGGCGCTGCAAGCATACATTCACAAGCATAAGATCGGCGTCGTGTTCATCGACCCGCTGATCAAGACGCATCAGTGCAACGAGAACGACAACAACCAAATGGACCAGGTCGGGGATATTCTCACATCGATCGCGGCCCAGGAGAGATGCGCGATCTGCTTCGCACACCACACCCGAAAGCCGCCTGCAGGCGAGTCTGACGGCCACGCCGGCAATATCGATTCCGGCCGTGGAGCGAGCGCCGTGACGGGCTTCGTGCGCATGCACGCGACCCTCGTTTCCATGAGCGAGAAGATGGCCCAGGACTACGGGGTGCCGGAGGACGAGCGTTGGCGGTACCTCCGCTTCGACGGCGGCAAGAACAACCTGACGGTCCCAGGCAAAGGCACGCTCTTCTACAAGCGTACGGGCGTGATGCTGGCCTCCAGCCAGGAGGAAATCGGCATGGTTGTCCCGGTCGAGATGGCTAGAGGCCCGGATAAGGCGGAGCAAGCTGTGGCGCGCGTCATAAAAGACGCTGTCGATATCGCCGATGGAAGGGACCTGATCACCGTCGCGGACCTCGCGAAAGAGATGATTGAGATCGATCCGATGTATGCCGACAGGAAGCCCGTGAACCTCCGGAGGCAGATCGTACGGGCGTTCACACACCCCGGTGCGAAAGAGATTTGTGATGTTTACAAGCTGACTGACGATCAATTCGTACAAGGCAAAAGAGGGCGTCACGTGTGTCTCGTAAAGTTGGAAAACAATGAGACAACGAGGAATGAGACCGCGGTCTCGAACGAAAGTTGACATGTAATTTCAGCGCTTTACCCGGAACGCGCCATTTGAGACCATGGGTGTTTTCTAGGGCTGTTGTCTCGAACGGAGAAAACGTTGGCTTATCAAGGGTTTGCTTTTGAGACTATGAGACCACCCTATAAGGGGTGCGCTTGCGCTTGTCGCAAAGCGCGCAAGCTCCCCCTTACGGCGCCAACCCCGGGTCTCGCTTGTGATGTTGACAAAAGGTTGTAGCCGCGGCCGGGCCGCGATGAGGAAGGAGTGAACCGCGATGTTGAAGTTGCCGCTTACGGGATGGTTGGTCGCCTGGCAGCCTCGCTGGGCCGAGAGTGATCCAGAGGATGGAGAAGCGCCGGCGGGTTCTATCGAGGTCGGGCCTTGGCCTGATGAAAATGGATGGTCCGAGAAGTTTTTGATGACGGGTGGGTGCTGCTACCGAGAGTTCCACGGGCACTCGAAGGAGATGCAGATCGCGCTCATGTTCATCGCGTTCCACACTTGTGTTGTACGGGACGGAATAGACCCGCAAGACGCGCATCGAGCGTTCTTGAACATCGAGGAATACCGCAAGCGCATCTCGTTTGATATCGACGGAGCGCTGCAGTGACAGGGTGCGCTGGGTCTTCCATCCTCGAACGGCTGATCAAGATGCAGCCGCGGCGACAGAAGCCGCGCAAGCGTCGTGGGCCAGACGACCCCATCGAGCAGCGGCGGCGTCAGCGGCAGGCGGAAGCGCGTCGAAGGCGATCGGCGCTGCGCTACCTCGAACGTGGGCGAACGATCACCGAGCCGGCGGGACCTTTGCCGGGCTGGCAGCTGTTGGTCACGCGGATGGAGCCGGGCCAGTGGTATGGCGTGACCGATCTCTACCCCATGATGCAAGGCTACGCGAAGAAGTCGGTGCGCATCTGGGTCAAGCAGAAGCTTTTCGATCGCGGTTACCTGGAACGGGCGTTCAATGCGGACTTCGACCCCCGTAGGCACTCCAATCAGCAATACGAGCCGAGGTATGTCTATAGGATCGCCGCCAGGGCACTTGCGGAGCGCCAGGAGTGGCTTCGTGCGTTGGGCATGTGTGATGGGCCGGAGAACGCATGATTGCGCTCTACGGCCCCTCTGAGGCCGTTTTTAGGCCGTTTCACTCTGCGAAACTACATCGGTTTGATACGCGAGCCACGCCGAGATGAAGGTCTTGCCGATCTCCGGTGGGAATGTGCCGGCGATGATCGAGCAGTTTTCGAATACCGTGATCTCGTAGAGCGGTCCGGTGATTCGAACGAGGGGCTGAGGCGTCGGCGTTACTGGCGGGTTGTCGTTTGCGGGTTTGGGAGCTGGTTTCTTTGGCGCGATCTTGCGGGCGGTCGTCGTGGTCGTGCGGACGGTCTTGTAGATGGTTTTGGACATGGGAAATGGCTCCATCGGTTTGAGAGGGAGCGCATGCTGTTTCGAGCAACAGGCGCCCAGGGCTCGAAAACACGCCGATGGTCGTGTCCCACATGTCTTTAGGCTTGCGCCCTGGACATGCACATGCGGACCCTGGACTAACTGTTTTGGCTGGATAGCAGATCTTCGGGTTGCTGCTGACCGCCATCGGCTTTGAAGGTTTTCGAGACCTTGAAAGCCACTTTACACAGATATAGGAGCCTGTCAACATCACACATAGGGGGTGTTGACGATGCGGCGTTTAATCTTCGCGCTTATTGTTATGGGGCTTGCGTTTACCTCTGCAAAGGCATCGACCGGTAACGAGGTGCTAGAGGGCTGTCGATTATTGGCTGTCACAGCGTTTTGGCCGCAGGCTGCGAATTCATTTCGCGCAGGTGAGTGCTATGGCGTTTTGATGACATGGGCCAGAGAAGGTCGTAGATTGTCTGGGCGAGTCCGCTCATGCATACCGTCCTCGGTGACAGCAGGGCAACTAGCGAAAGTGGTTGTTCGTTTCATGGATTCCGAGCCTTCAATCCTCAACGAAGACTTTACAGGGATAGTAATTGCTGCGTTTGCTTTGAGCTGGCCCTGCGACTAGCCCACCACAGCCCGAACGATCAGCCCGAGCACAAGCACAGCGCAGGCCGATCGAAAGGCGATCACAATCAGCGTGATCATTGGCGCGCCTCATTGCGGAGAACCTGAGAGGCGAGAGCGGCGGCTAGTTCTAGTGCACCACGTTTGGTGCGTTGGGGGAGGTTCCAAGGCACATTAGTCCTTGTTTTCCGATCGAAGCAAAGAGGGAAATACTCGCCTTTTGCTGTTTTCCGCGCGCCTAGCTCGAAGCGATCCTGGTCAATGTTTAGCATTTGAGTTTCCCCAGTTCTCCGGCTGGTCTTTCATTGCCGGGTAAACCACAGATGGCGGCGGCATGAAAACCCAGCTGCCAGGGTTGCACCACATGCGGCAATCGTCGATGGCTTCCATCTCGGTTGCAAACGGGCCGTTTGGTATCGAATAGGGCTCGTCATCCATCCAAAAGAAGCCCTTGTCCGTGCGCCATACCCACGCGTTGAGGTACCGGTTCATCACATTCCCCCGATGAAAGTGGCGAGCAGCACGAGCAGCGTTGCTGCGATGAGGCCGCTTGCCACGATGAGTTGCTGAATGATTGCCGCCTTTACAGAAGGAACAGGGCGGCGATTAGCGCGGTGCCGGCGGCGATGAACGCGAGGCCGAGCCACAGGGAGATGAAACGCGGCATGATGGTGCTCTCTGACATGTTGTGACATTTTGGACACTCCAGGCGTGCTTAGCGGCGCCTATCTGCGCCGATCTCGCCTCGGACGCTTCGACTTGGGTTTGGGCTCCGGGACACAGTCTTCCTTGTCGTCCGGGTCCTCAAGGATGTGTATGTCGTAGATCAACTGGCCGTCGTACGGGCGTCGCTGAGCTAGTTGGACTAAGCCGTGGTAGCGAAAGCCATGGCCGTAGATGTATCGGACAGCTGGCACTGAGTTGATTAGTTCACCTAGAGCCTCACAGAGCTCCTCAGCTGTCCGGAACCTTATCGATCGTACAATTTTAGTCATGGTGCCGGCCTCCAGGCTTTGGTTGTATTTCGTGTACGGATTGTCGGCATTGTCGAGCTTCCTTTGCGTCACTTTGGACACTGCGGGCGCGCCGAACACCTTGGAACCATTCCGCGTATCTATAGGCGCGCGCTATCGAGGTTGTGTGCTTCAGCACGATATTGTTGCTCGATAGCACCATGTAGTTTCCTGGCTCCAACTGGAGCACGGCGCAGTCAGCGAATTGTTTGATCACTTGCATTTGTCGTTCCCCCCTTAGGTCATTTCGGGCAGTTTGGGCGCGAGCTGTGGGGTTCCGCTCCCATGACCAGCGCTCAAGTTCGCCGAGCTCATTCCAGGTCTTACGGCGCGTTCTGTCGTTGTAGAGCGGTTCCGCTGCTAGATCGGCCTCATACGCGACCTGACCGGGCGTTCGCTTGTCCATTGGTGTTCCCTCGATCATGACATATTGGACACTGTGGGCGTGGCTATGCCGTCTCTTGCATCACCTCGGAATAGTCCGCGAACCGACCGTCATCGCTGCACATGCCGGCCGTGCCGACGATCGTTGCTACCTTGCTCATCCCCATCTCCTTC
Source organism: Rhodoligotrophos defluvii (assembly GCF_005281615.1). Taxonomy (NCBI): domain Bacteria; kingdom Pseudomonadati; phylum Pseudomonadota; class Alphaproteobacteria; order Hyphomicrobiales; family Rhodoligotrophaceae; genus Rhodoligotrophos; species Rhodoligotrophos defluvii. Next base: position 4,230 of record NZ_SZZM01000004.1, on the reverse strand, counting down.
TGCAGGACCCCGGATCGCTGGGGCTTGTCTGCGGGTTGGGTTTACACAATACCTAGCAACCGCTATCCAGCGTATGTCCGCTCATCCCCCATGCTCCTATCAGGCTGCGATCATGCGTTCGATCAGCAGAACCGCTGACGCTTGCAGCTTCTTCTTCGTAGGTTCGAGCTTGTCCCTAGCGGCGGCCATAGCGGCGGCCCTAGAGGCGTCCTCAGCGGCGGCCCCAGCGACGGCCCAAGCGGCGGCCATAGCGGCGGCCCTAGCGGCGGCCCCAGCGACGGCCATAGCGACGGCCCAAGCGGCGGCCCAAGCGGCGGCCCAAGCGGCGGCCATAGCGGCGGCCCTAGCGGCGGCCATAGCGGCGGCCCTAGCGGCGTCCTCAGCGGCGGCCCCAGCGACGGCCCAAGCGGCGGCCATAGCGGCGGCCCTAGCGACGGCCGCATCTTTTCGAACCGCTTCGATCGGCCCTCGGATACTCGGAACCTGCGCCATCGAAGTGATTTCAGGCAACGACTCCAATGTCTCGGCTTGTGCAGTGAGACCAGCGAGGCGCAACCATTCCGGTGTATGAACACGGACGAGCCAGTCCGCAGCCATAAGCGCCCGACGTTCTTCGGTAGCTTTGTCTTTCCGCGTGCCAACGAGCTTTGGAATGAGCGGAAGCAGGAGCATATCGCGCTCATCATCAGGAAGACTGTCGTTCCATGAACGCATGAAGGCCGATATGACAGGGCAGGCACACTGCGGGCTGTCAGACCATGGCTCGCCGGCAACGTAAGCGACCGCTTCCATGGCGCACCACGAACCTTCGTCGTTCGGACTGTGGGCGCCGGCCTTCAGGTGCCGGACTAGCGGCAAACGGTCTTCTATGATCTGCGCTGTGCTCATCCCCATCTCCTTCTGCAGGGAACCCCGGATCGCTGAGGTTCTTTGTCGAGTTGTGATGTTGACACTGTACGACACTTTTGACGTTTGTCAACATCACAATTGGACATTTTGGACAGATAATGACAGTTTCGGCCAAGACTGGCGTGCAGAAGTTGAGGAAAATCAATGACTTTGCCGTCTGTAGACGGTCTCACGGAAAAGCAACTGACCTACGCGCGTGAAGTCGCGCATGGCGTTCCGCCGGCAGCTGCTGCAGCCAAGGCGGGTTATGCAGATCCAGCTCGTTCGGCATGGATTTTGACGCGCCATCCGGCCGTGCAAAGCGCCATCTATGAGGCCGTCCGCGCTCGCCTCGCGGCCGAGATCGGGCCTTACTCGATTCAGCTTATGTACGACTTGGCGCGAGCCGACCCGAAAGGACCGTTCAAAGGTGCTGGGTCGAGGTTGCGCTTGGAAGCCGCTAAGGCGCTCGCCGATCGAGCCGGGTTCATAGCGCCGCGCGGCCGTGAGAGCGGCCAGCCGCTCGGCGAAAAGCGGCTGGATGAACTGAGTAGTGACGAGTTGCGAGAGGCGATCGGACGGCTCGAGCAAGAGCTCGGCAACAGGGCCAAAACCATCACCCTCGCGCCAAACACGCCAGGCGATGATACCAAAGTCATTGATTTGCTTGACACTTAACTGTCTATGCAAGACGCTTGGCGCCGATTGGTGCGGCTTGCCGCGCTCGAGCATGAGGGAGGGTCGGTCCCCCACCCCCCCCGCCCGGGGGGTGGGGGCGCGGCGCGCAAGGCCCGGGTGCCGGTCCGAGAAATTTTTGGTGAAATCAAAATGTCCGTGTGATGTTGACACCCTCCCCGATTGCCCTATTGTCGCCTTAATGTCCGAATTGGGGAGGTGCCGAACCGACCCACGATCTGCATTCCCTGCGTCTCGTGGGCATAACGGTACAGATCGGGCAGACCTGCGTTCACACTGGCCCCGCGGCCACAGCCCCCATCCGACCGCGGGGCTTTTTCTCGCTTGACATCGCCCGACAATTTTGACAAATTCGACAGTGTCGTTTGACATTGTTCCCTCCCCTTGACGTGTAGGGCCCGGCAGAACCCCCGCTGCCGGGCCTTTTCGTTTTGTCGCTTGAGCATCTAGACAAAACACGCTATTTTCGACGCCGGACGTAGGGCCGCCTCGCCAGCGGTATTGAGCTGCTCACGAATGGGCCTCGAACCGTGGCGCAACCCACACCCTACAACCGCCAATACCAATTCCAGAGCTTCCAGCGGCTAAACCCGAACACTCCGCTGCCGGCCGACAAAGTCGACGGCGAGTTCAACGCGGTCAAGCGCACGATCGACGAGACGCTGGCCAACCTGAAGCTCATTCAGCGGGACGATGGGGCGCTCGTGAACGCCAGCGTCGGCCGCGACCAGCTCAAGGCGGACATCTCGATCGGGTTCGATGCGCCCACCGCCTGGGCCACCGGGGTATCTTACACCACCTCGAGCACGGTCTATTACGCCGGCAGCTTCTACCGGTGCATCGTCGCGCACGTCTCCGGCGCCGATTTCGTTGCCGATCTGACCGACGGCAGATGGGAGCTCATCGCGAACTTCTCGCAGTTCGTGCTAAACGATGTTCCCGCCACCCTCACCTCGCTGACCTTCGACGGCGATGGCGTCCAAACCACTTTCGACCTGACTTTCGCGCCCGCGGCGGCCGAAAACGTGATCGCGATCGTCAACGGGCAAATCCAGCCGGTCGGTGCTTACTCGATAAACGGCACCCAGATCATTTTCGACGTCGCTCCGAGCGCCGGGACCGACAATGTCGAGGTGCGGACGATCGCTTTGGTGTCGGAGCTGAACGCCACGAGCGCCAATCTGGTCTCCTACAGCAATTCCGTCAGCGGATTGTCCTCGACCACCGTCCAAGCGGCGATCGACGAGATATATCAGGTGCTCCAGGGGGACGAGGAAAACCCGCTTCAGGAGCAGATCAACGCTCTGAGCACCCGGGTCACCACCGCGGAGGGCGACATCACGGCGCTCGAGATCGGAAAATCGCCTATCGGCCACACCCACGTGCCTGGCGATGTGATCGGCCTGGGCGACATGGCTCAGCAGAATGCTAGCTCGCTGCCGGCGCTAACCGCCGCGGCCACAAGTGCATGGAAAATCCCCGTCGGGACGACCGGCCAGCGGCCGAGCCCTGCTCAGCGGGGCATGATCCGCTTCAACACGTCGAGCAATGAGTTCGAAGGCTACAACGGCTCGAGCTGGGTCAACCTCAAGGGGGCGATATGAGGTCGGGCCTCGCGAGCGGAATCGAGCTCTATCTCGACACGGCCGGGCCCCCGCAGGTCAAAACCGCGTCTGCCCAGGCGTTTATCGAGTTCGACAGCCAGAGCATCGGCCGTTTGATCCGGTTTGGGTCTTCCGCGGCGGCAGTGGAGTTCTCCGCGGCAGCGAATTCGAATTGTCTGTTCCCCGCGAGCGCTTCCGGGGCGGTCGAATTCGTCGGAGTTGGCGTTGCGGACAAGATTTCGCCGGCAGGGATCGAATACGGCGACGGCCACGGTGTGGTCGAGTTCAGCGCGGTCGCCAATGCGCTCAAAATCGCCGGGGCGAGCGGCGCCGGGGCGGTCGAGTTCCAGTCCCAGGCGGCCGGGAAGCTGATTGCGGTGGGCGAAGGGGCTGGGGCGGTCGAATTCGTGGGCACCGGGAACGCCGAAGCAATCGTTGTCGAGGATGTGCTCGTGCCGTTCACATCAAGCGGCACGTTCACGGTGCCGGCCGGGGTGACATCGATCCGGGTCAAGGTGCAAGGGGCCGGTGGCGGCTCCGGGGGGACCACTTCCGGGTCGGCCGACAGCGGTCGGGGTGGCAACGGGGCGTTCCTGGTGTGCGACATCGCGGTGACGGCCGGGGAAGACCTTGCGGTGCTCGTCGGTGGCGGCGGCGGAGCTGGCGCGGCGAACGGAGGTGGCGGGGGCGGGGGCGGGTATTCGGCCGTTTTCCGCGGATCGACCGCTTTGGCGATCGCTGGCGCCGGCGGCGGGGGCGGCGGAGCCAGCACGGGCACGTCCCAGAGCGCTGGCGGCACCGGTGGGCACGCGGCGAGCTCTGGTCCGGGCAATGGCGGAACTGGGGCCAGTAGCGGCATTGCTGAAGGCGGCGTTGGGGGTGAAAGCCCGGGCTCGACCCGCGGTACGGGCGGTGCCGGGACATTCGCGAATGGCAGCGACGCGACTGGGACCAATTTGTTGACCGGCGGCGCCGGCGGCGCAGGCAGCGGCGGCGGCCTTGGCGGGGCCGGCGGCGCGAATGGCGGCGGCGCAGGCGGTCG